>CABUBY010000023.1 GCA_902489955.1 uncultured Collinsella sp. | reverse complement strand
TTGTGCATCGACAGCAGAATGCCGCCGAGCATCTCCTTCTGCGTGACCATGTGGCGAATGAGCGCGCGGCTGTAGCCGCCCGTGCACACCGGGCAGGTGCAGGTGGGATCGATGGGGCCGTCGTCGTGCGCAAAACGCGCGTTGCGGAAGTTAAGGCGACCTTCACTGGAGAACGCCGTACCCATGCGGCCGGTGCGCGTCGGCAGCACACAGTCGAACATGTCGATGCCCACGCCCACGCCGCGTACGAGCGTGGTGGGGTTGCCGACTCCCATCAGGTAGCGCGGCTTATGCTTGGGCATGTACTCGCTCACGAGCGGCGCCAGGGTCTCGAACATGGTCTCGTGATCCTCGCCCACCGAATAGCCACCGATACCATAGCCCGGGAAGTCGCCGCACTCCTCCAGATGGCGCAGCGAACGCAGGCGCAGATCCAGGTGCATGCCGCCCTGAACGATGCCAAAGAGCGCCTGGTCATCGCGGGTATGCGCCTTATAGCAGCGCTCGGCCCACATGCTCGACAGCTCAACGGCGCGCTCAACGTAGGCGCGCGTGGCGGGATAGCCCGGGCACTGGTCGAGCTGCATGCAGATATCGGAGCCGAGTTTCATGGCGATTTCCATGTTGTCCTCGGGCGTCCAAAACACGTGGCGGCCGTCGTAATCGTTGACGATAAAGCGCACGCCCTCGTCGGTGAGCTTGACGGCATCGTTGTGGCTGAAGACCTGGAAACCGCCCGAGTCGGTGAGGATGGGGCCGTGCCAGTTCATGAACTTGTGCAGGCCGCCCAGCTCGGCGATGGTGTCCTCGCCGGGACGCATGGACAGATGATAGGTATTGGCGAGCACGATCTGGGCGCCGAGCTTCTTGACAGTCTCGGTAGGAATGCCCTTGACGTTTGCCTTGGTGCCCACGGGCATAAAAATCGGCGTCCCGATGTCGCCGTGCGGGGTGTGCAGTACGCCGGCACGCGCGTGCGTCGTCGGATCCTCGGCAATCAGGTCGAATTTAAAAAGGTTCTGGTCCATAAACTGGAACTCCTTGGTTGCGGTTCATACGCAAACCATTATACGGGCAACCCGCAAGAAGCACCGACTCGACAGAAACTAGTGCATTAGGATCAGGTTCCCGCGCTAGTCGTTGGGTAGTCGTTGGGGACAGTCTTAAACGACTAGACGTTGGGGACAGTCTTCAGCGCCATCTTGCAAATGAGTGCCCCAATCTGCCGGCACTCAGGGACTGTCCCCAAGTGCCGGCAACGCCGATGCTCTGGTAACGCCGATGCTCTGACAACATCAGCGAGCGGTCGCCAGGGCGAACAAATTGGCATGAAAAGAGGGCGGCATAGACCTTCTGGTCATGCCGCCCTCTTTGAATGACAAGTTGTCGCTCTGGTGACCGCGCAGCGTCGGCCGGTCCGCCGTTCGGTAGAACGGCGGAACCCCTAAGGACGCTGGCCCATGCCACCCTCGAGGGTGACGGTCTCGCCGTTCATATACTTAAAGTCGGGACCGCAGAGCTGAACGACAACGCGGCCGATTTCCTTCTCGACGTCACCGTAGTGACCCGCCGGCGGCATGTGGACGTTGGCCTTGAACGCCTCGGGATAGGCATCTTGGAAGTTCTCGAGCGCGGCGGTCCAAGCAAGCGGGCAAACGATATTGACGTTGATGCCGTCCTTGCCCCACTCGTTGGCGGCAACGCGAGTCAGACCACGGATGCCCTCCTTGGCGGCGGCATAGCTGCACTGACCATAGTTGCCAAACAGGCCGGCGCCCGAGGCAAAGTTGACCACGGAACCCTTGGTCTCCTTCAGGTGCGGATAGGCCTTCTGCATGTACAGATAGGTGGCATACAGACCGGAATAAATGGCCAGGTTAAACTGATCCATGGTGTGGTCGGCGATGGTCACACCCGAGGCGCTGGCCTGAGCATTGTTGACGACGGCGTCGATGCGGCCGAACTCCTCAATGGCCTTGTCGATAACGTTCTGGACGACAGCCTCGTTGTCCTGACCAGCCGAAACATCGGCCTGGACAGGCAGAACCTTGACACCGTACTCGGCCTCGAGGGACTCCTTGGCAGCCTCGAGCTTGGCAACGTTGCGGCCGGTAATGACGAGGTTTGCGCCCTCCTTGGCAAAAGCGATATCGATGCCGTAACCGATGGAGCCAGCGGAACCGTCCTTGAGCGTGGCCTTGCCGCCGCCGGTGACGATCACGGTCTTACCAGTGAAAAGTCCCATACAAAGTCCTTTCGAATCGCGACGGGCACGCCCGCCGACTGCGCGTATCCAACTTCACGCGCCAAAAGCTGAAATGCAACTTTAGCGTGTTCAAGTGAAAAATAAAGACCGCAGCAGGCGAACGGCGCAACGTCATTCGGCGAAGGGATTGTCAAGTACAAACTGGATAAAGCGGCCGAGTTGTTGTTATCAGATCGAGCCATCGAACACGTTTTGAAACTTTGCTGCGGCGCGCGGGATGTCGGCGCGAGACTTTATCATAGGGTGACAAACAACGATGAGGAGCACATGCCTATGACAGACGAGCTGGACCCCCAGACTCAGCAGCATATTGATCATTCCGCAGACGCCGTCGACGACTGCGATACTCCCACCTGCATCGACGCCTCCACCGATGCGCCCGCCACCGCAGATGCGCACGCCGATGCGGACAAGGCAACAGACACAGACGATACTGTCGAGCATGACGAAGGCGAGCAGTCGGAGTCGAACGACGCCGAGCCCGATACGGAACCCGCCCCGCAAGCAGCGGGCCCCATCGAGGTGTCTTCGGAAGAAGAGCTCGATGCCGTCATGGACTCCATGATGGATGCTGTCAAAGCGATGAAAGACGCCGTCGCCGATGCCGATATTGATGCCGAGGAAGAGGAGGCCGCCGAGGCGGCCTCGACCTTTGTGCCCGGCGAGACTCCGGTTGCCGACCAGGGCAGCACCATGCCCTCGTTTCTGCAGCTCGAGCACCCCACGATTGGCGCCGATGCGGTCGATCCGCACGCAGCAGGCTTTTCTGTGGTCGAGGGCGGTACCGGCAATATCGCCGCGCCGCAGGCTGCCGATGCGGACGCCGCCTCGCCCGACCGCTCCGCACTCCCCCGCCGCGAGCCGCGATCTAGGGACCGCCGTCTCGAACACTGCGAACGCCGTGGGCACCTTTATCGCCCAGGGTGCCTCGGCCATGCGCGAGATGAACGCCGCGAAAAAGGCACTTGCCGATGCCCGCGCCCACCTGGCCGAACTTGAGCAGCGCATTGCCGATCAGGCCGAGGAACTCGAGACGCGCCAGGATATCGCAGGCCGCTACGAGCAGATCGTCGCCGACCAGCGTCAGGCGATCGCCACAGCGCAAAAGACCGCTGCGGCAGCCGAGATTGACCGTGATGCCCACGCCGCCAAAGCGACAGAGCTCAAGAGTCAGCTCGAACAAATGAAGACAGAGGATGACGTGACTGAGCTCCGCCTGAAGGCCGCGCTCGACGCCGTGGAGGCCCGCGAGGCAAGCTCGCGCGAGACCGGCAACCGCCTCGTTCGACGTCTTGAGGATTCCAAGCGCATCCGCGACAAGGTGCAGGCCGAGCGAGACGCCGGCATTGCCGCCGCACAACAAACCGTCGACGCCACGCGCGCCCAGCTCGAGACGCTGCGTCATGAGTATGCCGAGCTGCAACGCAATCCCTCGGCAAATCCCGCCAACTATACGGTGCGCACCAGCGAGCTCTCGATGCAGATCTCCGACACGGCAGATGCCCTGCGTAAAGCCGAAGAAGATGTCCCGCGCATCACCGCCGACCTTGAGCACTCGCTTGCCGCAGCCGAGCAGGCCGTCGAGCAGGCTCAAGCCCCCATTGCCGAAGCCAAACGCGCGCACCAAGCCGTGACGACTGAGGCTGATGCCGCGCGCGACGAGCTGCAGACGGCGAAAACTGCCGCCACGACGCGCCAGCGCGAACTGCGCGAGAAGATCGCCGCCGAGGACAAGGCACGCCGCGACCAAGAGCAAAGCATCGCCAACGCCCAAGCAGATGCCGCACATGCACAGTCGATCATCGAGCAGGCGACCGAGGTACATGACCATCCAGAGATCACTGAGTCGCTTGCAGGATCCTTGGCCCGAGACAAAGCCGAACACGCCGAGACCGAGCGAGAAGTCGCCCAGCTCGAGGCCACCGAGGACGCGGTGCGCGAGCGCACCCGCGACTCACGCATCAAATTCACCGGCGCCATCGTCTGCATCGTCGCCGCAATCCTGGTGATCATCCTAGTCTGGCTGTTCGCGAGCAAGTAAACCAGCCGCCAAAAAAACGCTCAACGCAGTTGCGGTGAGATAGTTCCTGTTTAGCCCAAAAAGGCCAATTCAAGAACTATCTCACCGCAACTTATTTAGATTGATGCAAGGTAGTCGTTTAAGAACGTCCCCAATGACTACACCGATGTTTTGTTGACAACCAAAGAAATGCCGGTGTTTTGGCAACGACAGCGAGCGGGTCGCATTTGAGACAAGGTGACGTGAAACGAAAGGGCGCTGACCTTCTGGTCGCGCCCTTGAAGTTGAACGTCAGATTGTCCAAATGCGGCCCGCGCAGCGTCAAGCGGTTATGCGGTTTGGTAAAACCGCGTAACTCTAATAGTTGGCTTCGTAGCCGTTGCCGTCGCCGGTGGGCTCTTCGTAGTAGTCCGAATCGCTCGAATCGCTTGAGTCATCGGAATCGTCAGAGCTGACCGATGAGGTTGCGGTACCGTTTGCGTAGTCGTCAGACGTGTTGTTGTTCAGGTCGCCGATCGTAGAGCTGGAACCGTCGGAAAGACCCATGGTGTTGGGACCCTTGGGATCCTTGCCGGCATCGACGCGCTCCATCATTTCCTTGAGCTCGTCCTCGTAGACAAAGACGTAGCTCACACCGTCGATCATGGTGCTGTCGTCGGCGTACGAGGGCAGGTTGGCCGAGTAGATACCGTCGACATCCATACCGCGCATGGCGTTGACCGTAGCCACGATATCCTGAACGCTCATATCGGTTACGAGCATATCGGACAGCGAATTAACCAGGCCAAAAATCTTCGTGGCATCGAAGTTATTGAGAATCTGGTTGGCAAGGGCGCCAAGCACCTGACGCTGGTGGCGCATGCGCGTGTAATCGCCGTCGGCATAGGTGTAGCGGCAGCGGGCATAGGTAAGGGCGGTGGCACCGTCCATATGCTGCTGGCCAGCGGTAATCTTAATATCCAGGTGCTCGGGGTCGTCAACATCATCGGTTGCGTTAATGTCGATACCGCCAACCGAATCAATCAGCGCCTGCATACCGTCGAAGCTGACCTCGGCATAGTGGGAAATCTGAACACCGCACAGCTCGTTGACCGCCTCGACCATGGCCTCGGCGCCGCCAACGGTATGGCAGGCGTTGATCTTCATGGTCTCGCCCTTGTACTCGACCTTGGTGTCGCGCGGAACGGAAATGAGCGTCGCCTGCTTTTGCGTGGGGTCGATGCGTGCCAGGATAATCGAGTCGGCACGATACGTATCCTCGCCCGGACGGCCGTCGGTGCCAAGAAGCAGCACGTAGAACGGATCCTTTGCCTCATCGGTGTCAACCAGAACCCGACGCAGATTGTCGGTAATGACATTAGAATCGCCGAGCTTGCCCATAATGGTGGCAAACCACAGGCCGGCAGCGGTAGTGGCACTCAGCAGCACACCAAGCACGACAATGAGCGCGACGTGACGAATCGTGTGGCTACGACGACGTTGACGAGCGCGCTCGGAATAGCGAGCCACGTTATCGCGACTGTAGATCTTGGCCTGCGCACCAGTTGAGGGTCTTCGGGCGGTGGTATCCGCGAGGGGCTTTTTATTAAACATAGGCAACCTGTATTAGTAGATGACGGGATCGGGGACGGAAGCATGCTCGACATGCGCGCCGAGCGCCTGCAGCTTTTCGACAAACTGCTCGTAGCCGCGCTTGATGTGATGGATGGCCGAAACCTCGGTCGTCCCGTCGGCGATCAAGCCCGCTACGACGAGGGCCGCTCCGCCACGCAGATCGGGCGAGGTAACCTGTGCACCCGAGAAGCCCTTAACGCCATGAATCATGGCATGATGGCTCTCGATACGAATGTCGGCACCCATGCGCACCAGCTCAGAGGCAAACATAAAGCGATTCTCGAAGATGTTCTCGGTAATAACGGAACTGCCGTCGGCAAGGGCGGAGAGCACCATAATCTGCGCCTGCATGTCCGTCGGGAAGCCGGGGAACGGAAGCGTCTGGATGTCGACCGGCTTGATACGCTCGGCACGGTTTACATGGACGCCATCCTCGACGCGCTCGCAGTCGATACCCATGAGCTCCATCTTCTTGAGCACCATGCCCAAGTGAATGGGGCAAAAGCCCGTGACATCGACACCACGATCGTCGGCCATCAACGCACCGGCAACGATAAAGGTACCGGCCTCGATGCGGTCGCCCACTACGCGATGGGTAACAGGATGCAGTTCTTCCACGCCCTCGATGGTCACGACGGGCGTACCCGCGCCGACAATCTTGGCGCCCATCTCGTTGAGCATGTTGGCGAGATCGACGATCTCGGGCTCGCGGGCGGCATTGTCGATAACCGTGGTGCCCTGCGCGCGCACGGATGCCATGATGAGGTTCTCGGTCGCACCGACGCTGGCGAACTCGAGCGTGACGGTGGTACCGCGCAGACCTTGGGGCGCATTAGCGTTGATGTAGCCGTGGGCGGTATCGAACTCTACGCCCAGGGCCTCGAGACCAAGAATGTGCATATCGATCTTGCGAGCACCCAGGTTGCAGCCGCCCGGCATGGCGATCTTGGCGCGATGGAAGCGGCCCAGCAGGGGTCCCATCACGGCGGTGGAAGCACGCATCTTGGCGACGAGCTCGTAGGGGGCCTCCCAAGAATCGACCTGAGAGGTATCAATCTCGAGCGTGTGCTCGTCGAGAACATCGATCGTAGCGCCCATGCCTTTGAGCACCTTGCCCATCACGTGGACATCGGAAATATCGGGCACGTTCTGCAGCGTCGTCTTGCCCGGCGCCAGAAGCGTTGCCGCCATGAGTTTGAGTGCGGAGTTCTTGGCGCCCGAAACGGGCACGGAGCCTCCGATGGCGTGGCCACCCTCAACGCGGATAATATCCAAGGTCTACCCTTTCAAAAAGCATGCCCGGGATGGCTGAGCCATCCCGGGCATGATGTGTTCGCAAATGGTCGAACGCTAAATCGTTTGACTATTGGGCAAGCTTGAGCTTACACCATGCGATTTCATTATAGAGGTAGGCGCGGCGTGCATCATCCTCCGACAAATTACCCAGCTTCTCTTCAAAACCTTGAATATCAGCTTTAAGCTTGTCGGCATCGACGGTCGCCAAATCGCAAGCGCGCTCGGCGAGAACGGTCACGACATCGTCCGCAACCTGGGCATAGCCGCCGGCCACGGCAAACGTGTGGTCGACAGTGCCCATGGCCTTATCGGAAACGCGAACGTAACCGCGGTCGATCGTGCAGATCTCGCTGGAGTGAGCAGGCAGGACGCCAAACTCGCCATCCGTGGACGGAATCGACACAAACGCAGCGTCGCCCTCATAGGCGCAGCTCACGGGGCACACGATGCGGATACGCATAACCTACTTCTCCCCCATCTTGCGGGCGCGCTCGCGCACGTCCTCAATCGTGGAAGCATAGCGGAAAGCCTGCTCGGGCAGGTCATCGGCCTTGCCGTCGACAATCTCGGCGAAAGAGCGGACGGTATCCTCGACGCGGACGTAGACACCGGGGTTGCCGGTGAACTTCTCGGCGACGTGGAAGGACTGCGAGAGGAACTGCTGAATCTTACGGGCACGGTTGACCGTAAGGCGCTGCTCCTCGGACAGCTCGTCCATACCCAGAATGGCGATGATGTCCTGAAGGTCGGAGTACTCCTGCAGGAGCTCCTGGACCTTGACGGCGACACGGTAGTGCTCCTCGCCGACGATCGAGGGATCGAGAGCGTCGGAGGAAGATGCGAGCGGGTCGATAGCCGGGAACAGGCCGAGCGACGAAATGCTACGCGAAAGAACCGTGGTGGCGTCGAGGTGCGTAAACGTCGTGGCAGGCGCCGGGTCGGTCAGGTCGTCTGCGGGGACGTAGACAGCCTGGACGGAGGTAATGGAGCCCGTCTTGGTCGAGGTAATGCGCTCCTGGAGGTCGCCCATCTCGGTTGCCAGCGTGGGCTGGTAACCAACGGCGGACGGCATACGGCCCAGCAGTGCGGAAACCTCGGAACCTGCCTGGGAGAAGCGGAAGATGTTGTCGATGAACAGCAGAACGTCCTGGCCGCGATCACGGAAATACTCAGCGGTGGTAAGGCCGGCCAGACCGATGCGCAGACGCGCTCCGGGCGGCTCGTTCATCTGACCATAGACCAAGCAGGTCTTGTCGATAACGCCAGACTCGCTCATCTCGAGGAACAGGTCGGTGCCCTCGCGGGTACGCTCGCCGACGCCGGTGAACACCGAGGTGCCACCGTGCTCTTGGGCGAGGTTGTTGATGAGCTCCTGAATCAAAACGGTCTTGCCGACGCCGGCGCCGCCGAACAGGCCTGTCTTGCCGCCACGGATGTAGGGCTCGAGCAGGTCGACAGCCTTAATGCCGGTCTCGAAGATCTCGGTCTTGGTGGTGAGCTCGTCGAAACGGGGCGCTGCATGGTGGATGGGGTAGAACTCCTCCACCTCGGGCATGGGCTTGCCGTCGACGGGCTTGCCCATGACGTTCCAAATACGGCCGAGCGTCTTGGGGCCGACCGGCATCTTCATGGGCTCACCGGTATCGGTGGCGATGAGACCGCGCTGCAGGCCGTCGGTCGAGGACATGGCGACCGTGCGGACAACGCCGCCCGGAAGCTGGCTCTCGACCTCGAGGATCGTGCTCAGGTGACCGATCGGGGTCTCGGCCTCGACCGTGAGCGCGTTGTAGATCGGGGGTACCGCGCCGTCAAACTTGACGTCGACGACAGGGCCGATGATTCGCACGATGCGACCATCACCGGCAGTCGTCTTCTTGGTGGCTTCCTCGACCGCAAGCTTTACGGTGTTATTAGCCATTACTGTTCCTCCAATGCTGAGGCTCCGCCGACGATCTCGTTAATCTCGGTCGTGATCGAAGCCTGGCGCACGCGACTATACGTGCGGGTAAGGGTCGAGATGATCGCGGTGGCGTTTTCCGTCGCGGAGTGCATGGCCTTGCGGCGTGCACCCTGCTCGGCAGCCGCCGAATCGATCAGGGCCTGGTAGATGACCGTCAGGATATAAGACGGCACAAGCTTGCCGAGAACATGCTCGGGAGAGGGCACGAACTCGAACGTGGACGAGATGCGCTTAGGGGCGTCGGTCTCGTTCTTACGCGGACCGTGGGCCATAGCGATCATCTCGGGGTCGAGCGGCAACAGATGCTCGACGCGAAGCTCCTGATCCACGCGGTTCTTGGCGTGGTGGTAGACAAGCTCGACACGGTCAAGCTCACCGGCACGATACGCATCGCAGATATGAGAGGAGATCATGCGGGCCTGATTGAAATCGGGCTCAGAGGAGTTGCCCTCAAAGTGCATGACGACGTTTGCGCGGTCACGGAAATACGTGGCCGGTTTGCGCCCACACGCGATGATCTCGCACTCGATGCCGTCGTTCGCCCAAGAAGCGGCGAGCTTTTCGGCCGTGCGCTCCACCGTCGTATTGAAACCGCCGGCAAGGCCGCGGTCCGAGGCAATAACGACAATCAGGCCATGCTTGACGCTCTCATGCTTCTGCAGCATGGGATCGGTGCCCGAACAGGAAGCGTCGCCGGCGACCGTCAACATGACGTCGGTCAGCGCCTCCTTATAGGGCTCGGCCTGCTTGGAGCGATCGAGGGCACGACGGATCTTGGCCGTAGAGACCATCTCCATCGTGCGCGTGATCTGCTTGGTCGTGGTAACCGAGGAGATTCGCTTCTTAATGTCGCGAAGGTTGGCCATAGGGCTTAGTTCTCCTCTGATCCAGTCGTATCGGCATGGTGCTTGGCCATGAACTGCTGCTTGAAGTCACCGATGACACGCAAGAGCTCGGCCTTGGTGTCGTCGTCGATCTTCTTGGCGCGAACCTTGTCGAGCAGCGAGCCAAAGCCATTGTCCATGTACTCGATGAGCTCGGCACGGAAAGGCAGCACGTCGGCGATCTCCAGGTCATCCAGGAAGCCCTCGTTGCCAGCGAACAGCGTAACGATCTGCTCGCCAACCTCAAACGGCTTGTAACGCGGCTGCTTCAGGAGCTCGGTCATGCGGGCACCATGGGTCAGCTGCTTCTGAGTAGCCTCGTCGAGGTCGGAGCCGAACTGCGTGAAGCCGGCGAGCTCCTGGTACGAAGCAAGGTCCAGACGGAGGTTGCCGGCGACCTGCTTCATGGCCTTGGTCTGCGCATCGCCACCGACGCGGGACACGGAAATGCCCACGTCGACTGCCGGGCGCTGGCCCTGGAAGAAGAGCTCGGACTGCAGGTAGATCTGACCATCGGTAATGGAAATGACGTTGGTCGGAATGTAGGCCGAGACGTCACCGTCCTGGGTCTCGATGATCGGCAGAGCCGTCATGGAGCCGTAGCCGTTCTTCTTGGACATCTTGACTGCACGCTCGAGCAGACGAGAGTGCAGGTAGAAGATGTCGCCAGGATAGGCCTCGCGTCCGGGCGGACGATGCAGCGTCAGCGACATCTGACGGTAGGCCACAGCCTGCTTGGACAGGTCGTCGTAGATGACGAGCACGTGGCCGCCGGGGTTGGTCTCGCTGGCGGGCTTGCCGTCCTCGCCGTTGTACATGAAGAACTCGCCGATAGCGGCACCGGCCATAGGCGCGATGTACTGCATAGGGGCGGAATCGGCAGCGGTGGCCGAAACGATGATGGTGTAGTCGAGCGCACCGTGCTGAGCGAGGGTCTCGCGGATGTTGGCAACCGTGGAGGCCTTCTGGCCGATGGCGACATAGATGCAGACCATGCCCTTGCCGCGCTGGTTGAGGATAGCGTCGATGGCGATGGCGGTCTTACCGGTCTTACGGTCGCCGATGATGAGCTCACGCTGACCGCGGCCAATAGGCACCATGGAGTCGATAGCGAGCAGACCGGTCTGAACCGGCTCACACACCGGGGTACGGTCGATGACGCCGGGGGCCTTGAACTCGATGGGGCGACGGTGCGTGGCGACGATGTCGCCCAGGCCGTCGATGGGCTGGCCGAGCGGATTGACGACGCGGCCGAGCATGGCGCGGCTCACAGGGATATCCATAATGCGGCCAGTGGTGCGGCACTCGTCGCCTTCCTTGATGGAGTCGACGGCACCAAACAGAACGGCGCCGACCTCGTCACGGTCAAGGTTCTGGGCAAGGCCGAAGACGGTCTCACCGGTATCGGAGCTCTTGAACTCCAGAAGCTCGCCTGCCATGGCGCTCTTAAGGCCGGAGACGCGCGCGATGCCGTCGCCTACCTCGTCGACCGTTGAAACCTCATGCGTATCGACCGTCGCGGAGAGGCTCGTGAGCTGCTCCTGCAGTTTCTTGGCGATATCCTGGGCATTGAGGGTTTCGGACATTAGGCTTCACCTCCGTACGAATTAGCAGAGTTTGCGAGGGTCTCCTGCGCGATGCGCAACTGCGTCTTGACGGAAATGTCACGACGCTCGCCGCGGGCCTCGAGCACCAGGCCGCCCACGATAGACGGGTCGACCTGCTCGATAAGGAATACCTTGCGGCCGAAGTCCTGCTCGCATTTCTTAGTGATGGTTTGACGCAGCTCGTCGTCGAGCGGGATCGCCGTGGTGACGGTCACGCCCACTACATCCTCGTCTTCCTCGGCAACATACTTAAAGGCAGCTGCCACCTTGGGAAGAAGGTCGAGCTGGTCGCGCTTGGACATGGTGTCGAGCACGGCGATGATCTCGGGGCTGGCAGAAGCCAAGCGCTCGATCATCTCGAGGTCCTCGAACACATGGTTCTCGGCCTTGGCGGCTTCCAAAAGGGAACGCGCGTAGGTCTCGAGCACCTTGTCCTGATAGCGGCTAGTCGGCATTCAGGCTACCTGCTTCCTGGATGTAGCGCTCGATGAGCTTCTTCTGCTCGGCATCGTCCTCGAGTGCCTCGCCCACGATCTTGGTGGCGACGGCAACGGACAGGTCGGCGATGGAGCTCGCGGCACCGGCGTAGATGGACTTGCGCTCGTCCTCGACGGTCGTATGGGCCTTGGCGATGATCTCCTCGGCCTCCTTGTGAGCAGCCTCGATGATACGGGCGCGCTCGGACTCGGCGTCCTTACGGGCCTCGAGAACGATGTCGGCAGCCTGACGACGGGCGTCGGTGACGATCGAGTCGGACTCAGCGCGCTTGGCGATAGCCTCCTGCTTGGTCTTCTCGGCCTCGTCGAGGCTCTCCTCGATCTTCTTGCCGCGCTCCTCCATGGTTTTCATGATGCCCGGCAGGGCGACCTTGGCCAGCACGATCCAGATGATCAGGAAGGCGATAAGCGCCGGGATGAACTCCGCCATCTTAGGGATGAGGATGTCCGCACCGGCGGCGCCGTCCTCGGCGAACGCGGAAACCGGCATGAGCAGCGCGGCCGCGGACGCGGAGAGTGCGATCGCGCTCTTCTGGGATGAAAGATTCATACTTGACGCTCCGTGCTATTTAACGATCAGCGCGACAACGAAGCCGATCAGAGCCAGAGCCTCGCCGAAAGCGGAGCCCATGATGAAGACGGTGAACACGCGGCCCTGGACCTCAGGCTGACGGGCCATAGCACCCGTAGCACCCAGAGCAGACAGGCCGATAGCAAGACCAGCGCCGATAACACCGAGACCGTAACCGATAACTCCCACGATTCCTCCTTTGTCGTGCGTGTCTTATTTCACGCAGGATAACCTTTTTATAACTGCCGGGCTCCATGGGTACGGGCACCGGCGGTTTAACGAATTGCCTTACCTTTAAGGCGCGAACGGAAGACTACTCCTCCTCCGCGACCTCCTCTGCCTCGGAGGCATACACGGCGGTAAGGACCGTGAAGACGTAAGCCTGGATGGCGCCGACCACAAGCTCGATCGCATAGATCAGGATGAGGATGGCAAGCCAGGCCAGCGAAGGCAGGGCGCCGACGGCGTGGGCCGCGGAAACCTGCTGAAGCAGCGGCTGCATGAACATGCTCGCCATGATGGCGAACGAGCCCATGACCACGTGTCCTGCGAACATGTTGCAGAACAGACGGACGGCGAGCGTGATGAGGCGCAGGAAGGTCGAGAAGAGCTCGACGACCCACACGAGCACGTTCATCGGGAAGCTCACGCCCTGCGGGGCGAGGCTCTTGATGTAGCCGATCACGCCGTGAGCCTTGCATCCGTAGTAGATGAAGTACACGAAGGCGAAGATGGCGAGCGCGGCGGTGGAGCCGATTGCGCCGGTGCCGGGCTTCATTCCCGGGATCAGGCCGATCATGTTATTGATCAGGATGAACAGGAAAAGCGAGCACAGGAACGGGAAGTGCTTCTTCCAGTTCTCACCCACGACACCCTTGCCGATATCGTTCTCGACGTACTCGATGATGTACTCGAAACCGTTGACGAAGAAGCCCTTGGGAACCAAAGTCTGCTTCTTCTTGAACACGGCCAGGACGATCAGGAGCACGATCGTGGAGACGATCAGCCAAAACGAGTACTGCGTGATGCCGCAGCTCAGATCGCCCACGACAGGGGTGGAGCTGAACTCGCTGACCAGATGATTAATCTCATCAGGCAGCTTTTCAAAAATTTCCACGACTTACCTTTCGACCTCATGAGGATCTCGCAACGCCTTGGCGACGCGAACCGAGCAGGCGGCCATAAAGGCCACGAAGCCGATCGCCTCGCCCAGGAGGAACATGCGAAATGCCTCTCCGAACAACACAAACACAACCAAGGTAAAGACGAGCAGAGCGATTGCCGAGACCGCCAGACTCACCATACCCTTGAGCATGTCCGCATTCTGCTTATCGTCAAGAACCGGCTTGAGCGTAAAGACAAAGGGAAGGAAGGCAATTGCGCCCGCGATGGCGCCTGCAACGATAGCGAGCAGATCGGCTATCTGAAACACTGGCGTCCTCACTTTCCTTTTTAACGCCTCACAGAACAGTTCCCGCCAAACATTGGTGACTATTGTACGAGCCAATCGCTAAAGTACAACCGAAAAAGCATCGGTTAATACGCACCTGTTCGTTTTCTTAAGACCTTCTTTATGCCGCAGGTACGGTAATACGTTTTTCTCGAACCCTGCAGGGCAAAACGTCCGTTAACAGGAGTGCGCGCGGTCGCCTTTTGTTCGACCGCGCGCACCGTTTCTTCGTATTTGCAGCCGCGGCCGTCCTTGCCCAGCGACTAGAGCGTGCCGAAGATGCGGTCGCCGGCGTCGCCGAGGCCGGGAACGATGTAGGCGGCCTCGTTGAGATGGTCGTCGATGGCGCACGTATAAATATGTACGTCGGGGTCCTTTTCGGTCAGTGACTTGAGGCCCTCGGGCGCGGCGACGATGCACAGCATGCGGATATCCTTGACACCGCGCTCGCGCAGGTAGCTGATGGCCATCTCGGCCGAACCGCCCGTGGCGAGCATGGGGTCGACGACCAGGCAGATGCGCTGGTCGATATCCTTGGGCATCTTGCAGTAATACTCGTGCGGCTCGTGGGTGACCTCGTCGCGCTCCATGCCGATGTGGCCCACGCGAGCGGAGGGCACCAGGTCGAGGATACCGTCGACCATGCCAAGGCCCGCACGCAGGATGGGCACGATGGCGAGTTTCTTGCCGGCAAGCTGTTTGAACGTGGCGGTAGTGATGGGGGTCTCGACCTCGACGTCTTCCATAGGCAGGTCGCGCATGGCCTCGTAGCCGTCAAAAAGTGCGAGTTCGCGCACGAGCTGGCGGAACTGGTTGGTGCCGGTGTTTTTGTCGCGCAGAATCGACAGCTTATGCTGGACGAGCGGGTGATCGACAAGGGTCACACGGGACGTATCGTAGGTGACGGTCATGGGTTGATTGCCCCTTTCGTTGCGGCCGGAAGATGGCCTTGCTGACAAGGCGCATGGCGATGTTGTTGCCGCGCGCCGTGCATAAGTTTAACGGTTTGTTGTATCGAGCAGCCCATCGCAGCCCTACTGTGCGGTGCTGAGCGAGCGCTTGACTGCATCACGCCAGCCCGCAAGGTTTTGCTCGCGACGCTCGGCGGACATATGGGGAAGGAAGGTCCTAACGATCTGGGCATTTTGCTCCAGCTCTTCAAGGTCTTCCCAATAGCCGACGGCAAGACCCGCCAAGTACGCGGCACCGATTGCCGTGGTCTCCACCGTCTCGCATTGCAGCACGGGGATATCCAGCAGGTCGGCCTGGAATTGCATGATGAACTCGTTGCGTGAGGCGCCGCCATCGACGGACAGGCGCTCAATCGAAAGTCCCACGTCCTGCTCCATGGCGCGCAGCACGTCATAACTCTGGTAGGCCATGGACTCGCAGGCCGCACGCACAATGGTCGCGCGACTCGAGGCACCGGTCAGGCCGCACACGATACCGCGGGCACGCGGGTCCCACCAGGGAGCGCCCAGGCCAGCGAAGGCGGGGACGAAGTAGCAGCCCTCGTTGTCGTTGATCGAAGCGGCGAGTTGCGCGGACTCGCTCACACTCGAGATGATGCCCATGTTGTTGCGAAGCCAGTTCATCGTTGAGCCGGCGGCAAAAATAGAGCCCTCGAGCGCATAGCTGACTTTGCCGTCCGCAGCGATACCGATGGTGGAGACCAGGCCATTCTTGGATTCGACGATCTCGTCGCCGGTGTTCATGAGCATAAAGCAGCCCGTGCCATAGGTGTTTTTGGTCTGGCCGGGATAGAAGCAGCAGTGACCGAACAGCGATGCCTGCTGGTCGCCCGCCACACCCATGATGGGCGGCATGTTGGTCATGATGTCGCTCGCGACGCGGCCGTAGTCGCCCGAGCTCCAGCGAACCTCGGGCATCATGGAACGTGGGACGTCAAAGAGCGCCAGCAGGTCGTCGTCCCAATCGAGCGTATGGATATTAAAGAGTGCCGTGCGGCTGGCATTGGTGTAGTCGGTGGCAAAGACCTGGCCGCCGGTGAGGTTGTAGATGAGCCAGGTGTCGATGGTGCCAAACATGAGGTCGCCCGCCGCCGCGCTCTCGCGTGCGCCGTCGACGTTGTCGAGAATCCACTGCACCTTGGAGGCCGAGAAATACGGGTCAAGCGTGAGTCCCGTGCGGGAGCGCACCAGCTCCTCGCAACCCTGTTCAACCAACGCGTCGATCGCCGGCGCGGTACGGCGGCATTGCCACACGATGGCGTTATAGATGGGTTGGCCGCTTATGCGGTCCCACACCACCGTGGTCTCGCGCTGGTTGGAGATACCGATGGCGACAATGCGGTCAGAATGGATGCCGCTCTTAAACTGAACCTCCATCATCACGCCGATCTGGCTGGCAAGCACCTCCGTGGGATCCTGCTCCACCCAGCCGGGGCGCGGGAAGCTGGTTTTGACGCTACGACGCGCCTGGGCGACGATGCAGCCGTACTCGTCGACGATGGTCGCGAGTACCGAGGTAGTGCCGCAGTCGAGCGCCATGATGTAGGAACCGCCAAAGCTAAACGGGGCGTCTTCCATACCCAGGCTACCTAGATTCAACGACATCGCTTAAACCTTTCTATTGCATCGGGTCGGACAGGACCCGTTCGATCTCTGATGCGGGAAGCGCGCCTTGGCGCAGGATCTGGAGCTCGCCGTGCTGAAACGACACGATGGTTGAGGCATCGCGACACGGGGTCTCACCGGCGTCGACGGCCACATCGACCCCCTCCAGGATGCGACCTTCGACGGCGGCAAAGCTTGCCGGCGAGGGCGCGCCGTGTGTGTTGGCGCTCGTGCAGGCAAGGGGACTGCCGCAGGCGCGGATGAGCGCTTGGACCACGGGAGAGGCCGAAGCGCGCAGGGCCACGGTGTCGTCGGCAGCACGCATAAAGGTCGGCACGCAGGGGGCCGCCTTGACCACGATAGTCAGGGCTCCCGGCCAGCATCGTCGCGCGAGTACGCGGGCATCTTCCGGGATATCCACGCCATAGCGGTCGAGTGCTTCGACGCCATCGACCAGCCAAGCGACGGTTTGCGTGAGCTCACGTTGCTTGAGAGTGAAGATACGGCGATAGCCGGTGCCGAGCGCAGGAACTGCGGCGCCATTGGCGGCAGCCTGCGGATCGCGCGGCCACGATGGGAATTCGCTTGTATCTTGGGGCACGGCGTCCGAGAAGGCGTTGACTGCCACGGCGACACCGTAGACGGTCTCGGTCGGAATCAAGGCCAGGCCGCCGCGGCCGAG
>CABUBY010000022.1 GCA_902489955.1 uncultured Collinsella sp. | reverse complement strand
GCGCACATGCCCGTCGGCATCGCCGCGACCATATGCGCAGACATGCGGGCCTGCGACGTCTTAACATCCAGGCGGCGCTTGAGCTCAATGCGCTCCCCCACCATGCTCGACGCCTCGGACAGTAAGTCGGCAAGCGGAGCGCCGGTGCGCTGTGACACCTTAAGCGCCAAGGTCACAAGCGAAAGACCGGGGGCGTCGATGCGCACGAGCAAGTCATCGAGCGCGTCGGTCGCCGAGATGCCGCAATCGATCGCCGCCGCCACCCGCAAAAACTCGGTATGCACCGGTTCTTGCGCATGAGCGCCCACAAAGCGCATGCCCTGAGCCAGCGAATGTCCCGAGGCAAGCGACATGGAAAGTGCGGTAAACGCCTCGGGCATGGCCTCTTCTGCATCGTGTTGCTCGCGCCGGCTCTCAAAGCCATCCCGAGCGGCGCCAACGGCAATCGGAGCAACAAGTCCCAAGGCAAATCCGAGGGGCGATAACGACACCATCGTTAGTAAAATGCAGCAGACACCGCTCGAGAGCAGCAGAAACGCCAAACGCCCCGAAGCATCTTCGATCACGAGGCCAAGGCGATGCGCCGGAGCCAGCGATGCCCACGAACGGGCGATCTTTTTCAGCAGATCGTTTTCCACCAGCTCACGCGGCAGTTTCTCTGCCACCGTCTCGAGCGCCTGACGCGCCAGCTCCGCCGGCGGCACCTGCGGCACACGAGGTTCCGCCCCGCACGCCGTCGCGACAGAAAACCCTGCCAAACCCCCTACGACGAGGGGCACAGCGACCTCCATTCGTCCACCTCCTCTTGTGTGAGCGTCCCCGACCGCAGGCCTTCTGCGATAAACGGCGGCTCGCGGTCAAGCGTCCAGGTGCGCTCGGCGGCATCGAAAGTCACATAGCGCTCGAGCTCTACGCCGCCCGACGCGGCGCGACGCACCCCCGAATACGAGGAGACGAAGCGCCTGCCATCGGCGTGGCGCTCGGACATCACGATGCCGTCGAGCGCCATGGCAATCTGCTCCTCGATGAGCTCGCTCGGCAGATCGATGCCATAACGTGCAAGCAACGTCAGACGCACCACGGTCTCCTGTTCTGAGCCCGCATGAAGTGTGGTGAGCGACCCGTCGTGGCCCGTGTTCATGGCCTGCAACATGTCGCAGCACTCGGCACCGCGCACCTCACCCACCACGATGCGGTCGGGGCGCATGCGCAGGGCATTGGTCACCAGGTCGCGGATCGTCACCGCGCCCTCGCCCTCAATTGAAGCCTCGCGCGCCTCTAGACGCACCACGTGCGGATGATGCGCAAACTTGAGTTCGGCAGAGTCCTCGATCGTCACGATGCGCTCGCCGGTGGAAATCTCGCATGACAACGCGTTGAGCAGGGTGGTCTTACCAGATCCCGTGCCTCCCGCAACCGCCAGGTCCTGTCGCAGCGACACCGCGCACGACAGCAGCTGCGCATACCAAAGCGGCAGCGACCCCAGCCCCACAAGCTCGTCCAGCGAGCAGATGCGGTCCGAGAACTTTCGGATGGTGAGAATCGGTCCGTCAATCGCCACAGGCGGAATCACCGCGTTGACGCGATAGCCCGTTTTGAGGCGGGCGTTGACGATGGGGCTGCGCTCGTCGATACGGCGGCCAAGTGGCGAGATGATGCGGTCGATAAGCACCCGGATCTGCTCATCATCCTCAAACGCATGCTCGATGGGGTACAAGACGCCGCCGCGTTCAAAGAAAGCCGAGCGGCAGCCGTTGATCATGATTTCGGTAACGGTGTCGTCCTCGATGAGCGGCTGCAACGGCCCCAAGCCCACCACGTCATCCAAAATCTCGTCGATGATAGTCTCGCGCTCGGGCGTCGCGAGATCGGTCGGCTCCTCAACATTGAGCGCCGCCTCCACCGCAGGACGCAATTCCGAGCGGGCAAGTGCCGGGTCGATATAGGCGCTGATACGCGCCACTTCGTCGTAACCCATGCGGTCCATCACGGCGCGCTTGGTGCGTCGTTTCACCGCGCGGCGACGCCCCGCATCTACAGGCGCTGCCGCCGCTGCAGCGCCAGCAGCCTTAATCCTCGTTTGCAGGCTCATCGCTGATCACCCTCGCGCGACCAGGGAAGGCGAATACGCGGGCGTTCGGTGCGCATTGCACGGTCGGCGACCATATCGCTCCAAGGGCCGACGGCGCACCCCAGTTCCACGAGCATCTCGCGCGTGGCCTCGCGCACGCTGGTCGCAAAAGCGCTGGTCTGCCCCACTGCCTCGTCAGCGCGCCCAAACGCCATGAGCGCGGCGAGATCCTGCCCGCCATCGGCGATACGAATCTTGGAGCTCAACGCACAGGCAATCTCAAAGCGCATGGCG
This sequence comes from uncultured Collinsella sp., assembly GCA_902489955.1. GTDB lineage: Bacteria > Actinomycetota > Coriobacteriia > Coriobacteriales > Coriobacteriaceae > Collinsella. The sequence goes on along the minus strand of CABUBY010000022.1, from coordinate 16,882 downwards.
ACGTCCTCGTCTGCCCCGCGCGCACCGAACCGGTTGAACACGGCGCTCATGCGCGTGCGCGGCACACCTACTCGACTTGCCAGTTCAATGACGCGCGACGCCGATGCCGCGGACGACACCGCCGCATCGCCAACGACCAGGCAACGGTCGCTCGCCGCCACCGCAGCCGCCACGGCATCGCCCCAAAAGACCGAGGTATCGATAAAGACCACGTCGGATTCGCGACGCAGGACATCAAGCAATAGCTCCACCGGACGTGCCATGAGCTCGGCTTGCTCGGGTGCCGCGACGGGACCCCAGAGCGTAACGCCCGCCGCCGACGGCTCGATAAGTGCCGCCATATCGCGCGGAGCATCGACGCCTAACAAGTCGTAAAGGTTTCCAAACATCAGGTCCAGGTCGAGCACGGCGGCACGCAAGCCCAACAGCGACGATGTGTGTGCCATGGTGGCAACGATCGTCGACTTGCCGCAACCGCCCGAACCCGAAATGGCGCAGATGACCGGAGCTCGATGCTGCGGAGCGGCAGCGTCTGCCGGCGGCATCGGAGGCGGCGGGGCGGGCGTCGGCGACAGCGTCCCCGTCTCCCCCGCCGCAACCACACGCTGCGTCCAAGCCGGCATGGCGGCTTGTTCGGTCTGCAAGGCAGGCTCGTTCTGTGCAATCTGCTCATGCTGCATCAGCGACAACTCGCCGCACCCGGCAAAGCCCTCAACTTCGTCGAGTTCATCCGCCAGATTCACGCCGTGCACGTATCCCATATCTACAGCCGGGGAGTCGCCAGCATGCTGTGCCGGCCCTCCAGCGTCATCGTATACAAGGGGGTTCCGGGGGCGCCGACCATGCTCGGCTTCCGCTTTTCCATAATCATCAACACGCGGGCCTCTTGTAGCGCGAGGCGCCCCGGGTTCCCTATCAACAAAAGCATCGGGCTCAATCGTCATGCGCCGATCGGAATCAACCGCTCCCTCGCCCGCGCGCCCGTTGCCGCATATACTGTGCGCAGCGATGACCTCGGTCGCCCCCGCGCGAAACAGTCCCTCGATATCCGACGGATCGAGTGCTTCTATCAACACGACCACGCGACTCACGCGGCCTTCGGCCGTCAGGCGCGCAACAGTCTTGCGCACATCTTCGATATCAAACAGAGACGCCGCGATGATGGCAGCCCCGCGGCGCGACGGAAACGCCCGCGCCATGGAAACCAGCCCGTCCAGGTCACCCACGCGAAGCACCTGTGCACCCGCATCACGGCCCTCGACTTCCTGCTGCAACAGCCCGTAATCGCCGCACGCGCAGCACGCAAGCCAGATCGCCTTCATCACTCGTCGCCTCCGCTCTTTTTGCCGCGCGCCGTGGCGGGAATCGTCAAGCTGACCGTTCCCTTGCCCGAGGCTCCCAGCAGTTCCTTGACGTCTTCGGGGTCAGCCGCCAGCGTCACCCATTCGATCTTGCCCTCGCGCGTGGCACCGGAATTCTCACTGGTATCGATCACGTGCGCGCCGCACAGTCGATCGGTTACGCCATCTTTTTGCACGTACACGTCCACATAGCTGCCCACGCCCGTGGCACCGCCGACCGAGTGCTCGGCATCGACCGCCACCGAAACGGCGACCTTGCCCTTAGGCACCTCGAGCTTGTGGCTCTCGGCCTTGGTGTAGACATTGCAGATCACGGCGTTTTTGGGAATACGCGAAGTCGTCACGTCGCCGCGCACCTGGCGCAGCTCGGTCGCCGCGTCACGCGGCAGCAGACTCGTCAGCCATTCCTGGGTTATGACATTGGTCTCATCGAGGGTCTCGCCCACATCGATATCGCGCGCCGCGACGCATACCTCGACGCGATCGCCACCGTACTTGGCCAAGGTCTCAGCCTGGACCTGTTCGGCTTGCGAGCGGATCGACGAGCCGTAAACCATGCAGAGCAGAGCAGCGAGCACGCCCGCGACCAGACTGATGGCGATGCGCTTGCTCTTGTTCACGGCCGCTCCTCTCATGGCAGTGCCGGGCGAATGCCCGTACCACCATTGTCTGGGCGGTCAGAGCGCAAAGCGGCGCAATCGCGATCTTGGTTTTCGATGTCAAACCAATCGCTGACCAAAAGCTGACCAGCCCGTCAAGCTCGTGGCAAGGTTTTGGCCAGCACGTCAGCAAACTGCATGTTTCGAGGCTTTTCCGCAGCAAAAAAGCCGTCTCCCGAACAGTTGGGAGACGGCTGTCATAGGAAAAATCAATTACAGATGGACATCGGGATCGAGCATTTGAGCACTCACGCGCATGGATGACGCCAGGTTTTGGAACGTTTCCAAACGCAGACTGTCGATCTGCCCGGCGTCCTCGGCCTCGCGAACGGCACAACCCGGCTCATGGGTATGCGTGCAATCGCCAAACCGGCACGCGCGCGATGCCTCGACAATCTCGGGGAAGGCGCGCGCCAGACCCCGCTCGTGACCCACGAGCGGTAGGCTGCGCAGGCCCGGGGCATCGGCGATCACGCCGGCGTCGCCCGGCAGTGCCACCATCACGCGCGCGACGGTAGTGTGACGGCCCTGGTCGTCGCGTTCGCGCACACCGCCAGTCGCCAACGTATCGTGGCCCAGCAGCGCATTGAGCAGCGTCGACTTGCCGGCACCCGACTCGCCCAGAATCATGGCGCAGCTCCCGGCAGGCACGCAGGAACGAACCTCGTCCAGGCCGCGCCCCTCGGCAGAGGACGTCACGATCACGCGCACGTCCGGACCCACCAGGCGGCGCACGCGGTCCAGATCGCGCTCGAGCTCCTCGGCATCGCAGCGGTCAGCTTTGGTGAGCACCACTACCGGTTCGGCATCGCAGTCGAGCGCCAACACCAGCGAGCGCGCCACGCGGTCGAGCAGCACCTCACCGGCACCGAGCGCCTGCACGATTAGCACGCTATCCACGTTGGAGCAGAGCACCTGGCGCTCTCCGCGGGCACGGCCGCGCCAACGCTCAAAGCTCGTACGGCGCGGCAGCACGCACTCAATCACGCCCATATCGTGCCCGGGAGCGCGGCGCACCGCCACACGGTCGCCCACGGCAGGCAGCAGGACCTCGTCCTCGCCGCGCGACTTGGCAAACCCCACGGCATACTCGGCGCGGAAGGTGTCGTCGGCAGTCGCCACCAGCGGAAACCCGCGATCCAAGCGCACCACGGCACCCAGCCGCATCTGCTCGGGCTCCTCAGCATGTGCGCAAAAGTCGTCAAATGCCGCCTGCTGAGCTTCATCGACCGGCAGGTCATCAAACGCCGGAACATCCTGCAGCGCATCAAGCCCCGGTACGCTCGCCAACAACTCCTCGGCAGACACGGGAGCCTCGGTCGCGAGCTTCCGACGACGATCGCGCTTAGCCCGCGCCCCCGTCGTCTTTTTCTTCGCCTTAGCCTTCGCCCTGCCCACAAGCGCCTCCCAGCACCCAAAATCACAACTGAGCAGGTATTTTAAATCAAATAGAGCTGGCCGGGCAAAGCCCTAAATCAAAAAGAGCCGGTCGAGCAAACGCTCGATCGGCTCACAAACTTTCCCTCAGCTTACGGTCCCGAGAGGTTGTCCGAAGGCCCGACCGCCGAGAGGAGTTTCTTCTGAGCGATCCCGCAGCGCGAAGCGCGAGGACCAGCGAAGAAGAAAACACGCAGGGGCGGGCCCGGACAGGTTAACTTACTCCTTCTCGACCGCGCGCATGATCGCCTTGTAGATCTCCATCAGCGGGATGATCAGGAAGGCCAGGCCCAGCGCGGCAAGAACGCCCTTGAGCTCAAGCGTCACGGGGCCAAAGAACATCTCGGCAAGCGTCGGCTGCACGGTCACGATCACCGTCAGCACCAGTGCCAGCGCGGCAGAAGCCCACAGCCACTTGTTCTGCTTCTTCATGGTGAACAGCGACGCACGACGGCTGCGCATATTGAAGCAGTGGAAAATCTCGACCATGTTGAGCGTGATGAAGGCCATCATCACGCCTTCCTCGTCGGCATTGCCGGCGATCATATCGGCGATGTGGATGTAGCCCATGTCAAAGTACACGCCCACAAAGAAGCTCGCCAGCACCAGCACGGTGATGATCAGACCCTGGACCACGCAGTCCAGGCCCATGTGACCGGCAAAGACACCGTCCTTGGCGTTGCGCGGCTTGCGCTTCATGATGTCACCCTCGGCATCCTCCATGCCCAGCGCGAGCGCGGGGAAGCAGTCGGTGACCAGGTTCACCCACAGCAGCTGCACCGGCTGGAAGATGGTAAAGCCGATGAGCGTGGCGATAAACACCGAGAACACCTCAGCAAGGTTGGCCGAAAGCAGGAACTGGATGACCTTGCGGATGTTGTCGTAGATGCGACGGCCCTCTTCGCAGGCACCGATGATGGTGGCGAAGTTGTCGTCGGCAAGCACCATGTCGGCAACGTTCTTGGTGACGTCGGTGCCGGTGATGCCCATACCGACGCCGATGTCGGCGCGCTTGATGGACGGGGCGTCGTTGACGCCGTCGCCCGTCATGGCCACGATCTGGTCGCGCGACTTCCAAGCCTCGACGATGCGTGTCTTGTGCTCGGGCTGGACGCGGGCGTACACGCCGTAGTCCTCGATGTGCGCGTCGAGTTCCTCGTCGCTCATGCGATCGAGGTCGGCACCGGTGATGGCATGGCTGCGATCGGTGACGATGCCCAGCTGCTTGGCGATGGCCACGGCGGTGTCGATGTGGTCGCCCGTGATCATGACGGTGCGGATACCGGCATCGTGCGCCTCGCGGATGGCGTCGGCGACCTCGGGACGAACCGGGTCAATCATGCCGGACAGGCCGCAGAAGACCAGGTCATGCTCGAGCGCGGCGGGACTGCAGTCGCTCGGGACCTCGGCGTAGGTGCGGCTTGCCAGCGCCAGCACGCGCAGGGCCTCGTCGGCCATGGCCTTGTTGGCGGCCACGAGCTCGGCACGACGTTCCTCGGTCAGGGGGACAACCTTATCGCCCTCGTAGATATGGGTGCACAGGCCGATTACCACGTCGGGCGCGCCCTTGGTGTACTGCTCGTACTCGCCATCCAGGGTCTCGACGACCACGGACATCATCTTACGGCCCGAGTCGAACGGGGCCTCGCCCACGCGCGGGTGCTCGGCAGTCAGGCCAGTAAGACCAGCCTTGCCGGCATCGTTGACGAGCGCACACTCAGTCGGCTCACCAACGGCCTCGCCCAGGTCCTCGTCCCACTGGGCATCGGAGCACAGCGCCATACCGGCCAGGAACTTCTCCTTAGGCGCAGCGAGCTCGTGCTTGACGACGGTCATCTTGTTTTGGGTAAGGGTACCGGTCTTGTCGGAGCAGATGGTCTGCGTGCAGCCAAGGGTCTCGACGGCAGAGAGCTTGCGGATAATCGCCTGGCGCTTGGCCATTTTGGTCACGCCGAGCGAAAGCACGATAGTCACGACGGCAACCAGACCCTCAGGGATGGCGGCGACGGCAAGCGAGACAGCGACCATAAAGGTATCGAGCAGCGCGGTCGGGTCGGTGAGAACGTTGCCCACGCCGTGGCGGATGATGTCGACGCCAAAGATAACGACGCAGATGACGATAACCATGATAGTGAGGATGCGGCTGAGCTCGGCAAGCTTCACCTGCAGCGGCGTGAGCTCTTCCTTGGCCTCGGCCAGGGCGCCGGCGATCTTACCCATCTCGGTGTTCATACCGGTACCGACTACGACGGCGCGGCCACGGCCGTACACCACGGTGGAGCCCATGTAGCACATGTTCTTGCGGTCGCCGAGCGGCACGTCGTCGGTGCCGGCGGCGAGCTCGATCACGTTGGCATGCTTCTCGACGGGCACGGACTCGCCGGTAAGGGCGGCCTCCTCGATCTTCATCGTGGCGCTCTCGAGCACGCGGCAGTCGGCCGGGACGGAGTCGCCCGCCTCGAGCATGATCACGTCACCGGGCACGAGCTCGGCGCTCGGCAGGTGCACGAGCTTGCCGTCGCGCAGCACCTTGGACTGCGCCGCGCTCATCTCCTGCAGGGCCTCGAGAGCCTCCTCGCTTTTAGCCTCCTGGACCACGCCCAGCACCGAGTTGACGATAACGACGAACATGATGATGGCGACGTCGGCAAAGTCCGCCTCGCCCTTGACCATGCCCGTGAGCGCGCTGATGACGGCGGCAACGATCAGCATGATGACCATGGGGTCGGCCATCTGCTCAAAGAAGCGCTTCCACAGCGGCGTCTTCTCGGCTTCCTCGAGCTTGTTAGGGCCTGTCTTAGCGAGGCGCGACGACGCCTCGTCGTCGCTCAGGCCGAGGTTCTCATCGACACCTTGGTCGCTGAGCACCTCCGCCGCGGCGGACAGGTATTCCTTTTGCATATAGAGTCCCCTCCTGGGATTCGGGCCACTCAGCAGATTGATGCCCGATCATAATTCCCAGGAGAAGGGCAAGGGCTCATCAAGGCTGCCGTGCTGAGCGGCAGTTGATAGTGGAGCTATGGTACCCCAAAGCAACGCGTCTAGCCAAAACAATCCATTTGGAAATATGGTCCATAAGCAACGGTGCAGACCGTGTGATGCTCAATACTGATAAAACGTTTTTTCTTCGGCGCATCATCAAATTGAAATATCGCCCAGATAGCAGCGGTTAGAACGGTTGGTAAAGTTTTTGCATATACCGTTTTTCCGCAAAAAATGAACTTCTAATTCGGCATACGGTCGATTTTTTGGGGTATTCGGACGCCATTTCGTTATAATCAACTCGGTTTTATTTCTTATGGTTTATCTATCAGCGCAAGACGATGTCAGATGGAGGTCTGAATGTACAAGCGCACCAAGATTGTATGCACCATGGGTCCCGCCTGCGATAGCGACGAGACCATCCGCGAGATGATCAAGGCGGGCATGAACGTCGCCCGTTTTAACTTCTCGCACGGCTCCTACGACGAGCACCACGGTCGCATCGAGCGCGTCCGTCGTATTTCCAAGGAGCTCGGTATGCCCGTCGGCATCCTGCTCGACACCAAGGGCCCCGAGGTCCGCACCGGCCTTCTGGTCGACGGCAAGAAGGTTGCCGTCAAGACCGGCGACAAGATCGTCGTCACCGCTCAGCCCACGACCGAGGATTTCCACGGCACCTCTGAGCACATCTCCCTCGACTACCTGGCTCTGCCCTCCGAGGTCGAGAAGGGCTCCCTCATCCTGATCGATGACGGCCTGGTTGCCCTCGAGGTCGAGTCCGTCGACGGCCAGGACATGACCTGCGTCGTTAAGAACGACGGCCTGATCGGCGAGCGCAAGGGCGTCAACATGCCCAACGTCAACATCTCGCTGCCCGCCATCACCGAGCGCGATCGTCAGGACATCCTCTTTGGCCTGACCGAGAACATCGACTACATCGCCGCTTCCTTCATCCGCGACGGCGAGTCCGTCCGCGGCATCCGCGAGCTTTGCCGCGAGAACGGCGGCGAGCACGTGACGATCTTCCCGAAGATCGAGTGCGCCCTGGGCGTCGAGAACTTCGACGAGATCCTCGAGGCTTCCGACGGCATCATGGTCGCCCGTGGCGACCTGGGCATCGAGATCAAGCCCGAGCTCGTTCCGCACATCCAGAAGGAGATCATCGCCAAGTGCAACGCGGCCTACAAGCCCGTTATCACCGCTACGCAGATGCTCGACTCCATGCAGCAGAACCCGCGCCCGACGCGCGCCGAGGTTGCCGACGTTGCTAACGCCATTTACGACGGCACCGACGCCGTTATGCTGTCCGGCGAGTCCGCTGCCGGTAAGTACCCGGTCGAGGCCGTCAAGATGCAGGCCAGCATTGCTCTCGAGACCGAGAAGTACCTCCCGGCTCACGCTCCGCTCGAGGTTCCGGCTGACGCTCACGGCACCCGCGTTGTCAACAACGTTGTGGGTATGTCCGCTGTGAACATGGCCACCACCGTTGGCGCCAAGTGCATCACCGTGCCGACGACCACCGGCCGTACTGCTCGCCTGATTTCGCACTTCCGTCCCAACATGCCGATCTGCGCGTTCTCCCGCCACGAGTGGGCCGTCCAGCAGATGATCATGTACTGGGGCGTTATCCCGCACCAGGCCGAGATTACCCAGGGCACCGTCAACGGCACGATCGTCAAGGCGATCGAGACCGCTAAGGAGCTCGGCTACGTCGAGGCCGGCGACCTGACCGTCGCCACCGCTGGCGATCCCCGCATGAGCGTCCAGCTCGAGGACAAGGTCTCCTCGACCAACGTCGCTTACGTCGCTCAGGTGCGCTAAGTCGTACTTGCAAGCACACTTGCATCGCAAAGGGCCCGGAAGGCGAAGCCTTCCGGGCCCTTTTTCTGTGCCAATGCCGGCGCACGGCAAAACACACACTCATTTCTTTACCAAAAGCGCGAAATCCACCCTTCGAGACCCAATGAATAAAGTCCCAAGCGCTAAAAGTGTTCGCCCGGTGGCAAACCCACACCTTAACCGACGCTGCTAAATCGTTTTAGCAAGAGCCGGATTGACCTGCTTTTCGGAAGTATGCGGCAAATTCTGATACCTCCGAGCACACCCCGTTTTTTCGCAACAAAATGCCTGATAAACTAGCCTCAAAAGCCAGGTCTGCTCACAAGGTTTAGATTTTGCCGCATACTTCCGAATTGACACTGGCATCGCACGGTCCAAAAGCATATTTCGACCAGGAGGACGTCATGGACCTGACGCTATGCGGTCAATCCGCTTTTTACTATCACCGTATCCCGCCACAGATATTAGGCCTTTACCCTGCCATTAGCCTTGGCAATATGGATCGCAGATGTTGCGGCCTCGGAAGTCATGCAGTTGTAAAAGACCTGCTTCACGCACCGCTTCACAGGATTGTATTCACTCGGGCACAATCCGGGTCGCGAAGCCTGTTTAAATCGCACCTCCTGACCCAAGAGCCGCCTCCCGGGTCGTTTAGGCAAACCGAGCATGGGTTTGATGTCACATCGCCCGAGTTCACACTGCTCAACCTTGCTACGCAGGTCTCACGCAACCAGCTGCTTATGGCGTGTTATGAGATGTGCAGCTCGTTTGCTGTGTATACACCCTGCAAACGAGCGCAACGGCAACTTGATGAAGCTATTTCGCTTAAGCTCATTCCACCCAACTGCGGCTGGGAGCGGGTTATCGACGTCAACGGCAAGGATACCAACCTGTGGAAGCGCACGCCGCTTCTTTCCGCAGCGGATATCGCCGCGTTCGCCAAGCAGGCCGCAGGCCTGCGCGGTGTTAAGCAGCTCCGCTGGGCCGCCGAACGCATGACAGGACAGACCGCCTCGCCCTTCGAAGTACAGACCTCCATGCTTATCTCGCTCCCCCGCGACGAGGGCGGCATGGGCATCAACATCGCAAACAACGTGCGCATCCCACTCAGCGACGCCGCGCGCTCGCTGTATGACAAAACCTGCTGCTACGCCGATATCCTCATCGAAAGCGCCACCGACAGCATGGGTGTCATCCTTGAATGCCAAGGCCGCTCCGCCCACGACAGCGAAGCCGCGAGCCTCTCCGATGCCGAGCGCGCCACCGCGCTCACAAGCATGGGCTACGACGTCATCCAAATTACCTTTGGCCAGATTAAGGATAAGAAGAGCTTCGACCACATAGCCGAGCTCATCCATAAAAAGGCTGGACTTTCCTACACCCCAAAGACCAAACAGGAGCGCGCCGCCGAAGTCACCCTGCGGCAAGAGCTACTTGTCAATTGGGTTGAGCTATTCACCGCCAAGCCGGCCAGCTAGCAGCTAGCAATCAGGGGAAGCGCAGGCATATCGGGCGATTCGACGCGAGCCGCAAATCCCGCCTCGGTTAGCTCGATGACCTCGGTAAACGTTGTATCGAAAAACTCCTCGGTTAGCAGGCGATACGGCGGATGATCGGACTCGCCGGGGTTTTCGCGTACAATCTCGTGCATAACGCCGATGGTCTTGAGCACATACTCCTTATGGATGGGATACTGACCAAAACGGGTCACCGCAGTATACAGGCGATCGGTCGCGCGCGGTATCGAAACGATGCCGAGTGTCTTGCCAAACCAGTCAAAGTCGCCTTGCTTTTTAATGCGGAATTCCTCGCACGGCTTGCCGCCGTGCGCCTCCAGGTACTGATTCACACGCGTATTCCATACGGTATCGGCCACCAGATGCGACCAAACGCCCAGCGTCAGATCGAGCAGCGACTGCGCCACGTCATCGGGCGCGAGCGAAAGCTCGCTAGCACCGGGACCGGCGACCGGCTCGGCGTCCTTGTAACGTTGGGGATAATGCACCCGATTGAGTCGCTCGCGCTCCTCGACAATCGAGGTCGCGGCAGCTGGCGCACCGGTGGGCGAACTTTTAAGCAACGGTGCCACATAGGTATCCCAGAACTCATGCTCACGAGGCTTAGGGATAGGCTCGGGCTTTGCAAAGTGCGTAATGCGGTACGGGATGGGATCGGCGATGCCAGGGACCATATAGCCCACGAAGATATCCGGAACCACGCAGCCAAACAAAAAGGCATTGCGGTCGCGCACGCTATTGGCAAGCGCACCGGTGCGCTCCAGCAAACGCTCCGTCTGAGCGATATGAATGTTCCAGCTTGGCATAGCCACCCCCATAAAAACCTGGATAACTATACCATCACGGCAAAGCCGCGCGGGCGGCTACGCACGCTCTACGCAGCAACTAGTCCGTAGCACCGCTTTCGGTTCCATACGACGGCGAAGGCGCCTCGACCACATGGTGATATCGATCGATATAGATTGCACGGGCACCCAGGCGTCGCACCAAATCCAGGTGATGTGTGCTCATCAAGACCGTCTTACCCGCCGCGACGTAGGCCAGCAAGAAGTTGACCACGATGTCGCATGAATCCTCGTCGAGCCCATTAGTAGGTTCGTCGAGAACCAAGGTATCGGGGTTCATCGATACGACTGCCGCCAGCGCCACACGCTTCTTTTGCCCACCCGAAAGCTGATAGGGCGAGGCATCGACCAGGTCGGCAACTTGAAACAGTTCCATGGCATCGTGCACGCGACGGTCGAGCTCGTCTGCCGGCAGCCCCATCTGCGCGGGACCAAAAGCAACTTCCTCACCCACCGTAGCGCAGAACAACTGGGCGTCGGCATTCTGGAACACAAAGCCCACGCGCTGATGGAACCGCTGGGCCGTCGCGGAATCCTTGAGATATGCCGCATCGACCATACACCCGTCAAACAGGTATGCCCCTGCGTCCGCGAGTTCAAGGCCGTTAATAAGACGCATAATCGTCGTCTTACCGCAGCCGTTGGGACCGAGCAGGGCAACGAGTTCACCACGATCGACCTGCAGCGACACGCCATCGACAACCGTATGTCCCGCATAGGAGAACACCACGTCGCGCAACTCAATAAGCGGCGCGCCCTCGGCGCCGCCCGCACCGTTCGTGCCCGCCGCACTATTCATATCGGTCGTCAAAACGTCGCCCTTCCCTATTTGCATCCCCAGCCGGAACCAGCAGCGCCTACAGCACGGCGCACAACACCGCCAGCAGCGCCACGCCGGCCGCATAGACCGCATCGCGCCAGCCAAACCCGGCGCGCGCGGGCGCCGGATACGCACCCGCAAAACCGCGGCACAGCATGGCCTCGTCCATCGCGCGGCTGCATTCCATCGCCTTGATAAAGGTCATGCCCATGATACCCGCGATCGAATCGGTACGCGAAAATCCCTCAGGCGCACGGCCAACGCTGCGCAGCATGACCGATTCGCACAGATTGTGCGCCGTGCGACCCAGCACCTCGATGTGCTTGAGCGCCATATCAAACGTAAAGATGACCTCGTCGGGTAGATGCAGCATCTTGAGCGCCGCCGACATGCGGCTCCAGGTGAGCGTCCACGAAACGCCCAGCACGAGCGACACGTTAATGAACGTCTTAAGCGCAATTTTGAGCATGGCGCCCGTAGCGGAAGCGCCCAGCAGCAGGGCAGGCAGCGCCAAAACCACGGCGAGCCCCGCGGCGCCAAGCGCCGGCACAAAGGTCGCGCGCAACCCGCGCGCGGGGCGCACCGCGACCAGCACCAGCGCGATAGCCGCCATCAGCATCAGGTACAGCGGGCTCTGCGTCAGACACACGCACAGGACGCAAACGAACATCCCCACCAGGCGCACCGGAGCCGAAACGCAAGAAAGGGCGCGGTCGACCATCGACCCGCCCTCGTGCGCGCCTCCACCCAGATGAACCCGCTCAAGCAGGCTCGCCAGGTGCAGGACATTCTTTTGCATCACACGATGCCGAGCCCCCACGGGCTCATATCGCTCCTCGGCCGCAAGCCAGCTAGGCAGCTCGGCTATTGCCATGAGCACCGCTTTCCTTAACCGTCAGCGAGATCAGGCGGAATGCGATGGTGAGCACCGCCACGCCAATCACGCCGGACAGGATATACATGGCAGCCTGACCGGCAAAGCCAAGGCCCTGCTCCTCGGAATAGGCCTGCAGGTAATCACCCGTAGGCAGAGCGTCGGCAAAGGTCGGGGTATCAAGGCCGACCGAAGCCTGCAGGCTGTCGTCACCAGCCTCCTGAACGGCGGTCGCGGCGCCCTCGGCGTCCCACTCGCCCCATGCGTCACCCGTGGCCAGCAGGCCCAGCGGCGTGGCCACGACAAGCACGGCGACCAGGATGAGCGTGGGGACCAGCGAGGTCTTCTTGGCGGCTGCGCCCTCGGCAGTAAGCTGTCCATCGGCGACTTCGGGGCCGACGATAACGCCCGGCGCCGTCTTCTTGATAAAGCCGTAGATCGCGGCAGTCGCCACGCCCTCGACCACACCGGCTACCAGCATGTGCGGAATCAACATGGCCGGAATGGAAACAGACAGCGGGAAGGGGCAGTATAGCGGGGCACCCGAGGCGTTGGTGAAGAGCATCGGCTGAATGCCGAACTCGATGGCAGCGCACAGGGCCGCCAGGCACAGGCCGACCCAGCCGCTTACGATGGCCGAAACCGAGGTGCCCCAGCTCTTGTCGTGCAAACGGCTGTTAAGCGCGCGGAACACGATGGCTGCGGCAAACGGCAACACGAAGGCCATGTTAAAGCAGTTAGCGCCAAAGGACAGGATGCCGCCGTCGCCAAACAGCAGCGCTTGCAGCGCCAGCGCGACCGAAACCGCGATAGCCGCGGCCTCGGGGCCCAGCAGCAGCGCGATGAGCGCGCCGCCGACGGCGTGGCCCGTGGTGCCGCCAGGCAGCGGCACGTTGAACATCATGAGCAAGAAGGAGAACGCGGCGCAGATGCCCAGGAAAGCCATGTGCTCGCGATCGAGCGTGGCGCGCACCTTCTTGATGCAGTGGATCCAAACGGGCACCATCGCCACCGACATAACGGCATCGGTCTGCGGGGACAGATAATTATCTGGAATGTGCATGTACGCCTCCCGGTTATCGGCGCACGGAATTGCAACGCCGCTTGAATCACCTTTCCAGTGTTACGTAATGTCAGATTCGTAACACGCCGCGGGCTATCATAGCAAAACGGCGCACTGCCGACAAAGCAGCACGCCGTTATGTAATGCGCGTGTCATATATGCAGGCTCAACGGTGCCTTATACCGGGCACAGCAGTCACGTAGGACTCGGCAGCAGCCACCGCTGACCCATACCCCAGCGCAGGACCTAGCCGCGGACCTCGCCGTTTACGCCCTTGCACACCTTGGTGACGATCTTCTGGTGCGCTTTTTCGACCTCTTCGCTGGTGAGCGTGTGGTCGTCGGAGCGATACGTAAGCGCAAAGGCCATGGACTTCTTGCCCGCACCGATACGGACGGGATCGCGGTAGACGTCGAACAGGCGCACGCCCTCGAGCAGCTTGCCTCCGGCGCTGGTAATACGGCGCTCAAGATCCTCGCAGGTCACAGTGTTGTCGACCACGATAGCAAGGTCGTGCTCAACGGCCGGGTACTGCGAGAACTCGCGGTAGTTCTCCTGGTTGCGGGCGCCCTTGATCAGCTTGTCCAAGTCGAGCTCAAAGGCAACGACGACCTCGTCGATGCCCATGGCCTCGCGCGCCTTGGGGTGGATCTCGCCAACCCAGCCCAGCACGGTGCCGCCGGACAGAACCTCAGCCGCACGACCCGGCTGCAGGAAGGCATAGCCCTCGCCCTCGACGGGACGGAAGCGAACCTTCTCGATGCGCAGCTGAGCAAGCAGCTCCTCGACAATGCCCTTGCCAAAGAAGAAGCGCAGCTTACGGTACTTCATGTTCCAGGACCGCTCGCTCCACTGGCCCGAGAGCACGCCCGCCACGGACTTGGTCTCCTTGGGCAGGCTGGCGTTCTCGCGACCGTGGAACAAGCTGCCGACCTCGTACAGATGCACGTTGGGCGTGCCGTGGGCCTCGTTGTAGGCCACAGACTGCAACAGGCCTGGCAACAGCGAGCGGCGCATCTCGGTCTGCTCGGCTACCAGCGGGTTCATGAGCACCACGGGGCAACCGCGACCCTCGGTGGACATACCGATCTTCTCCAGGTCGCCCGGGGCGGCAAAGCCAAAAGTCGTGGTCTCGTTGAGGCCGCAGGCGCGCAGGATCTCGCCGACCTTACGAGTGAGCTTCTGCTCGCGGGTCAGACCGCCGATGTGGTTCTTGGCAGCCGGAATGGTCGCCGTCACGCGGCCCATGCCCCATAAGCGCAAGACCTCCTCGATCAGGTCGATCTCACGCGGCAGGTCGGGACGGAAGCTCGGCGGCGTGACCATAAAGTCCTCGCCGTCGCGCTCGACGGTGCAGCCCAGGCGGGTGAGCGAGCGCTCGATAAAGTCGGACTCGATGTCGGCACCGCAGATGGCGTGCACGCGGGCCAGGCGCAGCTTGATGCTGTCGATGGTCTTGGGCGCGGGGAACACGTCCACATAGCCGGGAGCGACCTCGCCGCCGGCGATCTCCTCAATCAGCGCGCAGGTAACGTTGGCAACATCCACGCAGCCGGTCTCGTCAACCTGGCGCTCAAAGCGAATGGAGGCGTCGGAGATCAGCGAAAGGTCGCGGCTGGTGTGCGAGGTGCGGCCGGCGTTGAAGCAGGCGCTCTCGACCATCACGTCAACGGTATCGTCCTCGATCTCGGAATCCATGCCACCCATAACGCCGGCCAACGCCACGGGGCGCTCGCCGTCGGTGATGAGGCCCATGCCGGCGTCGAGCGTGCGCTCCTCGCCGTCGAGCGTCGTGAACTTCTCGTCCTGCTGGGCGGCACGAACCACCACACGACGGTGGCCATCGCGCTCGGCAAAGGTGTCCAGGTCAAAGGCGTGCAGCGGCTGACCGGTGAGCATCATCACGTAGTTGGTGATGTCGACGATGTTGTTGTGCGGGCGCACGCCTAGGGCGTTGAGGCGCTTGACCATCCAGTCTGGCGACGGGCCGACCTTGACGTTGCGCACGATGCGGGCAACGTAGCGGTCGCACAGGCCCTCGTCGGCGATCTCGACGGAAAGCTCGTCGTCGGTCGCGCGGCCGGTCTCGACCTTGATGGCGGGCAGCTCAACGTGGAAATCGCGGTCGAAGATGGCGCCGGTCTCGCGGGCCATGCCGATCATGGACAGGCAGTCGGGACGGTTGGGCGTGATCTCACAGTCGAGCACGGTGTCGCTCGAGCCCACGTACTCGGCAAACGGCATGCCGCAGGGCGTATCCTCGGGCAGGATCATAATGCCGGAGTGGTCGCCACCCAGGCCGAGCTCGCGCGCGGAGCAGTTCATGCCCATGGACACGACGCCGCGAAGCTTGCTCTTCTTGATCTTGACGTCGCCGGGAAGCACGGCGCCAATCATGGCCGTGACGATGTGGTCGCCGGCCTCGAAGTTCTGCGCGCCGCAGACGATCTGCAGCGGAGCGGGATTGCCGTCGGCGTCGAGATTCTTGTCGCCCACGTCGACCGAGCACACATACATGTGGTCGCTATCGGGGTGCGGGATCTTGGTGAGCACCTTGGCGGTCACCACGTGGTCGAAGGACTCGCCCACGGTGTCGATCGCCTCGACCTCGGTGCCGGTACGGATATATTCGTCCGAAAGGGTCTTGGGATCCTCCGGAATATCGATCATGGTCTTGAGCCAGTCGTAAGAAACACGCATCTAGCTCTCCTTTCATACTGAAAGCCTGCGAAGAGATGCAGGTGGAAACTTCAACTTTGTGAACATTCCTTACAAAGCGAGGGTTGTCCAAGTGCGGCAGATCGGCCCGAAAGAGGAGCGCCGCGTACTTTGGTACGCAAGCGACGAATGAGCGCCGAGGTGCCGTGCTTGGGCAAGCCGCAGCCTAGGCTTGGGCAAGCCGCAGCCTAGAACTGATTCAGGAAACGCATATCGCCAGTCATGAGAGTTCTAAGGTCAGGCAAGTCGTAGCGCAGTGCCGCGACGCGCTCGGCGCCAATACCAAAGGCGAAGCCGGTGTACTTCTCGGGGTCGATGCCGCAGTTGATCAGAACGTTGGGGTCGACCATGCCGCAGCCCAGGATCTCAATCCAGCCGCTGTGCTTGCAGAAGTTGCAGCCCTTGCCGCCGCAGACGTGGCAGCTCACGTCCACCTCGCAGCTGGGCTCGGTGAAGGGGAAGAAGTGCGGGCGGTAGCGCGTCTTGCGGTCCTCGCCAAACATGCACTTAACAAAGTAGTCAAGCGTGCCCTTAAGATCGCCAAAGGTGATACCCTCGTCGACGACCAGACCCTCAATCTGGTTGAACTGCGGCAGGTGACAGGCGTCGGCCGTGTCGGGACGGTAGACAGTGCCCGGGCAGATCATGTAGATGGGCGGCTTCTGCGACTCCATGGTGTGGATCTGCACGCCCGAGGTCTGGGTGCGCAGCAGCACGTCGGACTCGCCGTGAGCGTGAGCCTCGGGATGCGCGACGCTGCCGGGGTT
>CABUBY010000021.1 GCA_902489955.1 uncultured Collinsella sp. | reverse complement strand
TCGCGGGGCGCCCGAACACCGGACGCCCCGCTCGCCGCACTCCTACAGATCCAGAGCCTTTTTCGCGGCGTCGACGGGATCGCCATCCATGTAGAACACCGGGCTCAGGCCCGAGATAATCTCGGACGAAACGCTCTGCAGGCCCGCGATGGCACTCAGCGGCAAAATCACGCGCTTGGCGCCGGCGTTTTTGGCCACGCGCATAATGTCCTCGAGCCCGCGGATCTCGTCCATAGAGCCTGACATGCGCAAGATTCCCGGAATCGCCAGCGCAGGCATCACCGGGCGGTTGCATGCCGCAGAGCAAAGTCCCACAAACTCGGCGAGCGAAACTTCCTCGGACAGGCCCTTGCTCTGCAGGTCGTTGTAGAACAGCAGGTAATCCTTGGAGCCAATGTGCATGCCCGGCGCCACGCGGTTCGCCAGGTTCACAAAGTTGTCGAACGCGGCCTCCAGCGTATCGCGTACCGGCTTATTAAAGGCCACGCCCTCGTGCTTAAACTTGCACTCGCCGGCAACGGCCTTGTTCTCCAGCTTGTACACGGCAACCTCGCCGCCCTGCGACCTGCCCACGCCAAACACGTGGCCGGACAGCAGTGGCCCGTCAGGAATCAGCGTGTCCTCGCTCTGCTCGGGCACGCGCACCACGTGCACGTCCTGCGGGTTGTCGGCATCCATATAGCCCAGGTTGACGTCGATAAACTCAACGCCCGCCATAATCTTGAGCTGCTCCTTTACGCGGCGACGGCCCTCGATGGCGTAATCCAACAGCCAGCGCACGTCATCCTTGTCCATGGCCTCGTCGGGGAACAGCAGCTTTGCAAGGCCGCTAAAGGTCTTGCGCACGGCAATCTCGTCACGCTTGTTAAAGTCGCTGTTAAAGCGGAAGTAACGGTCGATATGGTGCGTAAAGTCCTTGCGGCGCATCTCCTTGCAAAACTCCGACAGGCAGTCGGTGATCAGGCCATAATGCCCGGTCAGCAGGCTCGAGCGCATCTTGGGAATCTCCCAGCCCGGCAGGTAATAGTGGATACGGTCGAAGAAGGCCGAATCGTTGTTAAACTCTGGCGGGAACGGATCAAACAGGTGCGTGGTCTTAAGGACGTTTTGCACGGTGTCGTTGATGTTGCCCTCAAAGACCATGGAGGCATCGGCGTTGATCTGGTCGCGGCCGCGCGCGTAGCTGCCACTCGCCATATAGTCCTTCATGATCTGCACGGCGTTGGTGTCCTTAAAGCGCATGCCGGCGACCTCGTCAAACGTCACGCAGTCCCAATGGCCCACCAAGCCCACGCGATCGGCGCGCATGGAGTTCATACGGCCGAACAGGTTGGCCGTGGTGGTCTGACCACCCGAAAGCAAGATGGCGTAGGGCGAGACCTCTTTGTAGATATGGCTCTTGCCGGTGCCGCGGGGACCCAGCTCGCACAGGTTGTAGTTGCGCTCGATGAGCGGCACCATACGCTCGATAAAGTGCAGGCGCTCTTTCTCGGAAAGCTCGCTGGGTTCGTAGCCAGCCGAGCGCAGCAGCATGTTGAGCCATTCGTCGCGCGTAAAGTACTGGCGCTCGTCGACCATGGCATCCAGGTCCAGGTTGGGCATCTGGATGGGTGTGAGCGACGCCACGCTAAACGGAGAGTCCTCGGGTCCGCGCTTTTTGCGCTTGGCCTTGGAGCGGCGCGGCGCATCGTCGCCAAAGACCTCCATGCCAAACTCGTCTTCCTCATCCACGGGATGACGGTACTCGATGCTCATAATGCACCAAATGCCACCCTGCAGAATCTTGGAATAGTCGCGCACGTACTCGGCAGGCATCACAAACGGCTCGATAGTCAGATTGGCAAACGATGCCACGTAGATGTCTTTGTACTCGTCGAGCTTGGCCGTCACCTTGTCGATGATGGTAAAGCGGCCCAGTTCGCGAATCTTGGACTTAATGCGCTCGGACTCGTCGGGGCACACGTAGTTATCAGTGAGGATCCTGCGGATGCGCTCCAAACCCTCTGCCACGGCATCCTCGTCGTCAGTTGAGCAGTACATGCCCAGCAGATACTCCAGCACAAAGGTGGGCACGTTGGCGCCGCGCTTCATAAGGGCCGTCAGGTCCTTGCGCACGATCTTGCCAGCAAAGTGCTCGAGCAGCTTGCCGTCCAGCCCATCCATGTCGTAGCCGTCGTCCTCGGGGGTCTCGTCCACGGCCTGGTCATAGCCATCGGTCGAGGATTCGTCCTCGGCGGGCACCGCAGCCTCATCGGGCACCGCGGCCACCGTCGGCTCCGGGGCAGGCGCGGCAGCCACGGCCTCTACGGCAGTCTCAGCCTCCGGGGCGGGCACGGCCTCCTCTGCAGACACCGCAACCTGCACCGGCGCATTCACATCAATCGAGGGAACTTCCCACAGATTGTCGTCATTGCTATCAAACATAGGGCACACTCCTAAAAACCAAAGTCAGCAACAGGGGCAAACGAAACAGCGATGGTGTACGTCTCGCGCCAAACGATCTTGCCCGTCTCGCGCTCGCGGCAGACCAGATAGTACGGACCCTTTGCCGAGAATCCATCCGCCGCGCGCAGCGCAAACTTGGCATGCACTACGCGCTCCTGCGAATTAACAGAAGTTTTGTTAGCATGCGCCTTGACCGTATCGCTCACCTCGTTGCCGCTTGCATCGGTAAACACCAGCTCGTATTCGCACGGCAAGACCTTGCCTTGGGCTGGTTCTTCCTGGATCAAGTTGAGCGAGAAGAGTGAGTTGGTCACCCGGCGCCCCTCACTTAGCACGCGCAACGTCGCCGCGCGCGTGTCGACAAAGTCCTTGGAACCCGAGCGCGCACGCCAAAATCCAATAACGGGCACGCAAAGCTCCTGCAGGCTCATGCCGCCGTGGACGTAGTTGTTAGTACCACCGGGACGCTTGAAGTGCACGTTCTCGCGCGGGGCAAACCCCTCAAAGCCGGCACCCAAACGTCCCATGTCAACATTAACAAACACCCCGCGTGCCTCGTCCGGAAGCTTGGCCGCGGCCTCGTTGGGCACCACCAGATGACGCTTGCCGTGCATGACGGGAGCGTCAAGGAAGGGAAGATCTGGCTTGCCGAGCATCTGACACTCGCTGAGCTCCCGGCGCGTGTAGATAAAGCCGTGATCCGCCGTTATAACAACACGCGCGCCCGGGGCGTCGGTGCACACGCGGCGCGCCAACGTGGCAAGCTCCTCTACGGTGTCCGTACAGGCATCGAAGACGTCATCCTGCGTAGCGGCCTTCTCGCCCGTGGCATCAATCTTGTTGTGATAGAGGTAGACAAGTCTTGAGTCCTTGAGCATCGCCTTGCGCTCGGTTCCCGCCATGTTGAGGTATGCGCTCGAGCGCAAAGCGCGGGCTGTAGGCTCAACGTGGGCAAGCACGGCCTCGCGCTGCGGAGTCGTCGCAGTGGGCATGTCGTCAGCCAACACAAACGCGCCATCCTCTGCAAGCTCAAGCACCTGGTGCGGCAGCAGCGCAGGCATGCCCACCTCGGTAATGGAGGGAAAGACCGCCTGCATGCTAGAGACCTTGACGTTGCCGCCGCGTTCGCGCTCGAGCAGCGCCGCAACGTCGCGGGCAACCTCATAGCGCAGCGCATCGCTCACGATAACGACCGTTGTTTTGGCAGAACCCACAAAGGCGGGTAGCACATGCCAGTAAAACTCATCCTGCCGTGCGGGACCATCGATGTAGCCGCAATTGGCCCACTCCCCTTGCGCAGCAGCCGCCCAGCAGGCATTGGCATCCGCCAAGAACCAGTTGCTGTAGAGATTCTCCGCCCAGTCCGCCACGGCGCGGGCAGGTTCCTCGAGCGCATCGCACTCGACGGAGCGTGCCCGCAGATACGCGGTGCACATATGGCGATAGGCAGCGTCCATGGCATACCATTCGGACGTATAGGCATCCCACACCTGCTGGGACTGCGCCAGATGGAACCCACCCGCGTGCGTCTGCCTAAACGCGCACATATCGGCCACAGCGGCAAGCAAGCCAAAGTAGCTCTCGACACGGCGGTACCAGCTTAGGTCGCAGCGACGCGCCACAAAGGCGCGTGCGTCCTCAACACGGTCTGCACCCTGGGCAAACGAGCTGAACAACTGCGAGAGCACAGCCTCATTGACGCACGGGAACACATCAAGCGAGGCCAGCGCATCGATCGGCAGAGCCTCAAACCGCACAAAGAGCCCGCGGGCATCCTCCACCAAACGACAGATCTCAAATAGGTCCTCGCTCGACGCCTGGGTATCGGCGGCCTGGTCCCAAGTGCGCACCGCCTCAAGGCAATAGGGGCCGTAGGCGGGAGCCACATAGCTTTCGAGTCCCTTGAGCGCTCCCTCGGGAAGCGCGGTAGACGCCGCTGTAAGGAGCACATGGGATGAAAGCATAAGCAATGAGTCGCGCTCATACAGCGGTCCCTCAAACCCATAGCAGCGAAGCATAAAGGCAGAGAGCACATCGCGCACGCAGTACTTGTCCATAAACTCGGCCAGCGCCTCGGAACCCTCGTGCAGCAGCATGGTCATACAGCCACGCAGCACAAACGCGGGGCGCGCGTCACCAAGCTCTTTACCGCCAAAAATCACCGTAAGGATGCCGAGTTCGATATCGGATGCGCCCGAGGCATGCGGAACACACGCGGCAAACTTAGCGCAGCGGGTCTTGGCATCAAAGAACGTCTTGTGCTCGCGCAGGCTCTCGCGCACGGCGTCGATATTCTCGATGCCTAGCTGATTGGCCAAAAGCGAAAGATAGTCAGCCTGGAACTGATCGGCATACAGCTCAACATCGGCAAGCCAATCACCCTCAAGCCTGCCGCGCGGGCAACGGCGATACAGCAAGATATCGCTCGCAAGGTCATCGCGGTTGATGAGCTTCTTGACGGCAAACATACGGCCCTCGCAGGCCTCAACAAAGCGCACCGGGCGCTCAAAGTCACCGTGAGCAGGCATTACGCCGGCATCGGCCCCCACGCCGTCGAAACCCTCGGCAGCCAATCGCTCAAACTCAGGAGCAAACTCGCCGTCCGCATCGTGCCAAATCACAACACGGCGCGGCGCGCATGAGGACAACGGCTGCAAAAATCGCAGCTTGAGCTGTTCTTCTACATCGATCTTGGGCATGAATATCCTTACCGTATCTGCAGTTACTTAATCTTCGCCAGCACATCCTGAAACTTGGCGTAGTTGGCCTTGACGCCGTCATCCAGGTCGATCTTAATCATCTGGTCTGCCAAGTGGTGCAGTTTCTCCTCGTAGGCAATGGTCTCTTTGAGCTGGTCGTTGAGCTTTTTGATGCACTTATCCAAGCGCACGCGCTCGCCGCGCTCGGCACTGACAAGGGCATCGTTGGCATACCCGATCTGGGCACGGTAGCGCTCCTGCTGCTCATGCACATAGTCGGTGCGGATGCGAGCCAACAGGTCGGGCTGGTAGCGATGCATGTAAACAAGGCACTTGAAGCCGTTCTTTTTGCCACTGTCGAACAGCCAGTAGATAGGGCGCTTCTTATAGGTCTGGCAGTGGTCCTTAAAGAAGTCCTTCAAAAAGTAGGTGCGAATCACCTCGCGCGAAGTGCCCTTGCCGCCGAGCGCCTCGGCAATAAAGGCCAGGTTCTGCTCAAGCGTCTCCTCGCCGTACACGGTGCGCACAAAGTCGATAAAGTAGCGCACGATGTCGTCGTCAAAGTACTCGTCATCGGTAATGGGCAGCACGTTGTCGGCATCGGGCATAAAGGTCACGTGCGCGGGATCGGGCACCTTGGCCAGATAGTCGTCGACCGTGGCGCCTTGGTCGGCCAGCACGAGCCCGTCCACATCCAGCGAATAGCGGCCAAACATGCAGCCCACGGCATAGCTTATGAGCGAGGTGATCTCGTCGCGCTTGGTACGCACGTATTTATTGCCCTTATAGCTCTCGGGAATCTCATCGGCGGTGTCGAAGATGCGCGCCACCGAGACGTACTTATCCTCGACCTTGATGGGCACCTCGCCCTCCATGTTGTAGATCTTGGCAAAGATTCGGTTGAGCTCCTCCTCGTTAGCGCGAAGCTGCTCAAAGCGAGCATTGACCTCAGCCTTGCGAGCCTCGTATTTATCTTGAAGCAAAGTGGCCATAGCGGGCCGTCCTTTCATTGTTGATGAGTCGTCAAGGAGGGAAATAAACTAGAGTCGAAGGGGTGTAAGGTCATCTCAGCATTACCCATCAACTCTGTAAAATCACTCGCTGCATTGAGCATTTGTAGGAAACGCGCTTGGGTTTCAACGAAATCGCAAGTTAAATACTGCAAGCTGCGTCAGGCGCGCAGAAGACGCACTCAACGTCATTTCTCAACTCATCGCTCATAGCCAGTCCATCACCCAACGCAGGCTGAAGCCCATCAGCAGATATTAGGCCCAGCCTTTATCAACTTTATCCATTTACATAATGTCGAATTTTTAATTAGGATTCTTGCCGTAAGCCTTCTAACATCAGTCGCCGGATCGCTCCCTCGTTTACCTGCAACATCTTCGATTGCGAACCATATATCGCCTTTTGCTTTAAACGCGCAGAATCTACCGTGAGCAAATCCATTTCTTAAGTGATAAAACAAGCTGAGCGTTTGATTACTTTTGGCGTCATAAAAGACCGCAGACTCGAAGGGCTTTGACACAATGCCGCCACAATCAAACAAATCGGCGCACCGCAAAGCCTGTTCCATATCGCCAATGGTTGCAGCAGACCAATATAAAGATTTGTTTGAGCTTGCTGCCTTAAGTTTTTTATTCAAATATTGGGGTTTTCTCCAGGGGGTATCCCATCCGTATTCAGATACCGGAATGCTTCTGCTAGACAGCCCCGGAGCTGGTGTTTCGACAACAAAGAACCTAAGAAGCGGGGAAAGCACAGGGGCCAGCGACTTTTGAGATAGGCCGCATTTAACCCATGCAGGATTAGATTCAACAAACACAACATTATTTGCTGATACTATTTCGAACATGAATCTCACCTAAACCAAAGGGTTGCGTTTGAAATCCCAGGAGGTTTCAAGCAAGTCCCAGTCGGTTTTTGACAGTTCGATAGCCAGTTCAGCCATGCTAGAGATACGGCCCTCTTCACCAAGGCCGAGAAGCGGGAGCCTTGACACAACGCCCGCATTGCAATTAAGCGTTGGGTTAATCATTTTGAGCATCACGGATGCTGCAGAGGAATTCAGGTAGGCAATTAGCGGAAGCAGGTTGTCATCTGCTATAAATGCGCAACTTCCAGCATGTTCAAACAGACTGTGTCCGCCGTTGGCTCTAAACGAATTGCGATCGGACGTAACGTCTGACCAAGAGATCGACGGCCTAAATTGATCATCAAGGCTAACAGGGCGGAATCCTGACTGCTTTTTCATCTCCAATTGGCCACTCACTGAGAAATCCATAACGTTTTCTCGGTTGCCATACCACTTGCGATAGCTACCACCTTTGTTACATGGATACCAACACGTTGTGGTTTTGACCCCGTTAATCGATGGGCACTCCCTATCGAACTTTGATAGTTGAACCTCCCACCAAGCTCTAATGAATAAGTCATTATTTCCCGTTGTGATACCAGCTTGAAGTGACGCACGCGTACCTACAGCTGGATTTGATTTAAATACCGATAGTATTCCGCCCCCAGCCCAATAGGCTATGGGAGCGCCAGGGATCTGCTTGAAGGTGTCGGCGTCGCGGCGGTAGAACCAGCCGCAGTCGGGGTTTCGGATGGCCTCGAGCAGCTTGAGGCGCTTCGCCTCGCTGCCGTTGATGTCGACGAGGCGCACGTAGGCGCCCTCGCATGCCGCGCGGCCGTTGTAGATGACGTCAGCGGTTACGTTGACGACTTCGCCGCCGATAGCATCAAATGCGCGAGGACCGAGGTGGGCCATCGAGACGATGGTCTTGCATCCGATGAGCGAGGAGCGCATCTTCTCGAAGCTGCCCAGGAACATCCAGCTCTGCATGGTGACCATGGCCGCGTAGCCGCGGTCCATGGCAAGGCTAAATCCGCGCTCAATGAAGCACGTGCACAGGTCGCTCTTCACATCCGGATAGTGTTTCTTGACCCACTTGCTCATGAAGGGGTTAAAGCTACTGCTGCCCATATACGGAGGATTCGCAACGGTGCAGGTAAAACGATGGGACAGCTTCTCGCAGATGGCGGCAGCGCTTTCGAGCTTAGTTTTGGCCGTAGCGGCAAAAAGGTCATCGGAACAACTCGCGGCGGCAGCCTTGAGCTCGTCGATCTCGTCCTCTGAAGGATTGAGCAGCGAACCGATCTCGCCCAAATGACTCAGCTCCTCGGTGAGCTTCTTGTTACCCGGCAGCTCGTCCTCCCCTAGCGGGATGCTCGAGAGCACGGTAACGTCGGCGCGAACGCCACGCCTAAAGAAGCGACGGTCGTGCTCGCGGGCGCACATGGCAAGCGCCAGCTCCGCGATCTGTGCCGCGCGGGAATCGATTTCCATGCCTGCAAGGTTTTTAGTAAGAATGAGCTCGGGAATCTCGCGCTCACGATAGCCGCGCTCCTCGTACATGGCAAAAAGCAGCTCAAACGCATAGACCAGGATATGGCCCGAGCCGCACGCCGGGTCGCAGAGCGTGATCTCCTCGGGGCTCGAGATGTAGATGAAGTCCTCGTGCTCCTCGTCGGGCTCGATGTAGTACTCCATGCGCTCGCGCAGCGAACTCCCCGGATTGTTGAGCATCCACAGACGGCCGAGCGAGTTCTGGACCATATAGCGCACGATCCACTCGGGGGTGAAGAGCTGCGTGGCAGGTGCGATATCCGCCGCCGCTGCCTTGCGCTTGGACTTGAAGAACTCGTCTTTAACGTCAGCGTTGTAATACTGATACATCCAGCCCAGAACGGTCACGCCCTCGCGCCAGTCCTCGTCAGCGAGGACGGCATTGAGTTTGCCCACCACACTGTCAGCCATCATGAGGCCCTGGGGCAACAGCAGCTCCATGGCTCCGCCCACGCGTTCAAAGACGCCCGGCAGGCAATCGGCAAGCTCCTCGCACTGAGCAACAAACAGGTAGCGCCACAACGGTTCATCCAAGCCCGCCATTTTGAGCTCGGCTATGCGATCGGTATCGGCCGTCGTTATCTCCACGTCCAGAGCATTCTCCACGGCCTCGCTACCATGGCCGCCGTCCGCACGGCTCAGCATACGCATGCGGCTGGGGAGCCATCCGCGTGCATCCATAAAGCGAATGGCCACGATGCGGTTGAACCAGGTGTAGGCCGCTCGGTCGCAGAGCGCCTCGTGACCCACCTCTGCCTGCATGCGCAGCAGTTCATCGCGTTGCTCAACCTCAGCCGGGCTTAGGGGCAGGCTGTTGACGGTCTCGGACCCAGCGGGCGCAGGTGCAGGTTCGGTGATGCCGTAGCGCACCATCTGCGCCTCAACGCCTTTGATGAGCTCCGTGCGGGCCCAGGTGCAGAAGCTCTTAAGAGCAAAATCGTTCATGGTTGATGAGCCTTTCTAAACGCCATAAACCACCGGTGCTCGCTTTGGCACCGGTGGCCCCGCGAGTTAGTTGATACGAATCTCGTCGTTTGCAGCGAGCTCCTGCATAAGGCGAGAGCGCAGGTCGTCCACGTAGCGCTCCACGTCCTCTGCGGACAAGAGGCGACTCGGCTTGGCCAAATCGGCGCGGCGCACGGTCTTGATCTTGCGCTGGGGTTTAGACGCGGGCACGGGCGCAGACGATGCGGCGCCCTTGTTGGAGATCTTCTTGACCACCTCACCCGTACTCGTGACCTCAGTGGTGCGGCGCTCGTTGTCCATTCGCATGCGGGCCTCATCCACGGCGTCGTATATCTTGTTGGTTGCAGCAACGATCCAGTTTTCCCAGTTTGCCGCGAGGGCGTTAAGCTCGTTGAGGCTCTGGACGCCATGGGCGCGGTTCTTGAACGACTCATACCTGGTGTTGGCGTCCGCGATGGCATCCTTGGCCTGCTTGACAAAACCTTCTTGGCTCTCGGCCTGCTTCCGCAAATCCTGCAGGTCGTTTTCGATACGACACAAGAACTCGTTGCGGCGAATGCCCAGGTGCTTTTTGATGTCTTCCTCGACGGGTGCCATCAACGGCTGAAGGTCTTTAATGCGGCCGTAGGGCTTCGGGTCTTTGAGGATCTCGCGTACCTTTGCCACGTTCTCCACAGCGTTGGGAATGTCATCGGAGGCATACTCGATGCCCTCGGTGCGGCTCAAGAAATCCTTGGCGTGGTCAAACGCTGTTCGTTGGTTGGACTCGAAGAACTCAACCACCTTGTCAAAGTCTTCCTTGGCATCGAACAGGCGGTCCTCGTGCTTGGTGAACGTGGTCAAGAACGCCTCGGAATCGCTCTGGTCCTTAAGAACGTCGACCACCTCCGAGCGCATCTTCTCGCACTCGTCCTCACCGGGATACGGGTAGGCCGGCTTGATACCCGTGTAGTAGTCGCGTGCCATGGCGACGCACACCTCACGCAAGCCCTCAAGGCGCTCCTTGAGCTCGGCCACGAGCTTATCCTCGTTGGAGGGCACGGTCTTGAGATCAAACAGGCCACGCATAAGCTCGCCCGTGGCGCGCAGCAACCGGTCGCTCATGCGCACGCGCAAACGCACCTGGGCCTTATCGGCATCCTTACGCAGGAGCGACACCATGCGGCTGTCGTTAGCTTGAACCGTCTGACCGCCAAACAGCACCTGCGCGCGCTGCTCCACTACAAGCTGCGCCACCACATTTGCGATGTCAACCTCGCGCCAGCCATAGGGCTTTTGCTGGTACCTGCGCTGGATATCGCCCATAGCGGTATCCAGGTGGCGCTGGTGCTGAACTTTGAGGTAATCCCCGACCTCCTTGAGCGCACGCGTGTTGCCCGCGTCCATGCCAGCGAGCCCCGCTTGAACGTTGCCCGCCAGAGTGGAGCGGATATCGGAATCGCTCGTGACCGGCGCGCCGATATAGTCGGCCTTTTCAAAGACCACATCGCACAGCTGCGCCAGCACTTGCTCAAAGACCTGAGCGGGTTTGGCCGCGCGGACCTCAATTATGCGGCCGTTGACCGCGCAACGTGCATGGAGTACGGCCTCGCTCAAAAGGACATCGGCCTCTTTCTCGTTATAGGCTGCCTCGCGCATCTTGGACTCGACGATCTGGCGCGTACTCGGCTGAAGCTCCTGGAGATTTCGCGTCTTGGCGTACTTGCGGATCTTGGCGGCGTTGACGAGCGTCTCCCAATAATCCGCCTCGTCGCTCAAAGCCACGATGGCTTTGCCCGAAGAAGCCAAGGCCAGCTCGGTATCGTCCGCACGGCCCAGATCGCTCGCCATAGTCGCCACGCAAAGCTCCATGCCGCCCATGCTGGCACCGTGGATTGAGCCGTCCACATAGCGGTCAAAAGGAAAGTCGTTGGCCCGCGGTTGAGTTTACGCGCGGTGTAGATGCTGTCGAACAGGCGCTTTTTGATAGACTCGATCACCTGCGCGTTATCGATTGGGGTGCGTGCGATCTCCTGCGCTATCTCCTGCTCCTCGTCGGTGAGGAAGCTATAAGTATCGCCCTGGCGCGCCACGTAGTTCTCGCGCTCCAGCCGGGCAAGGGACTCCTTGACGCGGTCCTTGAGGGCGCGCATGTCCACGTCGAGGCCGTCGATCATGAAGATGGAGATGTTCTCGACCGTGGCCTTAACGTAGCCGATGTAACGAATCAGGTACAGGAGCTTGAGCACCTGAACGTCGTAGGGTTCAAGGCCCTTTGCGTCCTCGGCCGCACGGACCGCGCGGTCGACCACCTGGTTGATGCCGTGCTCAAGGTCTTTGGAGATAGTGTCGAAGAAGCACCAGAACGGCACGAGTGCACCGGTCTGGTCATACTGGATGGCCTGAGCGCTCTCCTGGAACGCGCTCAGCATGGAGCGCTCGCCCGTTGACATGTGCTTGGCCTTGACACCGTGCTTGCGCACCTCGGTCATCACGTCGGGCAGGAGCTTAAACTGGTAGCCCACAAACGGGTAGCTGGCCACAAAATCCTTGGAGTTGGCGTAGCCGGCAAGGTCGGAGCGCGATCCACCCTCAAAGGTAAAGTTGTTTTTAAGCACGGCGGCGTCTTGCTCGTAGACCTGTGCAAGCATATCGGCCGCCGGCGCGGTCTTCTCGAGCACACGGCGCTGGATGACCTCGTCCACGCTGGAGCTGGAGAGCGAAAGGCGGGTATTGAAGCGGCCCTGGATCTTTGAAAAGTCGTTGCCCACGGGCAGGCTCAGGTTGTCGATGGCCTCCTGGCTCGTAACCATCACCCACACGCGGCCACCGCAGGCGGCACCCAGCTCCTCGACGATGGTCTGAAGGCTCAGCATAAGGCTTGGGTCCTTGTCGTTTGTAATAAACTGACCCACCTCGTCGACCATAAAGAGCAAACGGAAGTTGCCGCCGTGGGCCGCTGCCTGAGCGTCTACGTAGTCCTTGACCTTTTTGGCAAAGACATCAGGGGCCAAAACCTCGTCCTCAGAACCCTCGAGCCAGTTCCATGCGGCCTTTTCGCTCATGCCGAGCACGCTCTGCAGCACCTCGACGACGTCGTCCTCAAAGTAGCTGTAGGTATCGCGGGTCTGGAGCCAAGACTCGCCGTTGACGCGCTCAAAGGCCTCGCGGAACTCCCGGGTCTTGCCCAGGGAATCGATGTAGTCCTCGAGCTTTGCAAGCTTGAGGTCCTCGCCGTAGAAGCCGCGCGCCTCGTAGAACATGCGCTCAAAGCCGCGAAGCAGCGCCGTGGGAGCCGTATCACCCTGCTTCCACTGGCCCGCCTTGCTATCGATGTTAAAGAGGATGGCCTGCGTGGGCACCGAGCAGGCGCGCTCCATGGCAGCCGCGACCATGGGGTCGACGATCTTTCCGTCAAAGTAGCGAATGGCGCTCATGCCACCGATCTGGCGATTCTCGAGCAGGTAGCTCAGCATCTTGAGGAAGTGCGATTTACCGGAACCGAAGAAGCCACTGATCCACACGCCGATCTTGTCGGTGGGCACATCGATGGCATCGCCGTATGCCTTGAAGAACGTGGCAAGGTGCCCTTGCAGCTCGCGCGTCACCACGTACTCGTCAAGCTCCTGGCGGATGGACCCATCTTTTGAATCCTGGACCTTGACCACGCCGTTGATGGAGCGGTTGATGTCTTTTGCAAAGAGGTCGCGAATGATCGTGTTGTCCATGGGTGCTCCTTTGGGTTTGGGAACGTATGGCAAAGGGTTGTTGCCGGCGGCAGTGCCTTGTCTGCGGGGAGCCGTGCTTACGAGATATCGATGGCGCGGTAGTAGTTGTCGGCCGGCAGACGGTTAAAGAGCTGGAAAGAAGAGCCGTTGAAACTGCCCGGATAGGCGGCGACCACAGGAACCTCATCAAAATCCGCAAGCATGCAGTGGAGAAGCGTGTGCATGCGAAAGAACGGGAAGACCTCACCTGCACCGGTGAGGAGAATGACGTCTCCGGGCGCGAACGGCTCGGTCTGCTCAAGGATGTACACGGCGACTTTCTCGGGCGAGGCGAACTTGGCCACGTCCTCGAGCACGCGCTGGGTACCGCGGCGCTCCTCTTGGTGCGGGATAGCCTTGAGGACACGGCGCTTTTCGAGAATTGCCAGCACGGCGTCGTAAAGGTTCACGACCTTGAGCGTGCACGGAAGCTTGTCGGCCTCGGCATCGCGTGAAAGGGTGTCAAATAATGCACGCGCCTCAAACTCCAGCGCGGGGTCATAGCAAAAAGTGTGGAAGCCGATCTCATTGCCTATGCCCTTGTTGGCCAAAAAGTCCTCGCTGCACAGGCACTCGCGCAGAAGCTGCGCACGGCGCTCAAATTCCTGACAGGCGCGCTCGGAGCGGGCATGCGCCGCCACGACGCTCTTGCGGGAATGGATACCGATATTGGTGGTGAGATCAGTCGCCGGGGTGATAACAGGGTCGACGGCGCTTTTGACGGGAGCCACGCTACATCACCGCCCTGCCGGTAAGGGCCGCGATAAGCGACTGCTCGCCCAGCTGAACCAAGGCTCGCTCGACATCGGAATCGAGGAAGAGTGGTGACAGGCGCTCGGACTCCGGGCCCTGGCCCTCGCCGATAAGGCCGGCATGGCGGAGCGTCTGGCGGAGCGAGCCCTTAATGCGCTTGACCGTGGCCTCAGTCCAGCGGGCCGCGTCCGGATATTCCGTGGTAAAGCGTGTCATAAAGGCGTTGAGGTCAACCGCCGTAAAGGCATAATCGAAGTTTTGTAGGCGCTCCCCTACCTCGACGAGCACGAGCTCGCGCACGATATCGTAGCGGCAGATCATGCTGTAGAAGATGGCCTGGTCCGCCTGCGTGGGAGTGCCGGATGCCATGAGCCTGGTTAGGGATGACGCAGCCTCGACGGCGGCGCATACGGCGTCCGTGGGCACCATGGCGTCAAGGCGGCGAAGGCACACGGTTGCGCGGTTGGCGACCATGCGCTCCGTGGGATATTGAAAGAGGTTCTCGCTCTTTACGCGTACAATGACCTGCTCGTCGCTTGCGCCCTGCATACGAAGGGCAGCGACGATGCGCATCTCATGCGGGAGGAATTGCTCGCGGGTGAGCACCCCCCCGAACGCTTTTTGTGGTTACATCCACAGTACACGCTCCAAGGGTGTCAAAGGCTGTCACAAGTGCGCCGCAACCCGGCAGGCAGGCGCGGCGCACATGACAATAATCATACCTGTTGGTAAAAAAGTTACCACGCCCAGAGTGTCAAATGTTGAGCAACAAAATTTAATCCGGTTAACGGTCATTTTCGCAGCTTAGAAACTTTAACGAGGTCGCCCCAAATCACACTTGCCAGACAACCGCGCTTACGAATGCAGGCACGCACACGCCCAACGCCATCCTCCGCTACACTCAACATAGAGTTATACATATGATTCTATGTAAGGAGTTTCATATGCCTGTCGTAAAGCCTATTTCTGATCAGACGCGCGCGCTAACTACCATTCAGGAACGCGAAGATCACATTCAACGTACCATCGCTCATGGTTACGACGACCTCACCAACGGTCGCGTGCGCCCCTGGAAACAAGCGAAGACCGAGGCGGATCGGATGCGAGCCTCGAGATAAGCCCTCCCCCATGTAACCATCCTGTAAATCATAGCGGCGTAGTCGAGTTTTACCGTGATGCGGTCGCGCCTAGCGCTCCACTGTGCTAAAGTATCCCGAACGTTCAAACGACTACGAGGGAGACTAGAAGATGGCACGTGTGCACAACTTCTCAGCTGGCCCGGCCGCGCTGCCTACAAGCGTGCTCGCCGAGATCGCCGACGAGATGATGGACTACCGCGGTTGCGGCATGTCCGTGCTCGAGATGAGCCATCGATCTAGTATGTACCAGCAAATCATCGACGACGCCGAGGCAACCCTGCGCCGTCTGCTGAGCATCCCTGACAACTACCGTGTCCTGTTTTTGCAGGGCGGCGCCACGCTGCAGTTTGCGGGCATCCCCATGAACCTCATGCGCCGCGGCCGCGCCGGCTACATCGTGACCGGCAACTTTGCCAACAAGGCATACAAAGAAGCCGCCAAGTACGGCGAGGCCGTGCTACTCGCGAGCTCCGAGGACACCAATTTCGACCGCATACCCACCATGGCCGACATCAACGCGCGCATTGCCGCCGAGACCGCGGGCGACGGGCTCGCCTACGTCTACATCTGCCAGAACAACACCATCTTTGGCACCATGTACCACGAGCTGCCCAACTGCGGTGATGTGCCGCTGGTCGCCGATGTCTCGAGCTGCTTCCTGTCGCAGCCGCTCGACATTGAGCGCTACGGGCTTATTTACGCTGGCGCGCAGAAAAACGCCGGCGCTGCGGGCGTGACCGTGGTCATCGTGCGCGACGACCTCATCGCCGACGGCCCCGCCTTTGCGCAGACGCCGCAGTACATGGACCTTAAGACCCAGGCCGCCAAGGGCTCCATGCTCAACACGCCCAACACCTTTGGCATCTACGTGTGCGGCAAGGTATTCCACTGGGTCGAGGAGACCGGCGGACTTGCTGCCATGGCCGAGCGCAACTGGGCCAAGGCCAACCTGCTCTATGACCTGCTCGAGCACAGCGAGCTGTTCCATGGCACCACGCAGAAAGACAGTCGCTCCATCGCCAACGTCACCTTCCGCACCGACGACGCCAAACTCGACGCGGCCTTTGTCGCAGGCGCGGCCGAGCACCAGATTCAAAACGTCAAGGGCCATCGCCTGGTGGGCGGTATGCGCGCCAGCGTCTATAACGCCGTGACCATGGAAGACGTGCAGGCACTGGCCTCGTACATGAAGGACTTCGAAGCGCAGCATAGTTTGAGCCCGCGATCTAACTAGCCCGCAGCACGCGGGCCGACCAGCCATCTCAAACCACCCTGTTTAGATCAAAACCTGCTAAGGAGTTTTTCCATGCGTAAGATTAAGACCATCGACGACATCACCAAGGACGGCAAAGTCGAGTTTGGCGAGGGCTACGAATTTGTGAGCACCGCCGAAGAGGCCGACGCCATCCTGATGCGCTCGACCGACCTGCACGGCTACGAGCTGCCCGAGGGCATCCGCGCTATCGCCCGCTGCGGCGCCGGCGTCAACAACATCCCCGTTGAGGAGTACGCCAAGAAGGGCGTCGTCGTCTTTAACTCCCCCGGCGCCAACAGCAATGCCGTCAAGGAGCTCGTCCTGGGCATGCTGGTGCTCTCGAGCCGTGGCGTGGTGCAATCGATGAACTGGGTGCGCGACAACGCCGACGACCCCGAGATCCAGGTCGACGCCGAGAAGGCCAAGAAGGCCTTTGTGGGCCGCGAGCTTAAAGGCAAGCGCATCGGCGTCATCGGTCTGGGCAACGTAGGCTCCAAGGTCGCCAACGCCTGCGTCGACCTGGGCATGGACGTTTACGGCTACGACCCGTTCATTTCCGTCGAGCACGCGTGGGTGCTGAGCCGCGAGGTGCAGCGCGTGGGCACGCTCGAGGATCTCTGCCGCGGCTGCGACTACCTCACCGTGCACGTGCCCAGCAAGGCCGACACCATCGGCATGATCAGCACCGAGCAGATTAACCTGCTGGCACCGGACGCCGTGCTCATCAACTACGCGCGCGAAACCATCATTGACGAGGACGCCGTCGACGCCGCCCTGCGCGAGGGCAAGCTCAGCTGGTTTAGCTGCGACTTCGCCACGCCCAAGACGGTCAAGATGTCCAATACGTTTATCACCACGCACTCGGGCGCCGGCACCGGCGAGGCCGAGGCCAACTGCGCCGACATGGCCATCAGCGAGCTTAAGGATTACCTGGAGAACGGCAACATCGCACACAGCGTCAACTACCCCGCCTGCAGCATGGGCAAGGCGCGCGCTGCAAGCCGCATTGCCTGCCTGCATGCCAACGTGCCCAACATGATCGGCCAGATCACGGCCATCCTGGCCAAGGACAACGCCAACGTGCAGCGTATGACCAACGAGTCCGCCGGCGAGAACGCCTACACCATGTTCGACACCGACGAACACCTAGACAGCAGCACCATCGAGGCGCTCAAGCAGATTCCGTCGATGTATCGCGTGCGCGTGATCAAGTAGCGCCGACTGACCTGGCGGGCAGCTCCCCATGTGGCCTGCCCGTCACTGACATTGAATGCCCGTGGGGGCGCCTTTCGCACGAGAGGCGCCCCCGTTTTTGTGAGCACTCCATTAAATGCACCGAGCCGCTTCTTGGCATACAATCTGTATGTTGACCTAACTATCTGTGAGGTGCCTATGGTTGATACAGATTTTGCTTGGCGGCTTACGCAAGGACTCGTGCGGATCGACAGCTCAGACCCGGGTGCGTATGAGGACGAGATTGAGCGCTATATCAAAGCGTTGGTTGAGGAACGGTTAGCGCAGCTGAGCCATCCGGTACTCGATGCTGTGCAGATTGCAGAGCACGAAGTACTCCCCGGACGCCGCAATCTAATGGTCACCGTGCCGGGCCAAAGCGACGAGCCACGGCTCGTCTACATCTGCCATATGGATACCGTCACCTTGGGCGATGGCTGGGACGCGGACATTCCGCCGCTCGGAGCGATCGTGCGCAACGATAAACTCTACGGCCGTGGTGCCTGCGATATGAAGGGTGGCCTGGCCTGCGCCATTGCCGCACTGGTCCATACGCTCGAGCGCGTGGCGGCGGATGGCGCGCTGCCACGCCGCGGCTTTTCACTCATCTGCTCGGTCGACGAGGAAGACTTTATGCGTGGTTCAGAGGCAGCTATCGATGCCGGCTGGGTCGGCTCGCGTGAATGGGTGCTGGACACCGAGCCCACCGACGGACAGATCCAGGTGGCGCACAAGGGGCGTACGTGGTTCGAAATTGAAATGACTGGCGTGACGGCGCATGCGAGCCAGCCCTGGAAGGGCGCGGATGCCGTCGCCGCCATAGCCGAGGTCGTGTGTTCGCTCCGTCGCGCGTTTATGGCGCTGCCCGCGCACGATGAGCTGGGGCCTTCGACCATCACGTTTGGCCAAATCGAGGGCGGATATCGCCCCTATGTCGTGCCCGACCGCGCCAAAGTCTGGGTCGACATGCGTCTGACCCCGCCGACCGATACGGCCGCCGCGACGCGCATGGTAGAGCAGGCCATCGCCGTCGCCGAAGCCGCCGTTCCCGGTTGCCATGGCAGCTACACCGTGACGGGCGACCGCCCCGCCATCGAGCGCGACCCGAATTCTCCCCTTCTAGCAGCGCTCATGCGTGCCGCCGATGACGTGACGGACGCGGACACGACCGTCGGTTTCTTTACCGGCTACACCGACACCGCCGTCATTGCCGGCAAGACAGGTAACCGCAATTGTATGAGCTACGGTCCCGGGTCGCTCGCGCTCGCGCACAAGCCCAACGAATATGTACCCCACGCCGATATCGTTCGTTGTCAGCAGGTGCTAATCGCGCTCGCCGATAACGTGCTCTGGGACGCGAGCGGCCAAGTTGGGGCATAATAAGCCGCAAACAAACCGACTCGTGCGTTAGGACCGCCCATGAAAGCACTTCCGTTTCCCTGCATCCGCCCGGCTCAGGACCGCGTGCTCGAGGCGCTGCCTGCAATGGGCAGCATCCTGAGCGGCAACGATGCTCTGCGCGGAGCCATTGCCGATGGTCTGATGCTCAAGGACCCGGGTGCGGCGTATTACGTGTACGAATGCTCGGGCGAGCCGGGACGTGTGACGGGAGTCGTGGCGATCTGCCCGGTTGGTGCGCTGGCGGGCGGCGAC
>CABUBY010000020.1 GCA_902489955.1 uncultured Collinsella sp. | reverse complement strand
CGAGGGCTTCATCCGGGACAACGGGTTCTCCTCCGTGGCGAATGTCTTCCTGGTGCCGACCCACGAGGCCGAGGCGAGGCTCATGGGCAGGGTGCGCTTCCCAGGCGTCTTCGGGAAGCCTGAGCCGCCCCTCTCGGACGGGGTGGAGA
The DNA here is from genome assembly GCA_902489955.1 of uncultured Collinsella sp. Taxonomy (GTDB): domain Bacteria; phylum Actinomycetota; class Coriobacteriia; order Coriobacteriales; family Coriobacteriaceae; genus Collinsella. The sequence continues at coordinate 19,444 of CABUBY010000020.1, read as the reverse complement.
TGTGGGCTCTGCCCGCGGACTACGTGTTCGACTGCTATCTGGCAGGAAGACTGGCGGACGAGGAGCTGATCCAGAGGATGTGCGAAGGGAGCCTGGATGGGGCACATTAGTTTCGGGGACGCGCTTGATTGGGATGGCACGCACTATCCCAATCCTTCAAGTGCTATTGATGGGGCCATCAACATGGTCTCGACCTCTCGATACACGGCAAAATCCGACCCCGTTGAGTTGACAGAAACAACGGACAGGGTGAGGTACCGATTCCTCGCGACCAATGTCGACAATCCGAAGGACCCCTCTCATTGTGTCGAGGGAAAATTCGTCTACGAGCGAAAGAAGAAGGGTGATCCCTCCTTTCCCTCAGACTCGACCGAATCTGAGCTGGACCCCGTTTCAAGGGGCATGCTCCAAAGAAAAGGCTTCAACGGCGATTGGCTCGAGCTCACTTTAGATACCGGTGAGACCCGCCGCCTATACGAAGCGCTTGATGCTCGCTATCGAATTCATCGGGAGACCGGTGGGGTTCAGGGGGGCAGCACGACGTATGTCCCCCTTGACCGCTCTGTAACCTCGCTCCTCAAGATGATGCGCGAAAATCCCTCGGAAACCAGGCTGCTTTCAGATGGCAATAACTTCGAACTCGTCAAAGAGATGATTCGGCTCATGACCCAGGGGACGACTCGAGAGCAACTGAGCGAGATATTCTCCGAGCTAGAAAAGGGGCATCTCGATGACTTCACGGTCAGTCTGAGTCTCGCCCAGCTCGAAAAGGCAGAAAAGGAAATCGCCGAGAACCTCGATAACAGCAATGAGGAATACTGGCAGAGATTATTTACCAACCATCAATGGATATTGTCGCAGGTATTCTCTGCCCCGTGCACGCTTCTCCAAGGTAAGGCGTATGTCGGAGGCAAGGCGATTGATAATTCCGGTGGCAATATCTGCGATTTCCTCTACCAGAATGAGCTAACCAGCAACGTCACGCTCATCGAGATTAAGACTCCGCGGACGAATCTGCTCGGCACGATATACAGGGGAAAAGAGCCCGAGAACGCCGTCTACTCCCTGACCTCACATATGAGCGGAGCAGTGAACCAGGTGCTTAACTACCGGGACACGCTCACGAAGGACTACTATATGATCAACGGGCGTTCCTCTTCGCACTTTGAATCCCTCTCCCCAAAGTGCGTCGTAGTCATAGGGAAGATTTCCGAGCTCGACACCGCCGGCAAAAAAGCCACCTTTGAGCATTATCGGAATAACCTCTGCGATGTGACTGTAGTTACTTTTGATGAGTTGCTCCAGCGAATCCGGGACCTCATTGCCGTACTCCGAACAGGCAACGAAGAGACCTCCCCGTCCTCGGGAACCCGGGAACCCGACATGGTCATTCCCTTCTAATAACGAGCTGCAGGCTCCCGCCCAAGGGCGGGTAGCTCAAGACCCTGGTGCCTATGAACGCCTTACACATACGCGCCCGGTTTGTGACTGGCCTGGACAATGCCCGCGGCAAACGGAGTATCAAACTAAGAAATGGGAGACCAAGGAGGAAATGCAGGCGCTGTCATCCGGTGATGAGTGGCGCGATGTGATCTTAGCCCAAGGTGCCACGAAAAGCCTGCCGATCCCAGCCTTACATCGTTTCCTTGCTCGCGGCGTAATGTTCCGCCTGCTTAAGGGTGTCCTCGCAGGCGCGCTGTTTTGCTTCGTACTCGTGCGCGTAGCGCTCCTGTTCCGCTTGGCTGGGAACGGGTACGGTCATGCTTCATAGGTCTTTGGGAGATAGCTGCGCAAGTGAGTCTCCGTGCGAGGAGACCATTAGTCTCTTCTGTCCTTCATCGGATGACAGGTGGGCTAAGAAGAACCGTGCTAGTAGTTCATCTTCAAGGGATGCGCAGAAGATGACATCGCAGGGGACAATGAGCTTAGGGTATAGCCGGGGTTCCCGAGGCGCTGGATCGCGTTTCGTGCTTCCAGGCACTACGAGGGCTAGCTTAAATGGTGGTCCAAAGCGTGAGATCGGTATGCAGGTTTCGTACTCGTCCAGTGGTTTGAGGCGATAGAAATAATCCGGATCCGTATCGCCCATATCGTAAATATCCGTGTCGGATACGCGCTCGGGTAGATCTTCGAGACCAATGATCGCTTCATCGACTAAGTGTTTAAGCGATAGGCAGTAGCAGTCGATTCGCCGGTCCGTTCTGCCAAGATCCATCTGCGGTATCTTTAAAAGCGTGCTACGCGGAATGCCGCGGCGTATGTTCGCTTTGGTGCCAAAGCGAACGAAGGACTCCTCTGCAAAAGAGGCGCTTTTAGCATTGGGAAGCAAAGGCCAGATTTTTTCGGCACCCTGATCGCCGAGACGCCAATGCTCAACATCGCATGTCTCGGCGTAAGCATGGCTAATCGAGTCTTTGATCTGCTGCATGAGCTCGCTTGTCATGGGCTTGTTGTCAAATGACCGTCCATCAAAGAGGAAATACGGCTCGTGGAGTTTGCGGTCGCTCAGAAACAGTAAGGCATAGGCATCGCTATTGGCGGCGATTGTATTGGGAAGCAACACGATCGCCGCCAATAGTCCAAGCTGGCAGAGCAGGCGGCGCCCGTCTGCGGCGCGCGCCAGGTTGAGCAATCGGTTGGAGACTTGTGCGACCGCAACGGAATCTGGGCGTTCGTATGCAAGGGAAGCTGCGAGAAAAACGTAATACCATTCGCTGACCGAAAGCGGGCTTGGCACGTTGACATCTGTTTGCAGTTGATGAGCTCTCGACGTAAGGAAATCCCGAACATTCGAGAGGCAAGCCTCAGAAAACGGGGCCGTTTCGTCAAGAGGTGGCCGCGCCCAGCGAGCCCCGCAGTGTAGATACCTCAAGAACGAAGGTAATCGTCGCTAAGCACGGCAAGGTTTATCACCGTTCTACGGGATGCAGTAGCTTTAATCAAAGCGTCATTAAAACGAGCGTGCCATTGGTGGCTGCGCTCAAAAGAGGCAAGACGCCCTGCCCAACATGTTGCCCACCAGTGGTTTAGACGTTCCTTTTGGGGCGTCCTGCAAGGACATGGGTCCCTGCAGACGCGTGGGCCTAAAAACGTGTCCGCACGCCATGTGACACTTAACCTGTCGCCCTGTTCTGTCGCGGTGGCACGTACCTGAACAACGACCCTCTAAGGAGTTCGATATCGATGAGTGACAACACCAAGCATCTCGCAAAGAAATGCGTTAAGGACGCAGGACCGTGCATCGCGCTGTGCGTGGCCGGCGCGACGGTCGCGCTATTGGCTGTTCTGGGGCCGTTCGACGTGCTTCGAAGCGCCAGCTCTCTGCATGTTTGCATGGCCCTTGCCGGAGCCATGATGACCGGCGGCGTGCTCGATCTGATCTTTTGGGTGTTTGACCCGTTTGGATGGAAGAACGAGGGGTAAGCCCTAAGGGACGGATGCCCCGCAGCGTTAGGAGGTCCCCTTGATTTGGTTTACCAGCGATACTCACTTTGGACACGAGAACATGCTGCGGCTCGCCGACAGGCCTTGGTCGACTGTTGCGCAGATGAACGACGCCATGGTCGCGAGCATTAATGGCAAAGTCGCTGTGGACGACGAGCTTTACATTTTGGGTGATTTCAGCTTTAAGATGACGGCCCAAGAGGCCTACGAGCTGCGCAAAAGCATTGCCTGCAAGCGCATTCATCTACTGCCCGGCAACCACGACAAAGACTGGACGCAGCCTGCGGTAGCGGATGCTTTTATCGTCGAGCCGCCCATTTGCGTGCTCAGGATCGACCGCCAGAAAATCGTGCTGAGCCACTATCCCATGGTCGACTGGCAGGGCATGTCGCACGGCAGCTGGCATCTGCACGGGCATATCCATAGCTGCGGCGGCGCGTATAACAAGTTCAACCTTCGGCAGGGGCTGCTGCGCTATGACGTGGGCGTGGACGCCAACGGTTACGCCCCGGTAAGTTTGGATGAGCTCAAGTTATGGTTTGCGCAGGTAGACGAGCTGGTGCAGTGCGTTAAATGGCCGTGGTGGGTCAACGCCACGGGCGACGAGCAGATCGAGCGCGATCTCGAAACCTATAAGAGGGAAGTGGTGATCCGATGACGGTCTATGTGACGGGCGATATTCACGGCGGCCTCGACATGCAAAAGCTGCGCGATTGGGACCTTGGGGATAGCCTGACGAGCGACGACTATCTCATCGTCGCCGGCGACTTTGGCTTTCCGTGGGATTTCTCTGCCGAGGAGTGTGCCGACATCGCTTGGCTGGAGTCGCGCCCCTATACCGTGCTGTTCGTCGACGGCAACCACGAACGTTTCGACCACTGGGCTGAGCGCCCCATGGAGCTGTGGCATGGTGGGTTGACGCAGCGTCTGTCGGACACCTCGCCCATGCGGCGCCTGACGCGCGGCGAGGTTTTTGAGCTCGACGGCTCAACGGTCTTTACCATGGGCGGCGCCACGAGTGTGGACAAGGAATACCGCATTCCGTATTCCAGCTGGTGGCCGCAGGAACTGCCGGACGAGCGCAACTTTGAGGAGGCACGGACAAAGCTCGACGGCGTGGGCTGGAAGGTCGACTACGTGATCACCCACACCTGCTCCACGCGCATGCTTTCGCCCACGCTCTATCCGGGGCCCGGCTGGAATTGCCCTGCCGTTGATCGGCTTACGGCATTTTTCGATGAGCTGGAAGACCGCTTGGACTACAGGCGCTGGTACTACGGGCATTTTCATCGAGATGCCAACCCCGCCGAGCGTCATACCGTGCTCTACGACTGCATCGTTCGCTTGGGCGACGAACTCCAGCCCTGGGATGTTGCGCAGGGGTGGGGTGCCTGATTACTCAGCCGTTACGGTGATGTTCTCCCTGTGCTTGCGGATAACATCCCAGCTAAAATGCTCGACCAGCTGCTCGGCAGAGCGCGGCGTGGTGCCCGGCGCGATGCCCGTTTGCCCGGCGAGCCATCCTAGCAATGCCTCGGGCGTGCCAAAGCGGGCGCGGAGCTCGCCCAGGTCCAGATCGCGGTCTCGTTTGGAAAGGCGGCGGCCGTCCGGCGACATGAGCAGCGGAATGTGCGCGTAGCGCGGCGTGGCCAGTCCCAGTAGATGCTGCAGGTAGATCTGGCGCGGCGTGGACCCCAGCAGGTCGCATCCGCGCACGACCTCGGTGACGCCCATGGCAGCGTCGTCGACCACCACGGCTAGCTGATAGGCAAACACGCCGTCGCTGCGGCGCACCAAAAAGTCGCCGCACTCGGTGGCGAGTGCTTCGCATTGGGCGCCGTACGTGCGATCCACAAATTCGATCACGTCGTCTGCGAGGTCGTCGACGGTGGGCACGCGCAGACGTGTGGCCGGGGCGCGCAGGGCGCTGCGGCGGGCCACCTCCTCGGCCGAAAGACTTCGGCAGGCGCCACGGTAGATGGGCGTGCCGTCGCTCGCGTGCGGTGCACTCGCGGCGTGGAGCTCGGCGCGTGTGCAAAAGCAGGGATAGGTGAGGCCGGCGTCTTTCAGCCGGCGCAAGGCGCTCTCGTACAGGTCTAGGCGGTCGTGCTGGTAGTAGGGGCCTTCGTCCCACTCCAGCCCCAGCCAGGCCAGGTCGTCAATCAATTGGGCGGCAAGTTCCGGGCGCTTGCAGCGATCGTCCAGGTCCTCAATGCGTAACACGATACTGCCGCCCTGGCTGCGGGCCGAAAGCCATGCGCACAGGCAGCTGAACACGTTGCCCAGGTGCATGCGGCCCGAGGGCGACGGGGCAAAGCGCCCCACGACGGGGGTGGGGGCGGGGGCGAGCTTGCTGTTGGTCGCCGTCGACGCGGCCACGGCGGGCGTTGCTATGTTGCATGCGTTGATATCCATGCGGACGAGTATAGCGCGGGGCGCGGTGGGGGAGACGCTGCCGTGGCCTGCAAGTTGCTGAGGCCGCGCGTTGCGCGTGCCGGACCACCGGCTCGGCACCTTAATCGTCGTCAATCAATCTAGCCCTCAAACGACAGAAACCCCGGCAGCTCTTCGCAACTGCCGGGGTTTCCGCGGAAAAGGGGGACATGATCCTCGAGCGGACGGCAAAGGGGCAAACCGTTTTCGCTCAACTGCTTTATGCCCCTCAACTGGCGGCTCAATCAGCGCATGCCGCGCCCACACAAAGCCGCTACACCTGTGATGGAGCTATGAAGTGGTATCTATTGCCGGAGCGGGCTATGCCAAGGAGTGTCCCAGATTGCCGGCAGATAAGGAACGTCCCCAGGTGCCGGCCACGGTCGTGACTTTTGTCCCGTTTTGACGCTCCGCTGGCCTAGATGTTCGTCACATGAACCCGCAAACGTGGGACAATGACGCTACTGGTATCACAGACAAAGGATGTGCCTATGAACGCTCCCGTTGCCCAGCCCTGTCGGCAGCGCCGCCTGTTTGCGCGATTCGCTTCCGTCTGCGCGCTCGTCGCGCTTGCGTTGCTGCTGCTGCCTGCCGCCGCGCACGCTGACGGCTACTCCATGAGCCAAACCTACATCGGCGCCACGGTTGAGGCCGATGGCTCGCTGACCGTTGTCGAGGGACGCCAGTTCGATTTCGACGACGACATCAACGGCGTGTATTGGGATATCAATACAGGCTCTAACCAGCAAGGCGGCTCGGTGGTCGTCAATGTGCTGAGCGTCGAGGAAGATGACACTGCGTTTAACAAGGTCGACAGCGCAAACAAAGGCGACGACGGCGTTTACACGGTGGAACAGTCCGACGACGGCGTAAAGATTAAGGTGTTCAGCCCCCACGAGAGCGGCGACAGCGCAATCTACTACGTGAGTTATTCCATGACCGGTGCGGTTATGAACTGGGCCGATACCGCCGAGCTTTACTGGAAATTCGTCGGCGACGGCTGGTCGGCGGACTCCGATGACGTCGAGATGGAAGTGTACTTCGCAAATGCCGCTGCCGGGACGGCTGCCGTCAAGGGCGATAACTTCCGCGCATGGGGCCACGGCCCGCTGACGGGCGACGTGTCGCTCGATGCGGACGAGCCCATGGTCACCTATACCATTCCCTGCGTGCATGAGGGCGAATTCGCCGAGGCACGCATCGCCTTCCCCAGCGACTGGGTGCCGCAGCTTGCCGTCTCGGGCGAAAAGCGCATGTCGACGATTCTGAGCGAAGAGAAGGAATGGGCCGACGAGGCCAACGCTCGCCGTGAGCACGCGCGTGCGGTTGCCGGCGCGATTGCCGTGGTGTGTGTTGTCGTGGCGGTTGCCTATACCGGTGTGATCGTGATGCTTAAGCTGCGCAGGCCCAAGCCCAAGCCGCTCTTCCAGGACGAGTACTTCCGCGATGTGCCCTCGGCCGACCACCCCGCGGTGCTTGCAGCTCTCATGAGCTGGAACGATGTGCCCGATCAGGCATATATCGCCACGCTTATGAAGCTCACCGACGACCGCGTGATCAAGCTGGAAGAAGCGACCGAGACCAAGAAGAAGGGTCTGCTCCGTCGCGAAAAAGAGGGGCAGACGTATCGCATCACAGTGACCGACGAGGCCTGGAAGGCTGCCAAGAAGGACGGCATCGATCGCGATGTGCTCAAGGTCTTCTTCGCCGGCGTTAAGCCCGATAAAGACGGCGTCCGTTCACGCACGTTTAGCGAGCTGGAGGAGTACGCTAGCGAGCGCACCACATCTGTTGGCGACAAGCTCGAGGACTATCAGAGCACGGTTAAGGGCAAGCTGGAGGCGCGCGAGTTTATCGCATCGGATGGCACTATCGCGATGGTGGCCGGCCTGGTTCTCGGCATCATCATCGTCTTTGGCATTCTGGGCTCTCTGATCTATACCGACTTTGCGGACGCCAACGTCGGCGCCGCTATGATCTCGATCCCCGTCACGATCGTGGGCTTTGTCCTGAGCTGCACCTTCCGCCGTTACACGCCGGAGGGCGCCGAGGTGGCGGCCCGCTGCAAGGCGCTCAAGCATTGGCTCGAGGACTTTACGCGCCTGAAGGAGGCTATCCCCAGCGACCTGATCTTGTGGAACAAACTGCTGGTGATGGGCGTTGCCCTGGGCGTTTCGAAAGAAGTGCTGCGACAGCTGGCCGAGGCCGTGCCTGCGGATCTGCGCAACAGCGACGATTTCTACGACAACTACCCCTGCTACTGGTGGTATTACCATCACTACGGCAACGAGTCTCCGCTCGATTCGTTCAACGATGTGTATCATGAGACCATCCGCGAGCTGGCTTCGAGTTCCGATAGCTCGAGCGGCGGCAGCGGCGGCGGCTTTTCCGGTGGCGGCGGTGGCGGCGTCGGCGGAGGCGGCGGCGGAACGTTCTAGCGAGCGCTTGCTTTGGGGTGGATCTTTCTGGGCGGTTGCCAGGGAAGATTCATCCCATTTTTGTGCATCGAAACGGGCCAAACTTTCCGCTGAGGACCTTCGCGCAAGGGGCAGTGGACAAAAAATGCCAAATATGAGTACTGTTGCTGCGCTGGTCACATATGTTTGCACATAATAATGGGCTCCTAATGAGAGTACTTCTCGTTAGGAGCCCATTTCATTGAACATTTGGGGAGCTACGTCAGCTCATGCAGCTGGTCGTCATGCCTACAAGCATCAAAAATGTCCCAAATCGCTGCTACTAAAAAAGTAACAGTACTCATATTTGATGTTTTTTGACCAGGGCTATCTACAAACCCCCTAGGCCACTCATTGGGGACAGACTTAAATGACTAGTTGTTGGGGATCAGTCATTGGGGACGTTCCTAAATGACTAGGTATGGCTGCCGGGTTTAGGCTGTTAGGTCGAGTTCGTAGAGGAAGCTTTCGCGCGGCATGTCGTGACGGCGCTCTTCGCGGTTGGCGCGGTGCGTGGCCGTGCGCTTAAAGCCGTGCAGCTCGTAGAACTTCCACGAGCAGTTGGAGTCGGTGTACAGGTGCGCCCTCGTCGCTCCAAGCGAGGACAGGTGCGAGACCGCGGCATCGAGCAGAACCGTGCCAACGCCCAGGCCATGGACATCGCGATCCACGGCAAGCAGCGTGACCTCGTTGTCGTGCGGCAACGGGCTGCTCTCGAGCAGGCGGTTGTTGGTTCGGATGGTTGCGCGCACAAACGAGAGATACTCGGCGCAGGCATCAGGCTCCAGCTCACGCATCTGCGATAGCAGCGCGCGTTCGGTATCCATCCAATGCTCGTTGATAGTGACGCCGGAGTTCTGTCCTGCTCGTGCAAGTGCAATGCCGCGCGCCTCGCCGTCAATCACCGCTACCTGCGAAAACGTCGATGACGAAAGGCAATAGGCGAGGTCGCATGCGGCTTCAAGGCGGTTGTACTCATCGTTATCCGAATTGTTATGCCAAAGTTGCTGCAGAATCAGCGCGATGGCGTCGAAGTCTTCGGTATCAAACGGTCGGTAAAGAACCCGCGAGACCATAGTGCCTCTTTCTTTTGCGGATGCATATCGAGCACAGTTCTACCACGCCATTGGCATCAAATTATGGTGCCCCTGTGTTCCATGAACTCACCGTGCCCATCCCCTCTGCTCGCAAACTTTTTCTGCACATGCGCCCGTTGCGGGGTGCATCGATGCGCTCGATGCGCTACATTAAATCAGTATTTTCAATGCCGCTGCGCGAGCGCTGCAGATCGACGTATCACCGACTCACAGAGCACGGCGGCGTACCAGACAGGAGGACTGCATGGGATCTGATGTGAAGATCGCACGCGCGTTGATCTCGGTTACCGATAAGACGGGCGTCGTCGATTTCGCACGGACGCTGGTCGATGACTTTGGCGTCGAGATCATCTCTACGGGCGGCACGGCTCGTGCCATCGAGGACGCGGGCGTTCCCGTAACCCCCATCGAGGAGTTCACGGGCTATCCCGAGATGATGGACGGCCGCGTTAAGACCCTGCACCCCAAGGTTCACGGCGCGCTGCTGGCCCGCCGCGATTCCGAGCAGCATATGCAGGAGGCCGCTCAGCACGGCATTAAGCTGATCGACCTGGTCGTCGTCAACCTGTACGAGTTCGAGAAGACCGTCGCCAACCCCGAGGTCACCTTTGCGGACGCCATCGAGCACATCGACATCGGCGGTCCCTCCATGCTGCGCTCCGCCGCTAAGAACGCTGCGAGCGTTACCGTCATCTCTGACCCGGCTGACTACGACGCCGTCCTGGCCGAGATGCACGAGACTGGCGGCTGCACCACGCTTGCCACCCGTCGCCGCCTGCAGGTGAAGGTCTACCAGACTACCGCCGCCTACGACACGGCTATCTCCCGTTGGCTTGCCGCCCAGGCAAGCGACGTGGCGGACACCTCTGCCAAGCTCGAGATCTCGCTGGAGAAGGTCGACGACCTGCGCTATGGCGAGAATCCTCAGCAGAAGGCTACGGTCTACCGCTTTGCCGAGGGCTGCGAGAACACCGCGAGCTCGCAGTTCCCGCTCGTGGGCTCCGAGCAGGTCCAGGGCAAGCCGCTCAGCTACAACAACTATCTGGATGCCGACGCCGCCTGGAACCTGGTCCGCGAGTTCGACGAGCCGGCCTGCGTAATCCTCAAGCACCAGAACCCCTGCGGCTCCGCCGTTGCCGAGGACATCACGGCTGCCTACGACCGCGCCTTCGCCTGCGATCCCAAGAGTGCCTTTGGCGGCATCATCGCCTGCAACCGCGAGGTTCCCCATGAGCTGGTCGAGCACTTTGCCGATCAGAACAAGCAGTTCGTCGAGGTCATCATCGCCCCGAGCTACACCGCCGAGGCGCTCGAGCGCATGGCCAAGCGCCCCAACCTGCGCGTGCTGGCCACCGGCGGCGTGGACCACGGCGCCCAGGTGGAGCTGCGCTCCATCGACGGCGGCATGCTGGTGCAGGAAGTCGACCACGTGACCGAGGATCCCGCGACCTTTACGTTCCCCACCGACCGCAAGCCCACCGACGCCGAGATGGCCGAGCTCGAGTTTGCCTGGAAGGTCTGCAAGGGCGTTAAGTCCAACGCCATCTTGGTTTCCAAGGGCAAGGCCGGCATTGGCATGGGCCCGGGTCAGCCTAACCGCGTTGACTCTGCGCTGCTTGCCTGCGAGCGTGCCGAGGACTTCTGCGAGCGCGAGGGCGTGGAGAAGGGCGGCTTTGCCTGTGCAAGCGACGCGTTCTTCCCGTTCCGCGACAATGTTGACGTGCTCGCCGCGCACGGTGTGACCTGCATCATCCAGCCCGGTGGCTCCAAGCGCGACGATGAGAGCATCCAGGCCTGCAATGAGCATGGCATCGCGATGGTCTTTACGGGTGCCAGGCATTTTAGGCACTAGAGGCTTTCCCAAGCACCCGACCTTGCCCCTCAAACCGTCGCTTGCGTACATTTAGTACGCGGCGCTCCTCTTTCGGGGCAATCTCGGGCACTTGGAAAACCCTTAATGGGATGTTGTTCTATCCCATTAAGCTGATCGGTCGCCTGACCATATCGTCAAAATAATCTCCGCAAAAGACGGTCGCTCCGTTTGGAGGGCCGTCTTTTTGGTATAAGAGGACGGAATGACTAACACGAAAGGTACAACCATGCCCCAGATTGATGATGCCGAGCTGTTTGGCAATGCCGAGGATCAGCGTGCGTACGAGGACTTTTGCGCCAATCAGGAGGCGGTCGAGAAGTTTACGCTCGACAAGCCCGCGCTTGTCTGCCGTTGGCGCATGTCCAATAAAAAGGTGCCCATGCTCAACCGCCACATTCGCGCACTGTCCGAGCGCTTGGTGCAGGGCGAGCCGCTTACCCATAACATGCTCAGCTGGGCCAAGCAGCACGTTGAGTGGTCGCTTGCCGAGGGCGATTACACCGCACGCGACGGCGTGCTCATGCTGGTGATCGACGTCAACGGCAACGCCGCCATGACGGTGGGGGAGTACGAGCCGCTAACCGATACGTCGGCCAAGGCGCTGCGTGCCCGCTCCGCCGAGGCCCGCTCCGAGGCCGACGAGACCGGCGTGGCGCCCGAGCTGCTCGCCGCCGTCGATAACGGCGAGCTTGCCTTTGTGGCGCCGGCGGACGAGTGCCTGTGCGGCACGGCGACGCTCATTGAGCAGCTGGCCCAGACCAAGGGCATCCCGGTCACGCGTGTAGACATTCCCGCGCAGCTTAAGGGCGCGTTGTTCCTGGTGAGCGACGAGCACGGCGTGGTCCCCGCAACTGAGACGGACGCCGCCGAGGCCGACGCCGCGACGGTCGCCTTCTTTGCCGACGGCTACGAAAAGCTCCGCGCCCGTCGCTAAATGATTATTCTGGGACGGGGATTTAATAATCATTTGATCCCCGCGCCCGTTGCGAGCGAGGGGCGAGCCAAACGCTTTCGCTCGCGAACAGTTCTGTCACCTTGGTGCCGCGTGGGGCGCGTGCCTGCGGCTTCGCGGTCATAATGGGACAAGACAACCAAGAGGGGAGCGGAATCCATGGCGCTGATCTATATCGTTGAGGACGACGAGCCCATTCGTCGCGAGCTTGCCGACATCCTTGCCCGTGCCGGTTTTGAGGTCGAGGCCTGCGAATCGTTCGAGCACGTTTCGCGCGATATTCTTGCTGCCGCTCCCGATCTGGTGCTGCTCGACCTGACGCTTCCCGTCAAAGACGGCCAGCACATCTGCCATGAAGTCCGTCGCGAATCCGAGGTCCCCATCATCGTTCTCACGTCGCGCACGACCGAGATCGACGAGGTCATGGCCATGACGCTCGGCGCGGATGACTTTGTTCCCAAGCCCTACAGCGCGCGCGTGCTCGTGGCGCGCATCAACGCACTGCTGCGTCGCACCGCGGCGGCAGGCGAGCGCAGCACGCTCGTCCACAAGGGGCTGGAGCTCGACCTCGTCCGCTCCATGGTCACCAACACGCAAACCGGCACTAGCACCGAGCTCACCAAAAACGAGCTGCGTATCCTCTCGCTGCTTCTGAGCCGCGCGGGCAAGATCGTTTCGCGCTCGGCCATCATGCAGGACCTGTGGGATTCCGACGCCTTCGTGGACGACAATACGCTCACCGTCAACATCAACCGCTTGCGCACCACGCTCGAAAAAATCGGCATCAAGGGGTATCTGACGACGCATCGCGGCCAGGGCTATTCGGTCTAGGGGCCGGCTATGTCATTTGGCAAGTTCTTTAAAGATGCGCTGCTTCCCGTCGCCGTGTGGACGTGCGGTGTGCTGCTGAGCTGCTTTGTGCTGACGGTCGCCGGTGCTCCCGTTTCTATCGTGGTCGTGGCGGTCGGCGTGTCCTTTATCTTTGGCATGCTGGGCATTGTGATCGAATATGTGCGCCGTCGTCGTTTTCTGCATCAGCTGGAGCGCGCGGCCGAGGAGCTGGAAAGCCCCGCATGGGTACAGGAGATGGTCCAGTGCCCGACCTATGCCGAGGGCGAGCTCGAGTACGAGGTCTTGCGCCGGGTGGGCAAGGCGGCATGCGACGAGGTTGCCGAAGGCCGACGTCAGACCGATGACTATCGCGACTATATCGAGAGCTGGGTCCACGAGGCCAAGCTGCCCCTGGCGGCAGCTCATCTGATTTTGGAAAACCTGGACGGCAGCGAAGGTGACCTCTCGCGCGTGGATGACCTGGGTCGCGAGCTGGCCCGCGTGGAGCGCTATATCGACCAGGCGCTGTACTATGCGCGCTCGGAAGTCGTGGAGCGCGACTACTTGATTCGCCGCTGGGATCTCAAGACCCTGGTGACGGGCGCGATTAAGGCCAATGCGCGTGAGCTCATCGCGGCGCACGTGGCTCCGGTGTGCGAGAACCTCGACTTTGAGGTCTTTACCGACGAGAAGTGGCTCGAGTTTATTCTGGGCCAGCTCATTCAGAACAGCATTAAATATGCGCGTGAGGACGGCGCAAAGATCGTGTTTTCGGGTGCGTTGCTGGACGAGGGTCTGGCAAGCGAGCGCATCGAGCTTACCGTCGCGGACAACGGCTGCGGCGTGTGTGCGGCAGACCTGCCGCGCGTGTTCGAGAAGGGCTTTACCGGCGACAACGGCCGCACCACCAAGCGCGCAACGGGCATCGGTCTCTATCTGGTGGCGCGTCTGTGCTCCAAGATGGGCATCGACGTCACCGCAGCATCCGACTCCGGCAAAGGCTTTGTCGTCACGTTTGCCTTCTCAACCAACAAGTTTCAATACTTTGAGTAGCCAGCCCGTCTTACGGTGCGGACGGCTATGTTCCCGAACGTGAACTTAGCTAAGGCAATTAGCGCTATGTTCCTGAACGTGAACACAACTATGGGGCTCAAATGAATCTCCCATAACAAAAACGTGCCGCCCCAAACAAAACGCCATTTTTCTATCAGACAACTCGTTGAAGTGAGGCTGCGAAGGCCGCGGGGCCGGGAGGGGTTTCCTAAGGGCACATCCCGCAGCCGCAACGCGGCGAGGACGTGCCCGTGGAAACCCCGCAGGCCCCGCGGCCGGTGGGAGCAACGCTACTTCACGACCAAAATGTCGCAGTCCGTATTGCGCAGCAGGAACGTCGAAATCGAACCCAGCAGCGCATACTTGATCGAGGACAGGCCGCGTGCGCCGCAGAGCACCAGGTCGGGCTTGACTACGTCGAGCATCTCGTCCTTGAGCGTCTCGCGAATACGGCCAGCACGAATCATGACCTCGACCTCGGGAATGTCAGGATTGGCCTTGGCCTCCTCGAGCTGCTTGGCAATGGAGTTCTTAAATGCCTCCTCTAGGCCGTTGACCAGATCGACCGGATAGGAACCGGCGCTCTCGAGCGCCGTGGAATCGATAACGTGGCCGATGATTAGCTTGGCGCCGTTGTTCGCGGCGACCTTGATGGCGCGTGCGAGCACAAAATCCTGCTGCTCAGTACCGTCGAGTGAAACAAATACCTTGGTGTAGCCCTCGTTCATGGTTTCCTCCTTGGTCTATCGCACGGGCGCGGGGCTCGTGCGTCGGGCGGGCGCGGGCGCGTTGGCCGCCGGACACTTTATCTTGTTGCAGTTATACCCAAGGATTTCGGTTTGACCGCTCGCAATTCTGTGAACGGACGAGTTTTTTGGTAAGGGTAGGCGCAGGCGCGCCGCCAACGGTTGATAATGGGACATCGCCCGCACCGTCCGCAGAACAATATCGGCGGGTGTCTAACGAGGGGGTCCCTTTGGATATCATCGAGCTTCTAAAATCTGCCTTCATGGGCCTGGTCGAGGGCATCACCGAATGGCTGCCTGTTTCGTCGACCGGTCACATGATCTTGGTGGACGAGTTCGTCAAGATGAACGTGAGCGAGACGTTCTGGAATATGTTCCTGGTCGTGATTCAGCTCGGCGCCATTCTGGCTGTCTGCGTCCTGTTCTTCCATGAGCTCAACCCGTTCTCGCCCAGCAAGGGCAAGGAGGGCCGTCGCGACACCTGGGTGCTGTGGGGCAAGATTGTGCTCGGCTGCATTCCCGCCGCGGCGATCGGTCTGCCGCTCAACGACTGGATGGAGGAGCATTTCTACAATGCTCCCGTCGTGGCGCTGGCGCTCATTGTGTACGGCGTGCTGTTTATCGTGATTGAGAACTGGCGCGCGAACAAGCGCGAGGAAATGGCCGTTGCCGGTTCGTTTGGTTCGCGTGCTGTGGCGGCGGGCGGACGTCCCGCCGGTGCGCACTTTGCGGCGCCCGCCGCGGCTACCGCTGAGGATGGGGACGATGACGATAGCCTGGACTTTGGCTCCATCACTACGCTCGAGGATCTGAGCTGGAAGACCGCGCTGGGTATCGGTTGCTTCCAGGTCCTTTCGCTGATTCCGGGCACATCGCGCTCCGGCTCCACCATCATCGGTGGCCTGCTTTTGGGCTGCACGCGTTCGGTGGCGTCCAAGTTTACGTTCTTCCTGGCCATCCCTGTCATGTTTGGCGCGAGTGCGCTCAAGCTGGTCAAGTATTTCATCAAGGGCGGTACGTTCGGTGCCAACGAGGTCGCCATCCTGGGCGTGGGCTGTGTTGTGGCCTTTGTGGTTTCGCTCATCGCTATCAAGTGGCTCATGGGTTTCGTCCGCCGTCACGACTTCAAGTGCTTCGGCGTCTACCGCATCATTCTGGGCATCGTGGTGCTTGCGTACTTCTTCGTCTTGGAGCCCATGCTCGGCCTGTAACTTGGTTGACGCTGCGCGGCGGCCAGAGCGACAACTTGTCATTCAAAGAGGGCGGCATGACCAAAAGGTCTATGCCGCCCTCTTTTCATGCCAATTTGTTCGCTCTGGCCGCCGCTCGCTGCTGCTACCGTGACATCGGTGGCTCTGTGATTGGCGCAATGGGGTCAGGTTACTTTGCACCAGCTTGGTGCAGACAAATCTGACCCCATTGCGCCAAATCCGCTGGGGCGGGCCCGATGGTAGCGGACGGAGTCGTGGTGTGATTTGCGTCGGTGTCCGCGCGGCTCGGTATACTGATACGGCTCAAACTATGGCGCTGCCCGCAGGCGCGCCGTCCGTCAGATGAGGAGTCGCCCATGACCCAGCCCCTGCCCTGGGAAAAGAACACTGCCGCGCCCGTGCCGCCCGCGCCGGAACCCGTGCCGCTCGATGCGTACACCGCCCCCGCCGCGCCGGAACCCGAGCTCGTTCCGCTCGACATCTACGACGCCCCGGCTCCGGCGCCCAAACCCGCCAAGCCGCTCGTCGATATTGATAGTCTGAACCCCGCCCAGCGCGAGGCGGTCCTGACCACCGAGGGCCCGCTGCTGGTCCTTGCCGGCGCCGGCTCGGGCAAGACCCGCGTCCTGACCTTCCGCATCGCGCATATGCTTGGCGACCTGGGCGTTAAGCCCTGGCAGGTCCTGGCCATCACGTTTACCAACAAGGCCGCGGCCGAGATGCGCGAGCGTCTGGCAGCGCTCATCCCCAGCGGCACCCGCGGCATGTGGGTGTGCACCTTCCACGCCATGTGCGTGCGCATGCTGCGCGAGGACGCCGACCTGCTGGGCTACACTGGTCAGTTCACCATCTACGACGACGATGACTCAAAGCGCATGGTGCGTGACATTATGCAGACGCTCGGCATTGAGCAAAAGCAATTCCCCATCAACATGATTCGCAGCAAGATCAGCTCGGCTAAAAACGCCATGATCGGGCCCGAGGACATGCTCAAATCCGCCGATAGCCCCAACGACAAAAAGGCCGCGCAGGTCTACCTAGAGCTGGAGCGCCGCCTGCGCGCCGCCAACGCGATGGACTTTGACGACCTGCTCGTGCGCGCGCTCGAGCTGCTGCGCACCCGCCCCGAGGTGCTCGACAAGTACCAGGAGCGCTTCCGCTACATTAGCGTCGACGAGTATCAGGACACCAACCACGTCCAGTACGAGATCGCCAACCTGCTGGCCGCCAAGTACCAAAACCTCATGGTCGTGGGCGACGACGACCAGTCCATTTATAGCTGGCGTGGGGCCGACATCACCAATATCCTGGACTTTGAGAAGGACTTTAAAGACTGCAAGACCGTCAAGCTGGAGCAGAACTATCGCTCTACGGGCCATATCCTGAGCGCCGCCAACGCCGTGGTGCGTCACAACTCGCAGCGCAAGGACAAGCGCCTGTTTACGGCCGAGGGCGATGGTGAGAAGATCCAGGCCTTCCAGGCGAGCGATGAGCGCGATGAGGGCCGCTGGATTGCCGGCGAGATCGAAAAGCTGCATGCCAAAGGCACGAGCTACGACGATATCGCCGTGTTCTACCGCACCAACGCCCAGTCGCGTATCCTCGAAGATATGTTCCTGCGCGCAGGCGTGCCCTACAAGATCGTGGGTGGCACGCGATTCTTCGACCGTGCTGAGATCCGCGACGTCATGGCCTACCTCAAGATGATCGTGAACCCGGCCGACGAGATGAGCGTCAAGCGCGTCATCAACACGCCGCGCCGCGGCATCGGCTCCACCTCGATCCAAAAGATCGAGCAGCTGGCGCGCGACAATCGCTGCTCGTTCTTTCAGGCCTGCGAGATCGCGTGCGCCGAAACCGGCATGTTTAGCGCCAAGGTGCGTAACGGCCTGTCGAGCTTTGTGGCGCTGGTGCGCGAGGGCCGTCGCATGGACGGCGAGCTCAAGGACGTCGTCGAGATGATTGTCGACAAGACGGGCCTGCTGCAGGCGTTCCGCGCCGAGGGCACCATGGAGTCCGAGAGTCGCGCCGAGAACATTCAGGAATTCT
The DNA here is from genome assembly GCA_902489955.1 of uncultured Collinsella sp. Classification (GTDB taxonomy): domain Bacteria; phylum Actinomycetota; class Coriobacteriia; order Coriobacteriales; family Coriobacteriaceae; genus Collinsella. Next base: position 1,299 of record CABUBY010000020.1, on the reverse strand, counting down.
TGGGCGTCGCAGCCGAATTTGAGGAGACGCACGAGGATATCGAGGGTACGCTCGAGAGCTTGGAAGAGCTGCGCGCTGCCGGTGTTGCCGATGTGCCTGCTAGCGCCGAGCCCGAGCCTGTCGTGGTGAGCGCGCCTGCGCCCGAACCGGGGCCATCTGCCCCGGTATCCTCGTTTGAGGCGCTCGTTGGCGCGCGTGACGCCGCGGGCTCCAATCCGCTCGATAGCTTGGCCGCTCCGGCGCTGTCTCCGCAGGATGCCCTGGCCGCCGCCATCGCGGGCAACGCGTATGCCGCGCCGACGGAGATGCCGGCGGGTGCCGTGCATGCCGACGAGATCGAGCGCACCTACGGTCCGCTCACCTGTAAGGCGCTGCCGGCGCTCATGGAGTGGCTGGCCCTGCGCTCCGACTTGGATTCCCTGGCCGGCGAGACGCATGCCATTACCATGATGACCATCCACTCCGCCAAGGGCCTGGAGTTCCCGGCGGTGTTCGTGGCCGGCATGGAGGAGGGTATCTTCCCGCACGTGCACGACTTTGGCGGTAGTGACGATCCGGGCAAGCTCGAGGAGGAGCGTCGCTTGGCCTACGTCGCCATCACGCGTGCTCGCAAGCGCCTGTTCCTGACCTATGCGGCCACGCGTCGCACCTACGGCTCGACCTCTGCCAACCCGCGCTCGCGCTTCCTCAACGAGATTCCGTTTGAGGATATCGAGTTTAGCGGCATCGGTTCTGCCGGTTTTGAGGGCACGGGCTGGGAGAAGCGCGGCGACCGTCACGGCACCTTTGGCTCGGGCATGGGCTCGGATATGTACGGCGGCAAGGTGTTTGGCTCGCATACGCGCTCGACCGGCGGTTCCGGTTCGCGCGGCGGATCGAGCTTTGACGATTTCTTTGGCGGCAGCAGTTACGGGACCGAGCGCCATCGTGGGGTTTCGCCTGACGCCGGCCGTGTTGCCTCGACTTTTGGTTCGGGCGCGTCGCGAGCCAAAAAGCCGTCTTCCAAGGTGTCCCCGACGGTGGAGCGCAAGGTCGATCGTGCCAGCGCATCGCAGGACTTTGCCGCGGGCGATACCGTGAGCCACAAGACTTTTGGCACGGGTACCGTGATCTCGGTCGCCGGAGACATGATTGAGGTTCAATTCGAAAAGACCGGCCAGACCAAAAAGCTTATGAAGGGCTTTGCTCCGATCGTCAAGCTGTCGTGATCCCGGCGGACCTGGGCGGGCGTATGGGGCAACATCGCCTGCTCGGGCAGTCCTGCTCGCACGGAGAGCACATTAAGTGCTCTCCGGCTCG
>CABUBY010000019.1 GCA_902489955.1 uncultured Collinsella sp. | reverse complement strand
AAAGATTGTCAAAAAAGCGGTCGGCGCGCAGTGCGCCGACCGCCGATATATGGGGTCTGATGATTTTTACCAGCTAGAGCCTCTTACTCGTCTAGGAGATCTTCTGGCATGTCGTTGCCATCGCCTAGATCGACTGGGGCTTCTTCGGGGGCAGAACCGTCTTCTGTTGCTTCGCCTTCGGGCTTCTCTTTGGCTGCCGTCATGCGGGCTACGGCGCATACGCGGTCGTTGTCGTCGACGGTCATCATCTTGACGCCCTGGGTGGCGCGGCCGGTCTGGCTGATCTCGTCGGTCTTGACGCGAATGACCGTCGCGCCCTCCGTCACGATGAACAGCTCGTGCTGCGGGCCCACCGTCTTCATGGCCGCGAGGTTACCCTTACGCTCGGTCATTTGAATGGTGTAGACGCCCTGACCGCCGCGATTCTGCTCCGGGTAGTCCGCGACCGGCGTGCGCTTGCCGTAGCCGCGCTCGGTGATGACGAATAGATCGCCGTTGCCGTTAGTGACTTCCATGCCCAGAACGCTCACGCCGTCCTTCAGACCGATACCGCGAACGCCGCTGGTATCGCGGCCGGTGGCGCGCACCTGCTCCTCGGAGAACATGATCGCCTTGCCCGCGGTGGTGGCCAGGATAATCTTGTCGCCCTCGCGCACGCGGCGCACGTTCAGCAGCGCGTCGTCGTCACGCAGGTTGATAGCGATCAGGCCGTCGCGACGGCTGCGGTCATATGCGCTCATCACGGTCTTTTTGACCATGCCGCTCTTGGTGGCAAACATCAGGTACTCGTCGGCCGGGAACTCGCGGCAGCTGATGACGCTCGCGATCTTCTCGCCTTCCTCGAAGGGCAGCAGGTTGACGATCGCGGTACCGCGCGCCTGGCGCGTACCCACCGGCAGCTCGTGCACCTTCAGGCGATAGACCTTGCCCTTGCTCGAGAAGAACAGCACGTACTCGTGCGTGGACGCGATGAACATCTCATCGATAACGTCGTCCTCTTTGAGGTTGACGCCCGACACGCCCTTGCCGCCGCGCTTCTGGGCGCGGTAAGCGGCCACCGGGATACGCTTCACATAGCCGGTGTGGGTGATGGTCACGACCATATCCTCGTCGGCGATGAGGTCCTCGACATCCAGGTCCTTCTCAACCTGGCTGATTTCGGTACGGCGCTTGTCGCCAAACTTCTTGGAGATCTCGCGCATCTCTTCCTTGATGACGCCCAGAATCTTCTCCTCGTGCGCCAGCAGGTCCTCGTAGTAGGCGATGGCGCGGCGCAGGCCGTCCAACTCTTCTTGGATCTTGTCGCGCTCCAGGCCGGTCAGGCGGCGCAGCTTCATCTCGAGGATGGCCGTGGTCTGCTCGGGCGTAAAGCCAAAGCGCTCGATCAGTCGGCTGCTGGCCTCGGAGTCGGTCTGCGAGGAGCGGATGATGCTGATGACCTCGTCGATATGGTCAAGGGCCATCAGGTAGCCCTCGAGGATATGCGCGCGGGCCTGGGCCTTCTTAAGGTCGAAGCGGGTGCGGCGGGTGACGACGTCGACCTGGTGGTCGATGTAGTGCTGCAGCATCTCGCGCAGGCTCAGGCATTTGGGAACGCCGTTGACGAGTGCCAGGTTGTTGGCGCCAAAGGTCGTCTGCAGCGAGGTGTACTTATACAGGTTGTTGAGCACGACCTGCGGAATGACGCCCTTCTTGAGCTCGATGACCAGACGGATGCCCTTCTGGTTGGACTCATCGCGCATATCCGAGATGCCCTCAATGCGCTTGTCGTTGACGAGTTGGGCGATCTTCTCCTGCAGGGTGCCCTTGTTGACCATGTAGGGAATCTCGGTAAAGACCAGGCGGCTGCGGCCGGTCTTGGTGGACTCCACATGTGCCTTGGCACGCACGGTAATGGAGCCGCGGCCGGTCTCGTAGCTCTGCTTAATGCCGGCGCTGCCCATGATGATGGCGCCGGTGGGGAAGTCCGGACCGGGCATGATCTGCATGAGCTCGTCGACGGTGGCGTCGGGGTTGTCGATCAGGTAGCAGGTGGCCTCGATCGCCTCGGTGAGGTTATGCGGGGCGATGTTGGTGGCCATGCCGACGGCGATGCCCTGGCTGCCGTTGACCAGCAGGTTGGGGAAGCGCGCAGGCAGTGCCACGGGCTCGGCGAGCGATTCGTCGTAGTTGGGCTGCCAGTCGACGGTATCCTTCTGCAAGTCACGCAGCAGTTCCATGGCGGGCTTGGCCAGGCGGCTCTCGGTGTAACGCATGGCCGCCGCGCCGTCGCCATCGATGTTGCCGAAGTTGCCGTGACCGTCGATGAGCGGCGTGCGCATGGAGAACCACTGCGCCAGGCGGACCATGGCCTCGTAGACCGCAGAGTCACCGTGCGGGTGGTACTTACCGATAACTTCGCCGACCGTCCAAGCCGACTTCTTGTGCGGTCGGTTGGGGTAGATGCCGCTCTCGTTCATCGCGTACAGGATGCGGCGGTGCACCGGCTTTAAGCCGTCGCGCACGTCCGGCAGGGCGCGCGCCGTGATAACCGACATCGAATACTCGATGAACGACTGCTTCATCTCGCGACCGAACTCCGAAATCTGGAGCTGGCCGCCGTTGATGTCCTCGCCGGCCGAGGCGCCACGATCGACTTCGCCAAAGCTCTCCTCGAGCTCACCATCGTCGTCCTCTTCCTCATCATCATCGGCATCGGGGTTATAGGCGTCCGGATCGCCGTCCTCGCCCTGCTCAGCACGGGCAAGCAGGCGCTTCAGATCATCGGGCATACCGGCATCGCCGGCCTCGTCCATACCCTCGTTATTGTTGATATCGTCTGCCACGTTACCTCCTCTTAAGCGTCAAGGAATCGTGCATCATGTGCATGCTTCTCGATGTACTCGCGGCGATAGCCGACCTCGGAACCCATCAGCTCGCGCACGGCGCGGTCCGCCACCACGGCGTCCTCGATCGACACACGCTGCAGAATGCGGGTCTTTGGGTCCATCGTCGTCGAGGCAAGCTGCTTGGGGTCCATCTCGCCCAGGCCCTTGTAGCGCTGGACGGTATAGCCCTTGCGCTTTTTGGTGATCTTGCCGTCCTTGGCCTTGCCGTCCTCGTCGTTATCATCGGGGTTCAGGCCCAGACTCTGGATGGTATCGCGCAGGATCTCGTCTTCGGGCTGGCGGCCGTTGGGATACACGTAGTGGATCTTGTTGCGCACCTTAATGCCAAAGATGGGCGGGCAGGCAACATAGACGTAGCCGGCATCGATCAGCGGACGCATGTACTTGTAGAAGAACGTCAGCAGCAGGATGCGGATATGCGCGCCGTCGACGTCTGCATCGGTCATGATGATGATCTTGTGGTAGCGCGCCTTGGTGATATCGAAATCGCCGCCGTCGCCGGCACTCGTCGTGACGCCGCAGCCGATCGCGGTAATCAGCGACTGGATGGTGTCACTCGAGAACGCGCGATGGTCACCAACGCGCTCGACGTTCAAAATCTTGCCGCGCAGGGGCAGAATCGCCTGGATGTCTCGGCGACGGCCGTCCTTGGCCGAACCGCCTGCCGAGTCGCCCTCTACGATGAAGAGCTCGGTCAGCTCGGCATCGCGCACCGAGCAGTCAGCGAGCTTACCGGGCAGGGACGCCGTCTCGAGCAGGCTCTTGCGACGGGTCGCTTCGCGCGCCTTGCGGGCGGCGTTGCGCGCCTTGCAGGCCTGTTGCGCCTTCTTGACGATCTCGCGGGCGGGCTTGGGATGCTCCTCCAAGTAATCGGCGAGGCCGTCGGTCACGATCTTGAGCGTCAGCGCGCGCATATAGGAGCTGCCGAGCTTGGCCTTGGTCTGGCCCTCAAACTGCGGATCGGGCAGCTTGACCGAGATAACGGCCGAAAGGCCCTCGCGCACATCGTCGCCGGTCAGATTGGCGTCTTTTTCCTTGAGCAGGTTCTGCTTGCGCGCATAGTCGTTGATCACGCGGGTGAGCGCGGTGCGGAAGCCCTCAAGGTGCATGCCGCCCTCGGGGGTGTAGATGTCGTTGGCAAACGACATGACGTTCTCGCCGTAGCCGCTATTCCACTGCAGGGAAACCTCAACCTCGCCCATCTTGGCCACAGGTGCGTCCGGGTCCGATTTGCCCTCGATGTAGATAGGCTCCTTAAAGGCCTCGGGGACGTCCTTGCCCTCGTTAAGGAACTTGACGAAGTCGATGATGCCGCCCTCGTAGCAAAACTCCTCCACGTGGGGAGTAGACTCGCGCTCGTCAGTCAGCACGATTTTGAGGTTCTTATTGAGGAACGCCGTCTCCTGCAGACGGTTGTGCAGCGTATCGAAATCGTAAATGCAGGTCTCGAAGATCTCGTCGTCGGGCCAGAAGGTGACGGTGGTGCCCGTCGAATCCGAGGTGCCCACGACCTCCATCTTCTTGACGGTCTTGCCGCGCGAGAACTCCATCTCGTAGGTGTTGCCGTCGCGACGAACCTGAACGACCACGCGCTTGGACAGTGCGTTGACGACGGAGATGCCAACGCCGTGCAGGCCGCCCGAGACCTTATAGGCCGAATTATCGAACTTACCGCCGGCGTGCAAAATCGTCATGACGACCTCGAGCGTCGGGATTTTTTTAACAGGGTGCTCGTCGACGGGGATACCGCGCCCGTTGTCGACGACCGTGATGGAGTTGTCGGCGTGGACCGTCACCTGGATCTCGGTGCAGAAACCGGCCATGGCCTCGTCGACGGAGTTGTCAACGATCTCCCACACCAGGTGATGCAGACCGCTGGCGCTCGTCGAGCCGATATACATGCCCGGGCGCTTACGAACGGCCTCGAGACCTTCGAGAATCTTAATCTCGCCGCCATCGTAATCGTTTTCGTTTGCCACACGTCCTCCTTCAGTCAAGAAAATGTGTACAGCCTTACTAGTTTATCGTAAAAAAATACCCTCGGGAACGAGGGTATTTGGCTCTACAAGGCCACCAGATGCGATTTAAGGCTCTTTTTTGCTTTGCACGCCCTTGGCCCACTCGGCACTGGCTCTCATGGCGTTCTCGAGGGCCTCGCGCAGTTTTTGGTCTTCGATGGGCGCCACTTGGCGCTCAATCTCGGTGCGCTCGGCATCGCTGAGGTCGGCGTGTGGGGCCGGCGGGCGCTCGGTCGCCGCTGGGCGAAGGCGCTCCTTGGCGGCGGGCGGCGTGTGACCGGGCGCGGTGGTTTTGAACACCAGGCCATCCACATGCGCACCGGCGCGCTCCATGCGCGCGCGGATGATCTCGCGCAACAACGTCATTTCCTGCGTCCACGAGGGCGAGTCGAGATATACCAGCAGCTCATTGGACTCGGGCAGGTAGCGCAGGCCCGTCACATGCCGCCCCTCGCGCGTGCCCGAGCACACCGCGTTCCACGCGCGATAGACCGCGCGCGACTCCTCGGCGGCCTCCATCTGCGCACGGCGCTCAGGGGTCGCAGCCGCCAGGATGCGCTGGCGCTCTGCGTTCAAAAAGCCACTGAAGGCGACCGTTTCGCTCTCGCGCTCGTAATTAGCACGTCTCACCCATGCTCACCACCTTGGCTCGATCAAGCAGGTCATCGGTAAAGTACCCCAGGTTGGTCGTGGTTATGACCGTCTGGATACCATCGCCGATCAGCCGCAGGAAAGCACCGCGGCGTTCGCCGTCGAGTTCGCTCATCACGTCGTCCAAAAGCAGCAGTGGGGCGGTGCCCAGGACATCGCGAGCCACGGCCACCTCCGCCACCTTCCAGGCCAGAACCAACGTTCGCTGCTGACCTTGGCTGGCAAATGAACGGGCGGAGCGACCCGCCACAGCAAACTCAATCTCGTCGCGATGCGGTCCCACCAACGTCACGCCGCGGCGAATTTCCTCGTCGGCGTGCTCATCAAGGGCAGCCAGCATGCGCTCGTACGCCCAGCCCTTCAGCTCTTCGCGATCATCAACCTGGGGCAAATCCCCCAGCGTGGACGCATAGGACACGTTGGCGGCTTCACCGGACGCCACTTGCCCGTAGGCAGTACGCACATGGCCCGCCAGCCGGTCGAGCAGGGCCAACCGGTGCACGAGCAGAGCCGCGCCCGCGCGGGCAATCGAATCGTTCCACGCGCCGAGCATCTCGCGGCAGCACCAGGCCTCCTTGAGCAAGGCGTTACGCTGGGTCACGCAGCGACCATAGGTGCTCGCAAGATCGGCATAGCGTGCGCTCAGTTGCATGCCAAAGTCGTCGAGGGCGGCGCGGCGCACACTGGCGCCTCGCTTAACCATGTCCAGATGGTCGGGGCAAAACAGCACGCTCGGCAGAACCCCGCGCACACCGGCGGCAGAGCATCTCTTGCCGTTGCGGCTAAACGAGCGTTTACCGTCCTCCGCGCTCAATCCCATATCAAGTACGCGGCCGTCGCCCTCGAGCCTCAGCTCGATCTTGCACGAGCCCACGCCATCATGGACGAGCTCGGCTGCGGTCGGATGCCTAAACGAGGCGCCGCTCGTCAGCAGCTGCAGCGCCTCTATGAGATTGGTCTTTCCCGCCGCGTTGGGTCCCGCAAGTATCGTCACGCCCTCGTCCAGGGCAAGACGATAGCTCTCGAAACTGCGGTAGTGCGCGACGGAAAGATCGCGGGCGAACATGGTCATGGCGCAGCGCTAGATGCGAACCGGCATGACCAGGTACAGGTAGTTGATCTTGTCGTAGGACTTGAAGATGCCCGCCTGCGAGTAGCTCTTGAGCTCCAGCGTGATCTCCTTCTCCTTGGACAGGGCATTGAGGCAGCCGAAGATGTAGTGGTAGTTGAAGGCGATGGTACCCGACTCGCCCTCGGCCTCGACATCGATCGTCTCCTGCGCAAGGTCCTGGTCATTGGAGATGGAGGACAGGCCCATCTGCCCGTTCTCGACATCGATCTCGAACTTGACGGCGGGGTTGGCGCTCGCGATAACGGCCACGCGCTTGAGGGCGGCGTTAAAGGCGACGACGTCGATCTTGACGCTCGTCACGCACGAATCGGGGATGAGCTGCTTGTAGTTGGGGTACACGCCCTCGATGCGGCGCGACACGTAGGTGGTGTTGCCGGCCTCGAAGACGACTTGGGTGTCGGTAGCCCCGATCATGATGGTCGCCTGGCTGTCCATGATGTTCAGTGCGTCGTTAAAGGCGTCAGCCGGAACGTTGAGCTCAAAGGAGCCTTCGAGGGTCGAGGTCTCGACCTGCGTATCGCACACGGCCAAACGGAAGGAATCGGTCGCCACCAGGCGCACGGTGTTGTTCTCGACCTTCATGTGCACGCCACCCAGGATGGGGCGGGCCTTGTCGGTCGAGGTGACGCGCCACACGCGGCCGACCATCTCGGACAAGATATCGGTCGGCAGTTCCACGGCGCTCTCGATGGCATAGGCCGGAAACTCGGGGAAGTCATTAGCATCAAGCGTGTTCAGGCGGAAAGAGCTCTTCTCGCAACCAATCAGCACCTGGCGCTCGGACAGCTCAAAGGTGACCGGGGCATCGGGGAGGGTCTTGGTGATATTGGAGAGCATCTTACAGGGGATAACCATCTCGCCCTCTTCTTCGACATGCGCCGCGATGCGATGACGGATCGAGATGGTGTAGTTAGAGGTCTGGAATTCCAAGATGCCGTCTTGGGCCTTGACGAGCACGCCCGACAGGATGGGAAGGGTGGATGCCGAAGCGACACCCTTCATAACGACGCCGATGGCTTGTGTAAGCGAGCTCTGGCTGACGGTGAACTTCATCTTTTAATACCTTTCTATAGATATAAATATCTTAATAATAGTAATAGCACTGACGAAACTGTTGATTACTCCCAAAGACGCAGGTCAGACCCAGAAAGAGAATCGACAGCAGCCTGTGTGCAACAGGGGTGGTTTTCCACGTTCAAAATCTGCGCAAAACTTTTCATCACCGCGGGTTGGGTTTTAGACACCTTATGCCCGTGGTTTCGACAAGTTTTCAACAGGTGTCTCTATTTCCCTACGAGCGCAGTGTAATTTTATCGCGCAGCGACTTGAGGTCTTCGGTGACGGTGCGGTCTTCCTGGATCATCTTCTGGACCTTTTTGTAGCTCGTGCTGACGGTCGAGTGGTTGCGGTTGCCAAATTCGGCGCCCACCGCCGTGGTCGTCATTTCGCACATCTCGATGGCCAGGTAGATAGCGATATGGCGTGCTTTGGCGATATTGGCGTTGCGACGCGGGCCGATGAGCTCCTCGTGCGTCACGCCGTACTGCTCTTCGATGACGGACTGAACCGTCTGGACGTTGATCTTTTTGGCCGATGTGTCGAAGTACTGGCTGGCGATGGCGTCGATATCGTCAAAGGTGAGCTCCCCGCCCTCGCGCTCACGGTCGCCCGCCTCGCCGGCGCAGCGCTCGCAAAAGCTCTCGAGTTCGCGGATGTTGGTGCCCGAGACCTCGGCCATGTGTTTAAAGTGCTCGTCGGTCAGGTGTCCGCCGTCGCCCCCATAGGCCGCCAGCAGTGAGTCGTCGCCCGCCTCGGGAGCGGCGACGATGGTGTTCTCGTAATAGCGCTGCAAGATCTTGTATTTCATCTCGTAGCTGGGCTCTGCGACCAGGCAGAGCATTCCGGCGTTGAAGCGGCTGGTCAGACGCTCGTCCATGCTCAGGTCCTTGGGGGCGCGGTCTGCCGCGATGACGACCTTCTTGTTGTTGCGGATGAACTCGTCCATGAGCTGGAAAAAGTAGTCCACACTCGCGCGCTTGCCGATGATGTTTTGGATGTCATCGATGATGAGCACGTCCATGCCGTGGTACGCCTGCATGATGGGGGCGTTGCTCTTCTTTTGACGGTCGAACTCGGTCATCAGGTCGTCCAGATATGCCTGGGAGTTGGCATACTTGACCTTGATCTCGGGCGACTTCTCGGCGAGCTCGTTTTTGATGGCGAGCAGCAGATGGGTCTTGCCCAGCCCCGATTTGCCATAGATGAACAGGGATGTGCATGTGCCGCGCTCGTCCGCGAGGGCGGCAAACTTGAGTGCCGAGCGATAGGCATGGCTGTTCTCGGGGCCGTAGACAAAGTTCTCAAAGGTAAATTTTGAGTTCGCGGCGAGCGGGGCTCCATCCGTATTCTGCTCGGCCGGCACGGTCGGTGCTGGCATGGGTGAAGCGGGGGCCGCAGCTTGCGTGGATTTAGTCGGCGCTCCGCCCTTCATCTGGTTCATCATGCGACGAAAATCGTCGGCCGAGAGCGTGTTCTTGATTGCAATGCCCGAATCCGCGCCCGCCGCTGCGTCGTGAGCGATGGGCATGTGCGTGACGGGTGCGTTCGTTGACGTCGCCGCCGCGCTCGTCAACGGTGCCATTGTTTCACGGGAAACATCGCTGTGCTGGTGCTCGATTGTCGGCACATCGCCTGCGGAGGCCGGCACCGCCGGGGAAGCAGCGGGAGCCGTGGCGGGCGCCGTGGCGGCAGCGGATTCCGTCGCGGCGCCTTGCGGTGCCACGATGTCGAGCGCAATCGGTGCAAAGGCGATTTCTTCCAGATAGGCCTCAATAGTCGGCTGATGCTTTTTGAGCTGCGCGATGGCAAAGCGCGAGGGGGCCTCGATCGTGAGCGTATCTTCGGTCAGGCTTATGGCGCGCGATTGCCCCAGCATGTTGATGAGGCGTGCATCTTGGCCGTCGCGCTGGCAAAAGGCGATGGCATCCCCCAGGATGATGCTTGCTTCCTCGTCCACTGTCTCTCCCGTTCTTTAGCCCTGAGCTCGCACGCGAGCGGCGCCGAGTTCGGTCAGATGGTATTTCTGGCCATGCTTGATGACCAAGCCGGCCTGCGCCAAGTCATTGAGCGTGCGTGACCAAGTGGGGGCCGAGTTTCCAAACGCCCTCGCAAGATCGGTTGCGCCGCACGCTTGATTTTGCGCCAGATAGCCCAGCGCGGCGTTGCCGCGATCGCTTACGAACACGTCCGGTTGTGGCTGCGCATACTGATTTACTGCATTAGGATACATCATTTGAGCTGCTGGTTGTTGAGAACTCTGCGTCGGCGGCATTTGCTGTTGAAAACTTTGAGGCCACTGTTGGTAAGGCTGCGGAGGCGTCTGCTGGGCCCAGGGGTTGTACTGCTGCTGCGGCATCTGCTGGTACGGCTGCTGATATCCTTGCTGGTACTGCTGCGGGAACTGCTGGCCGTACCCCAGTGGCGGCATCTGCTGATATGGATATCCCTGTTGGTACGGCTGATAGCCCATTTGCTGGCCACCCGGTGCCCCTGTCGCCTGCTGCATTGCTGCTGTATCCTGATTCGCCAGCGACATGGCCTCTGGCATGCTTGGCGGCATCGACATCGATGCCGCTTGGGGTTCTTGTGTAGGAGGCATTCCGGGCTGCTGCATCTGTCCCACGGTGGGCTGCATCTGCTGCGCTGCCATGGGCTGCTGCGCAAAAGCTCCCGGCGGGGGATATGTGGGCTGCTCCGTCTCGGGCCGCACGGCAGCGCCGCGTCCGCCGGCACGCTCGATTTCCTGCACGCGTTTAGGGTTCAGGCTTACCGTAACCACGGTGCCGTTGCCCATGTTGTCCTCGATGGATACGGCACCGCCGGCGTTTTCCAAATACTCCTGCACCATGGGAAACCCTGCTCCGGTTCCACGGATATAGCGCTTCATCTTGCTGTTTGCGCTGGTAACGCCAAAGTCGAAAGCACGTTCCTTGTCGTCGATGCCGGGTCCTTGGTCAGCAAAGCGGATGGTGTCTCCGCCGTCCAGAATCGAGATGATGGGCTCGGCAAAGTGTGCGTGGATAAAGTTTTCGACAATCTCGCGGATGACCATGAGCGAGATATGGCCACCTTGTTCTTTCATGCACTGGTAGACGGTGTTGGTCGTCTCTTCCAAATACGTGCGGACATCTTGCGGGTCAACGACGATCACCCGCGGTGTCGACAGCATGTCGTCATAGACGGCGATGCGCGCGGCGTACATGGCTTTTGGCGCCTGCGTGGTCGTCTGCTCGCCTTCCGCATGCTCTTCGCGCACGCCGGTGATGTGCTCGTTGTCGGGTGCCGGGTCTCCGGAATCGACCATGGTGTAAAAGTCGTCAGACATGCCGCTCGCAATCTTTCAAAAGGTTTCGAACAAATAGTAGCTTACCGCGCAACGTTTCTCATCTTTCGACAACTTTTCAAAACTTGTTGAAAACTTTGGAAAACGGGCGAAAAGTTCTCAACATTGCCAACATGACCTGTTGAAAACTCGATGAAATATCGTGAAAGGTTGCCATGAGGCGCAAATTTCGGTTGTGCTTATGGGGGAACCGTGTGAACTGCGCAACCTTTTACCTTTGATTTCTTGACATTTGAACATTGATTTCCCTACAATCTTCAAGCTCACGTGTCTATATCTGCGTCCGCGTCCCCGCGGACACTCGAAATGCAGCAGGAGGAACTTAAGATGAAGCGTACGTATCAGCCTAATAAGCGTAAGCGTGCCAAGACCCATGGCTTCCGTGCCCGTATGGCCACTAAGGGTGGTCGTGCCGTGCTCGCCCGTCGTCGCGCCAAGGGCCGCAAGCGTCTCACTGTCTAGCAGCGATACACACATCTCGCATGAAGACTATTAAGTCTCGGCAAGATTTCGAGCATGTGTTCAGTCAGGGGCGTCGTTTCAATCACCCTCTGATTCGAATGACCATATGTGAATCGGTTGGCGAAGGCGACTCCGGAAGGGTCGCCTTCGTTGGTGCTAAGCGACTCGGTTGTGCCGTCGTGCGCAACCGATCTAAGCGTGTGATGCGCGAGGCCGCCCGCAGCTGCGGATTTCCCGTTGCGGGTTATGACATCATCTTGTTTGCAACTCCCAAGACGAGGGTTTCCTCGCCGCAGGAGATGGACAAGGCGTTGCGTTCGCTTATGAAGCGCGCCGGCGTTGCCGGGGAGGAGCGATGAGCAATCACGTTTTGCGACGTGTTGCCATCGCTCCTATTCGCATATATCAACAGGTTATTTCGCCCTTATTGCCTGACGCCTGCATTTATTACCCAACGTGCTCGCAATACGCCGTCCAGGCGATTGAGAAGCACGGTGTTTTGAGAGGCTGCTGGCTTGCCGTGAGGCGCATCGCTCGCTGCAATCCCCTGCACGTCGGCGGTTATGACCCTGTGCCCTAGCGGGCACTCGCTATCGGAGGAAAACTTACATGTGGGATTGGATCGTTAACATCCTTTTCGAGCTGCTCAAGCTCATCCAGACCTTTGCGGTCGACTGGGGCCTGTCCATCATCATCCTGGTGGTCATCATCCGTCTGCTGCTGACGCCGCTCATGCTCAAGTCGACCAAGTCGACGGCTCGCATGCAGGTGCTGCAGCCCAAGATGCTCGAGATCCAGGAGCGCTATGCCGACGATCCCCAGCGTCAGGCCGAGGAGATGCAGAAGTTCTACAGCGAGAACAAGTTCAACCCCATGGCTGGCTGTCTGCCGCTGCTGATTCAGATGCCTATCCTGTTCGCCCTGTTTACATTGCTGCGCAACCTGCCGCAGTACTTTAACGACGGCACGTTCTCGTTCTTCAACATCCTGCCCGACCTGACCACCACGCCGAGCGCTTCCTTTGCCGATGGCTTTATGGTTGCACTGCCTGCGCTGGTTTGCCTGATCCTGTTCGCCGTCCTGACCCTGATTCCGCAGCTCTATATGTCGCGCAACCAGACCGGCCAGCAGGCTCAGAGCATGCGTATGATGGCCGTTGTCATGACGGTCATGATGCTTTGGATGGGCTGGAGCCTTCCCGTTGGTGTTCTGCTGTACTACGACGTCTCGTCTGCTTGGCAGGTTATCCAGCAGATTTTTGTGACGCAGAAGGTCATCGACAAGGCGAAGGCCGATGAGGAGGAGCGTCTTAAGAACGCTCCGCTGCAGGTTGAGGTCACTCGTCGAGAGAAGAAGCCGCGCCCGCACAAGAAGAAGTAACGGGATATCAATCTTATTTAGGTACCTAACTTTTGGAGTACGTTATGTCTGAAGAGATCATCGAGGATATGCTTGAGGAGGTTGCCCCGCAGGTCGCGGGCGATTATCCCGAGATTGCACAGCGCTACAAGGCTGGTGAAGAGCTGACCGATGAGGAGCTCGACACCATTGCCGATGTTGCTATTTCCATCCTGCGTTCCATCCTTTCGCACTTCGATGCCGCCAACTCTCCTATCGATGAGTATGAGGGCGACGAAGGTGAGCTGATTTTGGATGTAACGGCTCCCGACCTTGCTGTTCTCATTGGCCGTCATGGTCGCACCCTTGATGCCCTTCAGGTTATGTTCTCTTTGCTGGTGAGCCGCAAACTTGGCTTTAGGTATCCGGTTGTAGTGGACGTCGAGGGATACAAGAGCCGCCGTCAGGACAAGGTTGCCTCCATGGCTCAGTCTGCTGCCGAGCGTGCCATTCGCACTCATAAGAGTGTTTCGCTTCCGCCCATGAATGCCTACGAGCGTCGACTGGTTCACATTGCACTTCGTGGCAATGATGCCGTCGATACTCATTCTGAGGGTTCTGACCCTGATCGCCATGTGGTGATTGTTGCTCGATAATCTACTCGAGTTTATGCTAAGGGGACGTGGTTTCCACGTCCCCTTTTTTTGTCAAAAGTTCTCGATACGCTGATTTTTGTCAGAAAGGAGCTTTCGTTGTTAGTACTTACTGATCAGCAAGCTGACGAGATGTTGAGTCGTCTAGCTTTCTATTGCAAAGAGTATTCCTTGAGCGTAACTGATGTTGAGCTGAGGAAATGTATTCAGCATTTGGATTTGGTTCTAGAAACAAATAAGACAACCAATCTCACCCGTATTCTTAACGTAGAAGATGCTGCAGTACTTCATATCCTCGACTCACTTGTTTTGCTCCCCTATATCAACAAGGCTCCTGAGGGAGCTTTGCTCGATATGGGAACAGGTGCGGGCTTCCCTGGTATTCCATTAACCATAACCACGCATCGTAAAGCTACTTATATTGACTCTGTTGGCAAGAAGGTTGATGCGGTAAATTCCTTTGTCCATGCTCTTGGATTGAAACATGCCCATGCGGTTCATGATCGTCTTGAAGAATATGCTCGGAGCCATAAGAAGCAGTTCTCTGTTGTAACCGCCCGCGCACTGGCTCTTCTACCGATTCTTGTTGAGTATGCGGCTCCGTATCTGAAGGATGGAGGGCTATTTGTTATAACCAAGGGCAATCCTTCGGATGAGGAGCTTGCTTCCGGCATGTCAGCAGCTAAGATTTGCGGCTTCACTTTGCTTCTGAATGACGCAATTGATTTGCCTGAAGGCTTGGGTCACAGGGAGTTCATTGTTCTTAAGAAGGGTCATCCAGCATCCGTTTCATTGCCTCGTGCAAATGGCGTGGCAAAGAAGAATCCGCTTGCCTAGATGTTTCACGTGAAACATAATGGATACTAACAACTTGCAGTGTTTCACGTGAAACATGGCGGTTGATATCGATTCGGAATGTTTCACGTGAAACATCCTCCGTTTGACAGCTTTAATACACACCAGGAGGGACCGTGGGATTTCGCGACGTTAAGCGTTTAAAGAGCGCAAAAGACACGCGTATCATTGCAATCATCAATCAAAAAGGCGGCGTCGGTAAGTCAACGACGGCTGTAAACCTTGCAGCAGCACTGGGTGAGCAGGGTCGTAAGACACTGATTGTCGATTTTGATCCGCAGGGAAACAGCACCAGTGGATTCGGAATTGAAAAAGAAGACCTTGATCACTGCATCTATGATGCATTGTTGAATGATGTGCCGGCAGAATCACTTGTTCTTGATACAAATTGCAAAAAGGTATTCGTAATTCCAGCTACAATTCAGCTTGCAGGCGCCGAAATTGAGCTCGTAAGCGCAATTGCACGTGAAACCCGCCTCAAAGATTTGCTTGAGCCGATTCAGGACGAGTTCGATTTTATTTTCATTGACTGTCCTCCTTCGCTCGGCCTGCTTACTATCAACGCTTTGACCGCAGCAGACAGCGTTTTGATTCCGATCCAGTGCGAATATTACGCACTCGAGGGCGTTACGAAGCTGCTTGAGTCAATGAAGATGGTCAAATCAAGGCTGAACAAGGGCTTAGACACCTATGGTGTGCTTATGACCATGTATGACTCGCGTACTTCACTATCGAATCAGGTTGTTGAGGAGGTTCAATCGTACTTTGGTGATAAGGCGTTTAAGACGCTAATCCCCCGTACGGTTAAAATCTCCGAAGCTCCGTCTTTTGGAGAACCAGTAATTACCTATGCACCTCAAAATAAGGGTGCAAAAGCATATATGAACCTTGCAAAAGAGGTGATCAAGCGTGCCTAGTGCAAAGAAACGTGGCGGATTGGGACGTGGACTCAATGCTTTGGTCTCAGAGGCCGAGTATGAGACCGGTGGTTCGGCTGCATCGGCTCCAAATGTTGCATCTGAAACGAAACTACCTATTGAGGATATCGTTCCCAACCCTAATCAGCCGCGAATTCACTTTAACGAAACTGAACTTCGCGAGTTGAGGGAGTCAATCCAAGAACATGGCGTTTTGCAGCCTCTTTTGGTTCGCAAGCATGGAAACGGCTATGAGATCATCGCTGGTGAGCGTCGTTACCAGGCGTCGAAGCTTGCTGGTCTTGAGGAGCTGCCTGTCATTATTAAAGATGTTAATGATGAAGAGATGCTGGCTCTTGCTCTTATCGAAAACCTTCAGCGTTCTGATCTGAATCCCGTCGAAGAGGCTAAGGGCTATCGCCAGCTTATCGATGCCAGCGGTATGACCCAGGAAGCATTGTCGAAGGCGGTAAGCAAGTCACGCTCTGCAATTACAAACTCACTGCGTCTTCTCGATCTCCCCGAGGTAGTTCAGCAGATGATTTTTGAGGGCAAACTTACTGCTGGTCATGCACGTGCGATTCTTGCAGTTCCCTATGAGGACGCGCGTATTCGACTTGCAGAGAAGGTTGTTGCGGAGGGCCTTTCCGTAAGAGCGACAGAAAATCTTGCTCCGTTGTTTTCTGCCGGGGAGACACCTAAGACGCCTAGGCCTGCAACGCCTCAGTCTTTTAAAAAGGCTGCCCGTGTGCTTCGTCAGGTATTTAATACCAACGTGCGTGTGAAGAGCTCGCGTGGAAAGAATAAGATTGAGATTGAGTTTAAAGACGAGGAAGAGCTCTCTCGTATTCTTGGCGAAATGATTCAGTTTGATCAAGGAGGCCAAGATGAGGAATAAGATTTTAACAGCGATTGCATTGGCGACGACTATCGCGGCTGGTGCCTTTGCTGGATATAAGATCGCGACAGACGATGAACTTAGAGGTCGTTTGCTTCGTGGCGCGCAAGATATCGTCGATACTTCCAAAAAGAAAATGGATGTTATGACAGAAGATGTTGCCATGCGTACTGCTCAGGTAACGAAGAATCCCAAGATTAATCAAGGTTGGGTTAGCAACCAATGGGAAAATGTAGGCTATTAGGTACCTAACAATTACTCAGCATATTTTGATGGGTCCTTGTCAGGTTCACGAGACAAGGACCCCTTATTTTGGCCGTAGAAAATAGGGCAGGTAGCAGCTGATTCAAAATTAAGGCCAATAAATGAAACGGCCCCGGTCGCATATCCTACAACCGGGGCCGTTCGATGTTTCACATGAAACGTCTTGGGGTGCGACTCCCCTATGCGTTCTTCTGAACTTTGAAGCGCTGCTTCAGCTGTCCGCAAGCGGCGTCAATATCGTTACCACGGGAGTTACGAATCGTGGTCTCGATGCCACGGGACTCAAGACGACGCTGAAGATCCTCAACCTTATGAATCGGCGACGGTTTGAGCGGGCTGCCCTCGATGTCGTTAAGCTGAATGAGGTTAACGTGGCACAGCGTTCCCTCGCAGAAGTCGCAGAGCGCCTGCATCTCGGGATTCGTATCGTTGACGCCTTCGATCATGGCATACTCGTAGGTCGGGCGGCGGCCAGTCTTCTCGGTGTAGAGCTGAAGCGCCTCGTGAAGGCGAAGCAACGTGTACTTCTTAACACCGGGCATGAGCTTATTGCGCGTCGACTGGATGGCAGAATGCAGGGAAACGGCAAGCGTGAACTGCTCGGGGATGTCGGCAAATTTACGAATACCGGGAATAACGCCGCTGGTAGAGACGGTGAGGTGACGAGCGCCGATACCGATGCCATCGGGGTCGTTGAGGATTCGCAGCGCCTTGAGAACCTCGTCGTAGTTGGCAAACGGCTCGCCCTGGCCCATGAAGACGACGCTCGTGGCGCGCTCGCCAAAGTCGTTGGATACATGAAGTACCTGGTCGACGATCTCTTGAGCGGTCAGAGAGCGCTTGAGCCCGTTGAGACCGGTAGCGCAAAAGGCGCAGCCCATGCCGCAGCCTGCCTGGGTGGAAACGCAGACGGAAAGCTTGTTACGACGGGGCATGCCGACAGTTTCGACGGAAATGCCGTCGTGGTACTCGAGCAGATACTTGCGAGAGCCATCTTTGGAAACCTGCTTGGTGAGTTCAGTTGGCGTGTCAAAGGCAAAAGCCTCTTTAAGCTGCTCGCGGAAAGCCTTGGGAAGGTTGGTCATGTCGTCGAACGAACAAACGTTCTTCTCAAAGACCCATTCGATGAGCTGCTTCGCGCGGAAGGCGGGCTGGCCAAGCTCGGCCACGAGCTCGCGAATATCGTTTTGGCTCAAGTCGCGAATGTCCTGAGATTTAGTCCTGGGATTCATGGAAGCCTTTCGATTTTGGGGAAACGTAGAGGGTATCGCTACAATATGGTATCAGCTGCAGAAATTATAGAGGAGGAGTCTGCCCATGCCGGGTAAAAGCCTAGAGAACATGCACGTAGCGGTCTTGGCGGGCGGTCATTCCGCTGAGCGCGAGATCTCGCTCAATTCGGGAAAGAACGTCGTGGTTGCCTTGAAGGAGGCCGGCTACACTTCGGTGGAGCTGCTCGACACGGCTGCCGATGATTTTATGGTAACCATGGCGACCGGCGGCTTTGACGTGGCATTCATCGCCATGCACGGCGCCGGCGGTGAGGATGGCGCCATGCAGGGTGCCATGGAGACCCTGGGTATCCCCTACACGGCCTCGGGCGTGCTTGCCAGCGCCTGCGGTGCCGACAAGGAGGTCTCTAAGCTCCTGTACGCCAAGGCGGGCATTCCCATTGCCCCCGGCCTCGCACTCGAGGTGGGCGATGAAGTCGATATCGATCATATCGTCGAGGTTTGTGGCGAGCGCTGCTTTGTGAAGCCGGCCGTCAACGGTTCCAGCTATGGCATTTCCCTGGTCCATGAGCCCTCCGAGCTGCCCGCGGCAATCGCCAAGGCGTTTGAGTACGGCGACAAAGTGCTGGTCGAGAAGTGCATCGAGGGTACCGAGATCACCGTCGGCGTATACGGCGAAGATGACGTGCGCGCTCTGCCGATTGTCGAGATTCGTAAGCCCGAGGACTGCGAGTTCTACGATCTGGACGTGAAGTATGTCGACCCTACGGACATCCATCGCATTCCGGCGCAGATTTCACCCGAGAATTATGCTCGCGCTCAGGAGCTTGCCTGCGCCGCTCACAAGGCCCTCGGTTGCCTGGGTATCTCGCGCAGCGATTTTATTGTGAGTGAGGACGGCCCCGTTATCCTAGAGACCAATACCATTCCCGGCATGACCGATACGTCGCTGTATCCGGATGAGATCCGCCACACCGACGACATGACGTTCCCGCAGGTCTGTGACAGCCTGATCCGTATGGGCCTTCGTCGAGCGGGCATTGCATGCTAATCGAGGACGCGGTTTCGTCAGGAACGCCGCAGTTTGTCATCGACTCCTATGCCACGCTTGCCGAACGCGCCAAAACGCAGTCCTTCGGCCTTATCGAGGAAGATGTGATTGTTCTCGATACCGAGACCACGGGTCTTTCGGTGCAGGACAACGAGCTGATCGAGATCTCGGCGGCCCGTCTTTCGGGCCGCGAGATCGTCGACCGCTTCGATACCTTCGTGCATCCCAAACAGCTGATTCCCGCCGAGATTACCGAGCTCACGAGCATAACAAATGCCGATGTGGCAGATGCTCCGTCGGCCGTTGAGGCCGTCGCCGCTCTCGCCGATTTTGTCGGTGGTTGCCCGGTGATCGCACATAACGCCACGTTCGACCGCTCGTTTATCGAGTCGGTCAAAGGCGGCGTCAACGTGAGCGATATTTGGATCGATTCGCTGGCGCTGTCGCGCATCGCGCTTCCTCGCCTGGCCTCGCACAAGTTGTCTTTTATGGCCGATCTGTTTGGCTGTGACTCGGTATCACACCGTGCCAATGCCGACGTCGACGCCCTGTGTGGCGTATGGCGCGTGTTGCTCGTGGCGCTCACCGACTTGCCCCAGGGCCTCATGGCGCGCCTAGCCGACATGCATCCGGATGTGCCTTGGTCCTATCGTCCTATCTTCTCATTCTTGGCAGGGCAGAACCCTGGTTCTATCTTCTCTCTCAGCGCCGCTCGTGCTGACGTTCTCAAGGCCGATCGCGCCGACGATCGGGTGGACGCCGACGAACTGCCGGTCCTCAAGATGCCGAGTCGTGAGGAGATTGAGGCAGACTATGCGCCGGGTGGCCTGGTCAATCGCATGTATCCCACTTACGAGCCGCGTGATGAGCAGATCGCGATGGCGCTCGAGGTCCGCGATGCGCTGGTCACGGGCACTCATCGTGTAATTGAGGCGGGCACGGGCGTCGGCAAATCGATGGCCTATCTGGTGCCTTTTGCCGAGGCAGCGCGCCGTAACAACATCACGGTTGGTATTGCGACCAAATCGAACAATCTTGCCGACCAGCTCATGTACCATGAGCTGCCAAAACTTGCCGAGCAACTGGACGGTGGCCTGTCATTTTGCGCTCTCAAGGGCTATGACCACTATCCGTGCCTGCGCAAGCTTGAGCGCATGAGCCGCGGCCAGGTCGAGATTACCACCAAGCGCGATCCGGCGGACACGCTCACGGCGGTCGCGGTCATTATGGCGTACGTCTGCCAATCAGCCGATGGCGACCTCGACTCGCTCGGCATTCGGTGGCGCAGCGTCAACCGCCCCGACTTTACGACGGCCTCGCGCGAGTGCGCTCGTCGCCTCTGCCCGTTTTTCCCTGATAAATGTTTGGTCCACGGCGCTCGGCGGCGTGCGGCGCATGCCGATGTGGTGGTCACCAACCATTCCCTGCTGTTCCGCAATGTCGCGGCCGAGGGCAGGATTTTGCCTCCGATTCGTCATTGGGTAATCGACGAGGCCCATTCCATCGAGCGCGAGGCGCGCCGCCAGTGGGCGCGCGTGGTGTCGGCGGACGAGTC
>CABUBY010000018.1 GCA_902489955.1 uncultured Collinsella sp. | reverse complement strand
TCTCCTCGGCGTCGGCTCAACCGGCGCTCACCTGCCCGGGCTCGCGTTGTCTCGGCAACCGGCTCGCTCCGTGCAGGCAAGATATGGATTCCGTTGCACGGAATCATCTTGCCGCCTGCGGCGGAGGGCGAACCGCTCCGAAGTCGCTCCCGCCAATAATAAGCTGGGACGCTTGTTGCGTCCCGGCCCAAGCGCTCAGTCCCCTCGCCCGTTCTGGTTCTCCCACGACTTGCGCTCAAGTTCCCAGAACGCCCTCATTGCCGTCGCTATCCCGCGCAGCGTGAAGCGGACGACGAGGCCGGTTGAGCGGTCGACCGCGAAGCCGAGCCTGCCGCCGTTGACCTTCCGCACGGCCCCGAGGGCCTTCGAGAAGAAGCGGTACTGGAGGCTCCCGCCCTTCGACCTCGCGAGCTCGATGCCGTCTCGCCTGAGCCGCCGGTCGAGCTCGGCCATGCGGTCGGGGCAGTCCCTCATTCGTCCGACCTCCTCGACGCGACGGGCGACCGCCACGCGGACGCGGGCGTTCTCGGAGCGCTCGGCCTGCCCCTTGCGGGCCATGTCGCGTTCCTCCCTGCCCGGCTGTCTCGCGTGGACGCGCGAGTTGGCCTTGCCGCGCTCAAGCTGCCTGAGCCCATACTTCTCGTCCAAGGCGCGGACGGTCTTCACCCTCGCGGTTGCGGCCTTGCGTGCGGGGCCCTCGTCGAGCCTTCTGCCCGTCTCAAGGTCGCTGCGGTTGATGCCGAGGTGCACGGCATAGCGGTCGGTGCTGTCCGCGCGGCAGCGCTCGCGGTGAAGCACCATCACGACCTCCTGGTTCGGATAGCGCTCGGCCACATAGGCCCGAGCGTATTTCATGCACATTTCAGGCGTCATCTTTCCGCCGTTGAGGTCGCACTCGTCGGGGAGGAAACCGAGTATCTGGTGCTGCATGTAGGTGCACTTGGCCCCCGCCTTCCCTGGCCTGTCGTGGCCCATGGCCCTCCTCGTGTCCGTCATTTCCTGGAACCAGCGGTCTTCGTCGATGATGTTCTGGGTGTCGTGCGCGAGCGCCTTGTCCCTGTCCCATGAGAGGTAGTCCCTGAGCCGGGAGAGGTGCCCCTCGCTGCAAACGCTCGTCTGCTTGATTGCCGTCATGGGCCCTCCCTAGTCGAGCGAGAGGCCGCTGAATTTGCCGGTCGGCTCGGCCTGCGCCTTCTTCTTCGACTCGGGCCATTCGAGGCACCAGGGGATGACGCGCTCGCCCATCTTCCCGGCTGCGGCCTCGTCCAGCCGCCTCTGATAAGCGCGGCGCTTCTCCGTCTCGTGCTCCGGAGTCCCGAGGTCGAAGTGCTCCTTCGTGGGTGTCTTAGTGCAATCGGTGACGGGTGAGCGGAAGACCCCGGCTCGCTCGGTGGGCATTCCGTTGTCCGCGTGTTTCACGACGACTATCCCGTCCCGGTCCGGGGCCATGTCGCGCCACTCCCATGCGTGCACCACATCGTCGGCGCTCTCGCTGTAGGAGGTCGAGGCCGACGAGCCCGACGCCGCCTTGCTACTGCTCGTGCCCTGCGTGTGGCGGGTGGTCTTGCCTATGAGCTCGGTGAAGTACCGGCGGTCCTCCTCCTCGGCGAGCTTCATGGCGACCTTGACGCCGCAGTTCGCGAGAATCTTCCTGCGCCCGTCTCGCTCACCGTATTTATTAAGTTGGGATATATCCTGCGTTGCCCCCGTCCAGTAAATCTGGAACGCCCTTCCAAGTGAAAGGAGGGCGGGCAGGCACTCGATGCGGGGGAGGTTGCCCCACTCGTCGCCGAGTATCTGTACGGGGCGGGGGAGCCTGCCGCCGTTGGAGTCGGCGGCGGCCTGGACGGACGCCCAGAGCTGCGAGAGGAATATCGCCGCTATGCAGTTGTAGGGCGAGCCCTCATCGAGCACGTGGAGGAACACGGCGCTCTTGTTCTCAAGGACCGAACGCGGGTCGATGTCGGACCCGGACGTCATCCATGCGACCGGGGCTGACGAGAACGGGCGGAGCGCCACCTTGAGCGTCGAGAGGATACTCCTGAGCTCGTTGCCGCCCGAGGAGACGAACTGCGAGGCCCTGTTCTTCGCGGGGTGCCCGCTCGGCAGGGCGCGAAAGACGGACTTCAATGGTTCGGCCGGGTCGTCGTCCTCGGCCTCGGTGCCACGGTCCAGCACCTCGCAGACGGTCGCCAGGTGCTTGGACTCCTCGGGGCACTCGTCGGACATGGAGACCAGCAGGACGAGGGCGGACAGGAGCCCCCGCGCGGACGCGGTCCAGTGCGAGCCCTTGCCCTTCTCGTCGTCTTGTACCACGAGCTCAGCGATGGCGTCTGCCGCCTGCTCGGCCTCCTGGTCCCGGCCCTCGGCGTGGAGGTCGAGCACCTGCCTGAGCGGGTTGAACCTCTGGCCGCGATAGGGATGCTGCGTGTCGAGCAGGAGGACGCGGTAGCCGCGACGGGCCAGCTCGTCGCCCGTGAGCTCTACGAGCTCATTCTTCACGTCGGAGACGACGAGGGTCGCGGGCTCGGAGCCGTTTGAGCCGTCGCCGTACGAGAGCAAATCGATAGAGGGGAGGTAGAGGAAGCGGCTCTTGCCTGACCCAGTGGCCCCGGAAACGAAAATCATCTTCTTGGGCTCGAAGAGATAACAGGGCTTGCCGCGCCGCTTGGTGAACCCGTAGACGAACCCGCGCGACGAGGGGTTGGCCGAGCCATCCCATGTGACGGAGCCCCTCACGACCTCCCGGCCAGTCTTCACGTGCGCGTCCCCGAGCACACCGCCGTCCTCGCCCCTCGCGTTGAGGGCGCTTGAGTAGGCGATGAGCGAGCATGCGCAGAGCGAGAGGAGGAGGGTGAGGGCGGTGCCCGCCGGGCAGGCGGTGAATGAGCCCGAGAGCCACCAGCCGAGAACCGTGGCTGCGTCGAGCGCCGAGGGGAGGAACGACGCGTCGAGCGGGAGCCCCGCGACGAGGCGGTCTATGGGGGAGGCGAGCACCGGGCAGGCGAGCGCGGCGAGGACAATTGAGGTGACGAGCGCCGTGAGTATCTTTGTCTTCATGGTTGTTCCTTTGTTTTTGACAGAAGGTCCGAGAGTTGAGAGGTCGTGCGGGCTATGAGATTTAAGGCCTCCGAGAGCCGATGTGCCGTCTGTCCGTCGACCCCGTATTTGTTAATGGCCCGTTGGGCCTGGTTAAGGTTGTTTCCCTGCCGCTTCATCTCGGTGAGCATCTGCCGGAGGGTCGACTCGTCGGCGATCTTGACCGGTTTCTCTCTGAGATTGAGCGCGGCCTCGCGCATGAACGTCGATGGGGGCATGCCGAAAGAGGAGGAGCGGGCCACGATTGCGACCCGCTCCTCATCGGTCATCCTGACGTTTATATGTGCGGTCCTGCTATTGCCGCGCATCGCCTAATCCCTATCGAGGAAGGTGGCATGGGCCCCGTCGAAATCGAGCCGCGCCTCGGCCAACATTCCGTAACGGTTCTTGAGGGCAATGAGCTTGAGCGGAGTTCCGCTTGCGGGAGGCTCATAGGGAAAGCTGGGTTTACCGTTGTCATCGGCGAGGTAGAGCACAGAGTCGAAGCCGTATTCGACGGCGGAGGAACCGCCGAACATGCCGAGGCTTGGCTTGGTCGACTTCCCAGACTCGTAGGACTTGCGCGTGGTCGAGCTCAGGGCGATGACGGGCGAGCCATAGAGGTTCGAAATTTCGCGCAAACCCTTTACGCATGCGGTGATTGCCAGGCGCTCGTCGATGAACTGCTGGTCTGCCGTGGTGCCGCAGGCCAGGAGCTGCAGATAATCCACGAAGACGATAGGGGCCTCGTTGCGCTCGCGTGCCACCAGGCCGACGAGGTTCGAGAGCTCGACGGTGTTCAGCGGACCGGTGATGCAGAGATTGGGGGCGATGCGGTCGCGGTACATGCCGAGTGCGTTTTCGAAGGCCACGTGCTTGGGGTGGCTCTCCGCCGCCGCATCTGCGACCTCGGAGAGGGCAAGCTCGGTGCCGCTGAGCCGCGTAAGGCTCTTTTCCAAGAGCTTGTGCGCGGGGAGCTCGGCGGAGACGTAGACGACCGGGTGCCCGTCGTCCGCGAGCTTGTCGGCCTCCTGCAAGGCCAGGGTCGTCTTGCCCTTGCCGGGTGCGGTGCCGATGGCGTAATTCAGTCCGGGGTAAACGCCACCGAGAACGTCGTTGAGGGCCTTGAGGCCAAAGTGGGCGACGGGCTGGTCGCCCTCAAGGGCGCTTATATGCTCGTCGAGCTTATCGGATTCGAAAACGAGGAGGTTGGAGGTCGGGCACTGCATCACTCGCTCGCCTCTTCAGCGAGCTTTTTGAAGTAGTCGTAGAGGTCTTCCTCCATGACAAAATACTGGTTGGCGATGCGGAAGCAATGATGAGTCGACTTCATGAGCCGGATGGCACTTGACTGGCCAATGCCGATGAGAATCTGAACATCAAGACGGCTCAAGATACGCTTGGTGCCAGTGCGGCGAAGGTTGATGCCTGCGGAAATGGCGTCAACCTTGGGGTCATCTGCAAGATGCATGATAAACTCCTTGTTTGGGGTGCTCGGCTCCTCTTCGAGGTTTGGCGACTAAGAGAGGGGAGTCGGGTGCCGTTTTTTATTACCAGTCGGAACAAACCTCTTCAAGAAGACTGCTCCATTTGCGACGCAACTCCGGGGTATCCGGGAGTACGTGCTGGTTGCCGCAGTCTGCGGCAGAGGTCGTGACGCTCTCTTCGAGCGCGGAGAAGGCGTCGGCGAGATAGGCGCATGTCGCGTTCAGCTGGCCGATTTCGTCAAAATACTCGATGGCGAAGCGCACGAGCGCCACAACGGGGGCGCGGTTATAGTTGGTGGACGCCTCGTCCATCAGGGCGCGGCCGTACTTCACCGCCCTGTCGGTCTCGTAATCGACAAAGGGGTCTGAGGGATCGCGCGGAACCTTGTGCTCCATAAAGTCAATGACGGAATCAAAGCAGCGGCGAAGGTGTGGCATGTCCATCGCGCCGGTAAAGAGCGCGGTCTCACAACGCCTCTCGTGGATTAGCTCGAAACCGAACTCGACAATGGGCTTATAGCCGCCGTGGGCGACGGTTCCCGTCGCGCCAGTGACGTTCGAACGCAGAACGTCCGAGACGCTCGCAAACAGACCACTACCGCTGTAGACGTCGAGCATCCTGTCCCTCGGAAATGCCGGGGAGGGAAGCACCTCGTCAAAGACAAGGCCGATAATGGCTTTTGACTCATCGGTCGCTCGAAGGTAAGCCTCGTCGGAGACCATCTGTGAGAAGGGGGTCTTGAGGTTTTCGGGTATGCGGATACGCTTCTCGGCCTTCTTCTTATAGACCATTTTATTCACCTCCAATCGTTTGTCTGCAATCATCATACCATCAGACGGCGCACATAGCCCTAGTAGTAGCCCACCGTATGAAGAGATAGTGAACATCGAGGTAAACTAGCCATTACTTAGATGACAGCAATTCAAAGACATCTGCTGCGTTTCGGTCATTGGCCCTGATTGCATGGGTGTAGAAATTAGCCGTTGTGCTTGCGGAGGCATGGCCCATTCGCGCCTGAACGGTCTTTAAATCGACGTTGCTCGCCACGAGAGCGGTCGCGGCGGTGTGACGGAGGCCATGGGGAACAAGTCCTGAGTAACCAGTGCCGCGCGTATGAAGCTTGCCGTCTCGCATGAACTGCTTCGTCACATCGCTATAAGTCCCATAGCCGTTATCGACGCAGAAGTCCCTAAACCATCGAGAGTAGTTGTGCCCGCTTGGTCTGGTGACGCTTATGCTGCGGAAACCGTCGGCATCCTTTCCAGCGCTGAATGCGTGGACGATGGGGTCGGTATCCTTTTGTTCCAACCCGCGACGTCTGAATATGTCGCACTGCATAATCTTCCACTTGTCTAAATACTCGGCCAGAGCTTTGTCTATGGAGAGAATGCGCCTGCTCATCTCCGATTTCGGGGGCCTCAAGGTCTTGTCGCTGGTGTACTGCCGGACGATTCGGAGCTCCATGGCTTCGGGGTCGTAATCGAGCCAGCTGAGCCCTAAAGCCTCGCCTTTCCTCAGCCCAAGGTGAAATATAAGCATGGTGCAGACGGTCATGGGCCCCATCGGCTCGGAAAGCAAGCACTCAGTGAATCTTGGGAGCTCATCGGGAGGGAGAAAGTTTCGTGCTCGCAGGTCCGGTTTCGGCAGCTTTATGCCGATGCAAGGATTGCGGCCAATCAGTTCGTTCTCAAGGGCATCTTGCATGACCTGCTTAAGCTTGACGTGAATGCGACGAATCTCGGCGTCGGTGAACCTTCCATTTGAACGGGCCTCAGCGTAGGCGCGTTTAACATCGTCGGGCCTCAGGTCGGCTAGGGGCACGTCTTCGAACAGTTCGCGTATGTGTCGCACGTCGTATCCCTCTCGCTCATATGAGAGAGGGGAGCCGAATGAGCTCTCTCGGAGCACGTGGAAGGATTCGGCATATGCCGCTACGGTGCTCGGAGCATCCCTAGATGGTTCATAGCTCTCAAGTTCCTCGCGGTACTCGTTGAGAGCGTTTGCGACTTCGCTAGGCCAGTTCTTCGGGTTCTTGCTCTTGCAATGGATGGTCCTCTTGGGTGTTTTGAGATACTTAACTTTGCTGCCGTTCTTTCCGGAGTTCGGGTCTCTCCCAAGAGAGAAGTAAATCTTGAATGAGCCGGGCTTTCCCTTGATGGGTTCAGATGTTCCCTTTGCGGTTGGTTTGATTCTGGTTTCCAAAAGTGTCCTCCAAGGGGATTACGTTAGGCTCGGGGCCGGGGCTTTGAGGGCCTCGGCCCCGAGCCTAACGTAAACTTTTCACCCCTGCAAGCCGTAAACGCAACTGCTAGGGGTGAAAAAGAGGTGAAATAGAATTCTAATAAGAACCAGCAGAAACTCAAAAACAGCTAATCTACCTGCGAATATATATAATAGGGCAAAATTGCATTTGCCCAGGTAAGGTAAATGACCATGACCTCCTAAAGCGGGTGTCGACGGTTCGAATCCGCCCGGGGGCACCAGGAAAATCGCAGGTCAGGAGTTATTTTTGCTTCTGACCTGTTCTGGTTTTGGGACTAAGAACCGCTTTCGTTTGTAAATCTGGTAAGTAAATATTATGACTTCCCGAGTTTTCCACTGAAAACAGGAAATCACCATTTTGGGGATAAAAGTTTTCAACAGCTGTTAGTCGGTTCCATTTTGGTGATGTGCTTCCCTCTTTTGGGTAAATAATTTCACCATTTTGATGATTCGGTAGCTTTGAATTATTTGATAAAAAGCCTGCTCAGAAGCTTGTGTAATACCCAGTTTGGTGAAACCAATTAATAGAGAAATAGTTTATAAAGAAATAGGGACGGCGATGCCGTCCCCTTCGCTCGCAGAGCTCGCTGCGCGGTCACGTGCCGTGACCTTGCCGCCGGCTACGCCGTCGATTGATACGCTCACTGCGTTCGCTGATGATGGACTAATCCTTTCTATCAGTGACACCAGTCATAAGTGCAGCAATTGATATGTTGAATCCATTGGCAATTTTAGAGAGGTTAGAAAGACTGACATTTCTTCGCCCGACCTCTATCGAGGCGTAGTAAGACCTGTCCATGTCAATGCGGTTCGCAAATTGCTCTTGTGAGTAACCAGACTCTGATCTGAGTTCTTTGCAGCGTAGACCAAAGGATTGTTGTAGCGGCGAGATATCCATGACAAAAAGAGTCATGGATTGTTGTATTTATGCCAACGGACTATATACAACAATCCCAGTTAAGGCGCATAATTATCTCTATTGGAAAGCACTCTGATGCCCAGTCGGATAGGGCACGGAAAAGGAATGGAACAGCACAATGACTCAGGGAAAGCATTTCGCTGCCGGTGGCGATCACTTCGCCGCACTGCCAAACAAAAAGATTCACACTTCGAAGGGGATCGCGCGTCTGACCGTCACCGCGGCGACCATGGCCGCCATGACCGGGTCGAGCCTCATCTCACCGTTCACGGCATTCGCCCAGACCGGTGACGGGGGCACACAGCACCCCGCCGTGATGTCGCCGATCGCCGCCCACGCCGGCGCGGCATCCGGTACCGGCGCGAAATCCGCCGCACAGACCATCGCGGACCTGCAGAAGGCAGTCGACGAGGCGAAGGCGAAGGAGGACGCCGCCAAGGCATCCTACGATGAGGCCGCCGGTCCCTACAACGAGGCGGCTTCCGCACGCGACCAGGCCAAGGCATCCTACGATTCGGCGGTCAGCGCCGGCACGGCAGCCGACCGTGCGGCGATGGACGAGTACGCCCGTCAGGTCGCGGAGGGCAAGGACGCCGCCGATGCCGCCGGCAAGGACCTCGAGCAGGCGAAGGCGGGTCTCGCAGACGCCAAGGCGGATGCATCCGAGAAGGACGAAGCGTACCAGTCCGCCCTCAAGGCGGCCCAGGATGCCAAGGATGCCCTCGATAAGGCCAAGGCAGATGCCGTAAGCGCCACCCCGGAGGCAATCAGTGCCGCCGAGCAGGCCGTGCGCGACGCCCAGGCTGCCGTGGACAGGGCACAGGTCGAACTGGACAACGCCAACGCGACGCTTGCCGATGCCCAGTCCAAGCTGGTTGCGGCCCAGTCTGCAAAGGATTCCGCCGATGCCGTCCTCACTGCAGCCCAGCAGAACAAGGACGCGGCGGATGCGAAGGCCGCAGCCGCCAGCGCCGCCTACGAGAAGGCGAAAGCCGACCTCGCCGCAGCCGAGGCCGGTGCGAGCGGCCCGGAGTACGATGCGGCAAAACAGAAGGTCGCGGACGCAGAGGCAGCCCTCGCTGCCGCACAAGCGACACAGTCCCAGTGCGAGTCCGAGCTCGAGCAGGCGCAGTCCGCTGCAGCAACGGCACAGACCGAACTGAATGATGCCCAGGCGGCTCTCTCCGTAAAGCAGCAGGCCGCGACCGATGCCGAATCCGGCGTGAACGCCGCCCAGTCCGCACTCGATGCCGCGAACGCCGACCTCGATGCCGCCAAGCAGGCGAACGTCGACGCCGTCGCCAAGCTGGATGCAGCGAAGCAGGCTGTCAAGGATGCCGAGTCCGCCAAGGCAGCCGCCGACGTAGAGCTCGCGAACGCCAAGACCGCAAAGGATACCGCTGACGCCGCCGTGAACGCCGCCCAGCAGAAGGTCGACGAGGCCCAGGCGAAACTCGATACCGCCGACGCGCAGCTCAAGCAGGGAGCCATCGGCTTCTTCAAGGCCATGGGTGCCGATTCAGCCATCGAGCTCATCCAGAACTGCACGTACAAGGACTACACCGAGATCGGAAACAGTCTCGACGCCACGAGCCTCGACAACATGCTCTTGTCCATCACGGTCATGAAGAATGTGAACGCATACCGCAAGTCCGTCGGTCTCTCCGAGCTTCAGGTCACCCACAAGCTCATTGCGGCGGCGATCGCCGATGCAAACTATTCGACGAAAAATGTAGAGCATGCCCAGCAGTTCGATGTCGGTGAAAACCTTGCCTGGAGCTATCGCGATCCCTGCAAGGCCTGGATCTATCAGGAAAAGGACCTGTTTGACAAGACTGCAGCCTCCCTTGGTGCGACGAATCTTTCCGGAAAGGATGCCTACGACTTCTGGTATGCCAATCAGGATAAGTTCGATTACTTCCGCATTGGCCATTACATGAACATCATCAACCCTGACTATGCTGTCATGGGATGCGGCCTGAACGATGACACCCGTTTGACGTTCTCGCTCACGCTGCAATACGGCGGTTGGTCCGGTTCAGGCTGGAACATGAATCCCATCTCCGTCGACGAGTACGAGCAGAATCTGACCTCCTACATCAACGGCCTGAAGAGCGCCAAGAGCGCACTCGATGCCGCCAAGGCCGACCTCGCATCAAAGCAGCAGGCCGCCACCGACGCCGCTGAAACCGTCCAGCAGAAGCAGGTCGCAGCGGATTCCGCACAGGCAGGTGTCGATGCCGCGAAGCAGGACGTCACCGATGCCCAGCGTGCCGTCGATGTAGCCAAGGCTGATGTCGCCGCCAAGCAGCAGGGCGTCACGGATGCCCAGACCGAGCTTGATGCGGCGAAATCGGACCTCGATGCCGCCAACGCGGCAGTCGATACGGCAAAGTCGACCGTCCAGCAGAAGCAGGTCGCCTTTGATGCTGCCAACGCAGCCGTAATGACCGCACAGGCTAAGTTGGATTCCGCCAAGGCGGACACCGCTGCTAAGCAGCAGGGCGTGGACGATGCGAACGCCGACCTCGCGAAGTTCTTCCAGGACGTCGCCGACGCCAAGAAGGCGGTCGATACCGCAAAGAGCGTCCATGACGCGGCGGCAGCCGACCAGGCCGAGAAGGCGGCAGTCCTCGCAGCCGCCAAGCAAAAGGCGAACGGCACCGCACGCGCCCTCGCGGATGCCCAGCGTGCCGTCGATGCCGCAAAGGCCGACACCGGCGTTGCCGCCGACAGGCTCACCGGCTCCCAGACCGATCTTGTGGGCGCACAGTCGAACCTCGACATCCTCACCGGTCTTGCCGCGAAGCTCGCAGAGACACAGCAGCGCGAGCAGGATGCAGTAAAGGCTGTCAATGACACCAAGGCCGCGCTCGATGCCGCGAAGGCGGATGCCATCGCCGCCGAGTCCCTGGTCTCCGCCGCCGAGCAGGCAAAGGCGCAGGCAGACGCCAAGCTGTCGAAGCTGAACTCCATCGATGCCGGCGCGGCGATCGCTTCCGGCCATGATGTGAACGCGGATGACGCCCTCAACGCGCTTTTCGCCGCAGCAGTCGAGGCACGTGCCAAGGTCGCTCCTGCCAAGGCCATCCTGGACGAGAAGCAGGCCGCGGTGGACGGGCTCCAGTCCGGCTATGATGCGGCACTCGCCGCCTACGAGCAGGCGAAGTCCGACCGCATCGCAGCGGAGCAGAAGCTTTCCGATGAGATCGCACGACAGGAGGCAAAGGAGGCGGCAAAGCAGCAGGCGGCATACACCCCGAGGCACCTCGCCGGCACGGATACCGCCCAGCCCGGCAGCCTCGCCCAGACCGGTGACCGCGCGGGACTCATCGGCGAGACGTTCGCCATCGGCGGTACCGTCCTCGTGGCAGCCGGCGTATTCCTCGATCAAAAGAAGCGCCGCGAGCAGATGTAAAAGCGAGCCGGGCGTTGGATATCGGCTGGTGTCCAACGCCCGGTTTCATGGGCAGGGAGATCGGTGTGAGAACAAAGGCTATTATCGTTGCGCTTCTGGTGTGCCTTTCGGCACCTCAACTTGGATGTGCCAGCGTTGCAAAGCAAGGAAGCGGCTCTACGGAAAGGGCCGTCACAGCGGTAAAGAATAAAGACAAAAAGAAGCCGAGCGAAGAAAAGGCGGCGCAAGCCTCTGGAGCCAAGACCGAGGAGAAGAAAGAATCCGACGGCAAGGACCAGAAGTCCGATGACTCCAAGAAAGAGGATAACAAGTCTTCCGACTCGTCGAAGTCTGACAGCAAGGGAAACTCCTCCGACTCGAAGCAGAATTCCGGCAATTCACAGGGTTCCGGCAGCAATAATTCCTCTTCCAACAGCGGTAGCCAGAAGAAATGGGTTGCCGAGCAGGGCCACTGGGAAACCGACTACAGCCAGGTCTGGGTACCGAACGTGGTATACACGCGTCATCCCCGCTATTGGGTAAACCACGGTGGTACTATGGTAGGACCCTTCGATTCATCCGATGCCGCCTACGCTTGGATTATTAACGATGGCGAAAACGGCGGTATCGGTGGATCCGTTGTAGATGATTCGTATACCACATCTGAGGACCAGGGACATTATGAACAGCAGGCTACGGGACAGCATTGGGTTGTCGACGTCGCCGGCCACTGGGAGTAATGTGCATCGTTCCTCTCCTCTTACATTCGGTAAATGTTTATTTATTTGTGGGCGGCCGGTTCGGCCGCCTTTTTTCGACGCCCAGTCTGGGAGCAAACGGTAGGAAAGCAATCAAACGAGAGGCCGTTCCAAAAGAATCCGGCGGTGCCGGATGCTTCGGGCAAAACCTTCCGCAAATCGGTAAGGTCTTCCATCAACTTGCTCCAGCCCTCGCCCGGAGTCCGCTGCGCGGTAATGCAAAAACTCGGCATCCCTCGCATTCGCAGTACCGCTTCGCTCTCGCTACAGCGAACTCTTAACACTCGGCATCCCTCGCGTTAAAAGTTCGCTTCCGCTCACGGTCTTCACTTTTCGTTTCGACAACGCGAGGCATCTCGCTTGGAATGAGGCCTCTCATTCCATGTCTACACTGCGTTCCGCCCAATCGCCGTACCGGTGATTGCAAGATGACTGTGGGTGGCATTTTTGTGGGCCCATTCGGACCCCAAAAACACCACGCCACAGACCTTGCTTACCGCCTGCTACGGCGATAAGGTTATCGTGAAGTTGGAACTTCGCGATGAAGAATCGCGGAGACGATTCTTCATTTTGGAACGACGCCAGCCGTTCCTCATTAAAAGGAAAGCGAATCGCATAGCAGGTTTTGATCGGAGGCCTCTCCGATCGCTGATTCGTTTTCCGGAGGAATCATGAGTAGGCTCCGCCCACACACCGTCAAGGCGTCTCTTTCCGATGAAGAGAAGAAAGCCATCACTGCAATCGCAAAGCGACATGAGATGAGCGAGGCGGAACTCATCCGCTTTGCTTTGTGCAATGCCGACGATCTCGATATCGATTTTGGTTTTTCAGAAATCGCTGACCAGAAATTCCGAACCGATGACATTCACGTCCGGGTCTCACCGGAAGAAAAAACGAAAATTGAAAGCAATGCTGATTCCCTCGATATGACTGTCAGTGCGTATGCACGTCGCGTACTGCTCAAAGGGAATGTCGAGAAAATCGATGTCGATCGGGCGTCGATCGACAAGATCTATCACGAACTTTTGAAGGAAGGAACAAACCTCAATCAGCTGATGTATTTTGTGAACGCCCAGGGGCTTCCCGCGTACAACGAGAAAGCTGTTTTCCGCACGCTCGAAAAGGTTTACCAAGTTGGGCGTAAGCTGGACCGTTTCATCGACGAGTTTGAGAAGCGATATTTCGTCGGCGGTGACCAAAATGACCGTCATTAAGCAGAAGAGTGTTTCGAGTGAACGGTATGCGAAGAACGTCCGTAAATACATCAACGGAAAAGATGCGCTTGTGCGTGGTGGCTGGAACATCGAATACAGCGATCGCTGGTTTTCGAAAATGGATAGAACCAGAAAGGTTTTCCATCACGACAAACCGTCGAGAGCCGGAGCCAAAAACGTAATCCTGCTTCATCAGATCCTCGCGTTCCTTCCGGAAGAATGCTCATGCAACGGGGGCAAGATGACTCCCGATGCATGTTTGGCCTACGCGGAGCAATGGCTTGCGAAGCACTATCCGCATCAACAAGTGATTCTCGCGCTGCATGAAGAAAGCGATAAGGCGGGAAAACGCTACGCAGTGCACATGGCGATCAACCGGACAAACCTTGACACCGGCAAGCGTTGCGACATCG
Organism: uncultured Collinsella sp.; assembly: GCA_902489955.1. Taxonomy (GTDB): domain Bacteria; phylum Actinomycetota; class Coriobacteriia; order Coriobacteriales; family Coriobacteriaceae; genus Collinsella. The sequence goes on along the minus strand of CABUBY010000018.1, from coordinate 7,760 downwards.
GCGGTCGCAAGGGAAAGTACGAACGCGCTGCATGGGTTCGTGAAATGGACGAGGCCTGGAATCTCACTCAGCTCGAAAAGGGAAAGAAGAATTCGAAGATTCGCGATCGCCAGCCGCGCGACACAGAAAAGGAGATTATCGGTCGCGGTGAGTACAGTTATAAAAACAATCTGCGCGAGCTGATCCATATTGCGATCGACGAAGGTCGCGTAAAGAATATGGAGCAGTTCAAGAAATTACTTGCCTCATGGGGCGTAGACATTTTCATCAAGAACAATCGAGTCTATGCGACAGATCTCGATATCAAGGAGGCCGGCAATCCGAAGTGCACTTTCAATCTGACTCGACTCGACGGACGTTTCGCGGTCAAACAACTTGAAGCGGCGTTCGAAAAGAACATGTTGGAAGCCGAGCGAGCGTTGCCGTATGAGAAGCGCTGTGAGATTTACATTCAACGTCTTAAGAAGGCGTACTCGGCGTGGGTCGAACAAGCGAAAGCGAGCAAGGGCGTCGCCTACAATTCATTTCCCAAATTCATCGCACCGAAGTGCGATGAGGACCTGCTCGAAGATCCGGCGGTTCGCGATGAGCTTCTTGCGCGTCGCGGTTACGCAAGGGAGATTCGCAACCGCTATGCCGGCGCCGTTCCCGATGCCGGCGATGATCGCGTTCGCGCCGCAGGTCGAGCCCATGGTGGCAACGTTGACATCTCGCCGCAGGTCGATCGCGCGGTCGACCGAGGCGATTACGCTCGCGGAGACACGCCTCGCTAGTTTTGGAAAGCCTATCGTCGGTGCCCTAGCGCACTGCCATCCAGTGCCGATTCTGCCATACTCGCAATTCGGCGAGGATGAGGAGTATGAATTGATCGGGGCTTATAGGACAAAATGTGTGTCCTATAAGCCCCAAGGATGACGATTCCAATACGGACGACACCAAAACCGGCATCGACGGCTCCATGGACGATTCGGATTCAAAATAGGTCCTGTTAGTTGAGCTGCTTCTTTGCCGGATTCGTATGCGAAACCGCTATACCTGTGGCAATTGCCATGAGGCAGCTTGCGACGAGTCCGTACTCATACTTCAAAACGTTTGTTGCGGTCAGGGCGATAAGCAACACTGTCAGAATTTGCAGAATTATCTTTATTGCGAAGAGATTGATTCCTTGTTTGGCCGAAGTCGCTGAGTGAGTTTGGCTTTGTTGATTCAGGTTGTAGCTGACAACAAAAGCGATCAGTTCGCTTGATACGGGGCCGACTACATAGAAAAAGATCGCGTCAATGAAGCCTATAGTGTTGTAAGTGTTGTAAGTTGTTTCGCCGGAAAAAACAGCGTATAAAGCATATCCAAATCTTGGCTGATTCACGTATGAGTAGGAGAAGACCAAGAGCGTTACCAGTGCTGCTGCCATAAGTACATTCAGGACAAATCGTTTGCTTTTCATCGATCGCTCCTTCCGGGTGACTCTTATTTGTAATTCTACAGCAGCCATTTGTTTTTCAAAGAATTTGACTGTCCTAAATAACATGCACTTTCGCTGGAGGGTCGCTGTTTGGCGGCCCTCTTTTTTGCACAGGCGCGGTGGGATGGTAATATCGGGCGGGAGTCAGCCGCTCTGATAGAATCATCCTTGCTGTCGGCAGCCCTCGTGCCGGGCAGAGCCCTCCATTTGATGGGAGGTGATGCCCATGACCGATTTCACCGAGCTCGTGAAGCTCCTGACCGCTATGGTCTCGCTCCTCACGGCCCTTGTCGGCCTTTCCAAGGCACTCAAGCAGGGCTCGAAGCCCAAAAAGAAAGGCCACCGTCGCTAAGACGATGACCCAACTTCATTAAGCAACGGCTCTGCCCAGCTCTCTACAACTTGGGCTGCCGTCGGCACCATTTTACCCTCCTGACGAGGAATTCGTCCATATTTCAAAAATCAAATCCTGTTCGCGCGTGAGCGTAAACTTTTAGTTGGGCAAATCCGGCAGATTGGAGCTTGAAACATGAGGGATATGCACCTCATGTCGCTCATAAAACGTCTCCTGACCTCGAAGGAGAACGTTTTTTAGCGACAGAAGGAGACATAAATATGATCTGGTTTACCAGCGACACCCACTTCGGGCATGAGAACGTGCTGAAGTTCACCGACCGCCCGTGGGAGACGATTTGGCAGATGAACGACGCCATCGTCGACAACATCAACGGCAGGGTTGCCGTGGACGACGAGCTCTACATCCTGGGGGATTTCTCATTCAAGATGACCGCCCAGGACGCCTACGGGCTGCGCAAGCGGATCGCCTGCAGGCGCATCCACCTAGTCCCGGGAAACCACGACAAGGACTGGACCCAGCCGGCGGTCGCGGGCGCCTTCACCGTGGAGCCGCCGATCTGCGTGCTCAAGATCGACGGGCAGAAGATCGTCCTGAGCCATTACCCCATGGCCGACTGGCAGGGCATGAACCATGGATCGTGGCACCTCCACGGGCACATCCACAGCAGCGGCGGCGCGTACAACGAGTTCAACCGCAAGCAGGGCCTTCTGCGCTACGACGTCGGTTGCGATGCCAACGGGCACTCCCCGGTGAGCCTCGACGAGCTGAGGGAATGGTTCGCCGGAGTCGACGAGCCGTGCGGCCGGGTGAAATGGCCCTGGTGGGTCAACGAGACCGGCGACAGGCAGGTCGAGCGCGAGCTGGCGGCGTACAAGAGGGAAGAGGCGATCCGATGACGGTCTATGTGACGGGCGACATCCACAGTGGGCTCGACACGCAAAAGCTCCGCGACTGGGAGCTTGGGGATAGCCTTGGCAGCGACGACTATCTGATCATCGCCGGCGACTTTGGCTTTCCGTGGGACTTCTCTGCCGAGGAATGCGCCGATATCGCTTGGCTGGAGTCGCGCCCCTACACGGTGCTGTTCGTCGACGGCAACCACGAGCGCTTCGATCACTGGGCGGAGCGCCCCATGGAGATGTGGCATGGCGGGCTGACGCAGCGCCTGTCGGACACCTCGCCCATTCGGCGCCTGACGCGCGGCGAGGCCTTCGAGCTCGACGGATCGACGGTCTTCACCATGGGCGGTGCCACGAGCGTGGACAGGGAATACCGCGTGCCGTATTCCAGCTGGTGGCCTCAGGAGCTCCCGGACGAGCGCGATTTCGATACCGCGCGGACAAAGCTCGACGAGGTCGGCTGGAAGGTCGACTGCGTCATCACCCATACCTGCCCGACGCGCATGCTCTCGCCGACGCTCTACCCGGACCCGGGCTGGGAACACCCCGATGTGGACCGGCTGACCGAATTCCTTGACGAGCTCGAGGACCGCCTGGACTACAAGCGCTGGTATTACGGCCATTTTCACCGAGACGGCAATCCGGACGAACGGCACACGGTGCTGTATGACCGGATCGTGAGGCTCGGGGACAAACTCCTGCCGTGGGGTGCGTACTGATGACGGTCTATGCGACAGGTGACGTGCACGGCAGGGCCGAGTACGGGTCCAGCCGGTTTGCCTTCAAGTCTTGGCCGCTGGGCCGCACGCTGACGCGCGATGACGCGGCGATCGTGGCCGGCGACTTCGGCTTTGTCTGGGATGGGTCCAACGCCGAGAAATACTGGCTCGACTGGTTCGAGTCGAAGCCCTGGACCACGTGTTTCGTAGACGGCAACCATGAGAACCACCACGCCCTGGCTGGGCTGCCGGTGCGGGAGTGGAACGGCGGGCTCGTCCATGAGGCGCGACCGCACGTGCTGCACCTGATGCGCGGAGAGGTGTTCGACATCGACGGGCTCACGGTCCTCACCATGGGCGGTGCCGCGAGCAACGACAGGCAGTATCGCAAGGAGGGGAGGAGCTGGTGGCCCGAGGAGATGCCGAGCGAGGAAGAGACGGAGCACTGCCGCTCCTCGCTCGACCGCGTGGGCTGGAAGGTCGACTACGTTGTGACTCACGAGGCCCCTGCCGCCCTGGCGGAGAAGCTGTGTCGCGAGCGCGGGCGCGAGTATCGGGGCGACCGACTTCAGCGATTCCTTGCCGAGCTCGACGGCCGGCTCGGCTACCGAGCCTGGTTCTTCGGACATTACCACGGCGACGAATGGCGCGACGACAGACATCGCCTGATCTACCGAGACATCGTGCCGATCGAAGATGCTGCGCCCGGTTCTAGGAACCTTCTGGAAGCGCTCTAGAAGATTCCTAGAAATCAGCAGCCTGACAGGAGAAGCGCGGGGCTACTCGTCCTTCATCTGGGTCATGACCTCGACCTTAGCCTCGGCCACGGCCGCCCGCTGTTCGGTTGCAGCGAGGCGGTCCTTGAGGGCGGCGACCTCGGCCATCAGGTCGCGCTGGGCCAGGAGTGCGTCGTTCAACTCGGCTTGGGCTTTCAGCGCGGCGTCACGCTCGCCGCGCAGGCGCTCGATCTCATCGACCATGGCCACGGCCTCGGCATGGAGCTGGACGACCTGCCTGTCGAGCTCCCTGGCATCGGCGAGGTATCTGACGCTCGCGGCATGGAGCTCGTTGTTCTCGAGCTCGAGGCTCGCGGTATCGAGTTCGAACTTCTCCTCTATAAAGGCGACCCGCTCATTGCAGTCGGCCTCAATCTTTTCATTCCGATCCGTCGCCTCGGCGAGCTTGCGGCTGAATTCATCCACCTGGGCCATGAGCAGTGCGTTCTCGGTCCTGAGGTCGGCAGTCTCGCGCAGCAGCTTCTCCCGCCATGTCGCCTCGATCCGCTCGGCAGCCTCATCGAGGACGGCCTTCACGCCGGATGTCTCGCTGATTTTCTTTTCGCTCGGATTGTCTGCCATGGTGCAGCACTCCAATCAACAATGGGCATGGCTTCGCCATGCCATACGGCTGGGAACAATGCACGGCCGCTGTTGATTTGTAGTCATCCTGCGATCGGTGAGTTCTAAAAAGGCGTCTCAGGTTATGCGTTCACGCAGGTTTTCGATTGGAGAAATACCGCACGTTTTTATGATATCACGTGCCTTAAAGACCATGAATGGACGGCCATATCGATTCGTTGAAAATGGCACCAACGACGTGTTGGTGGCGGGGGAGTGATGGCGTTAAAGATGTCGAGAATGATTATAGGATTGTTTTAGATGCGGGCATGAAAAAGGGTCGAATCGAAGTGTCTGGCCGGACGCCAATTGTTCGGGAACTGTTTCGATTCGACCGTGTTTCATTTTACATCCGCGGCATGCTCTTATAGACGCCCGGCGATTACCGACCTTCACGACCTCGATAGTCGGGCTATGGACTTAAGATTTCTTGGGCTCCCAGCCGTTTTCGATTGCGGCGGGGTAGACTGCGGCGTAATTAAGCATCCAGCTGCCATCGCCCGCTTTTTGAATAAACCCCTTATCCGTCAAAGAGGTATAGGCCCGGGAGATCGTATTCTTACTTAGGTGGTAGCGCTCCTCAATCCATTTGCTTTTTGCGTAAAAGCCCATGGCTCGTTTGTTTTTGGAAGGATTTCCAAGCTTCCATACTAGGCCGAGGATGAGGCGCTCGGCAGCGACAGTGGTGGCACAACACGCCCAGTCGGGCACCGAAATAAAATTCGCGTTATCCATTTTCCTTCTAATCTCTCGTTGCTCATTAACATCATCGCGATATTTGTCAGAAATTGACGGTAGCTCGCTCATGTTTACCGCCTAGTCAAGGTGGGCGGTACGACCTTCAAGCTGTTTGAAAAGTTCGTAGAATGAGCTTTCAAACATGTAATTAGAGCGATGGACCTGGATGAGCTTGCCGGACTCGCGCATGAATTTGCGTGCAGTGTTCTCGCTCCAGCCAGTGATTTCGCGGATATCGTTAACGCGGAGCAACCGATCGCACTGAGCGGCACCAGTAGGGAAAGTCGGTGTGGACGCCTGGGTGCTAATCTTTGGAGTAGCCATGATGAGCTATCCTTTCAATGAGGGCCCTCCCTGTGCTTGTAAGACGTACCAGGTTCATAAGCACTTGGGGGGCCGGTTTCTATGACTACATGCGTAGTCATCTGACAGCTTTAGCATGTATTAAAACTCATTAGATGTCAATCAAATAAAGCATCTACCTGCGGAAACGGTATTATAGTACCGTAATATTATGAAAAAAACGATGAATGAAAAACATGCTATTTCTCGCTTCTCTGTATATAGGCGTTGATGAAGTCTTCGTAGCCTTTAACTGCTTTTATTTCTGATTGTTGAACGAGGCTTGTATACGTTTTGAGCGTGATATTGGGGTCCGCGTGGCCAAGAATACCTTGCACGCTTCTAACGTCCGATCCGTTCGCCAGCATAAAAGTGCTTACACAATGCCTGAGCTGATGCGGGCAGATGCCCTTATATAGTTTTCCGCCAGTCGAATTGTTCGGCTCATAGATTCCAAGATTGCAGCTAACTGCGAAATCGCGAAACCAATGGTTGAAGATGTAGTTTTTCATGTGACAGACAGTAGGGACCCCTTGCTCGACAGCAATATCGCTAATGATGGGAGTGCTGCCAGTCTGGGACAGCCCCAGAGAGGCCAGGAGCTCTTTTTGTATGGCTGACCATGATTGAAGACGTTCGGCCAAGGTTTCTCCAACGGGGATTTTGCGTTGGCTTTCTTGTGACTTGGGTGCCCTCAGTTCATGATCGTTGGTGTACTGCCTGTCAATTTTCAAGGTTTTATTGGCAGGGTCCCAATCGCGCCATTCGAGGCCCAGCATCTCGCCTTTCCGCATACCCGTATACACTAGTACTAGTGTACCAACAGCTTCGGCGGTGAGCTCAATGTGTTGAAGATGTGTGCATAGGGTAGCTACTTGGTCGATTGTCAGTGATTCTCTTTTGTTGCGTGGTCTGCGAACATGAACGGTAGCGCAGGGGTTTCGGTCAATTATTCTCTTTGCGACTGCATTCGACAAAATCTGACGCAGTTTCGCATTGATTCGTACAAGCTCTGATGGTTTGTATTTTCCCGTACGACGAGCTTCGGCATATGTTTCTTCGATTAGATCGGGAGTTAGCCCCTCAATTGTCTGAAACGCACCGAATAGGTCTTCGATATGCCTGCAATCGTACGCTTCTCTTTCATAGCTCGTTGGCGCAAGCTCGGTGTCCCTATTTTCATGAAAGGCCCAGCAGTAGGACGCAAGCAAAGTGGGCTTTTTAGTTTTAGTGATCGTGCCAGAGGAGTTGATTTCAGCCAGCTTGGCCTGCATTGCAGCCTTAGCTTCTGTTTTAGTCTTGCAACGAACTGTATAAGTTGGGGATCGTTTGTAGCGCCCCGTCTTAGGGTCCTTGACTCCAAGGGAAAAATAATAGCGATAGGTGTTAGGTGATCTCTTGTCTTTCCAACACGTGCCTCTTCCGCTAATTAGTGGCTGTTCTGACATCTTTGCGCTCCGTTTCTTTGAATAGTTTTCAACAATTCATTGAGTGCAGTTTAGCTAAAGCTGTTAGTAATATGTTTGTAAAAGCGTAGGCGCAGCTACCGGAGGCAAAAGACACAAACTGCTATGTTTATCTGCGGTTATATGATATTCAATGATGCTTGATGAATGGTAGGGGGTAGCATTAAATCATATCTCCTAAAGCGGGTGTCGACGGTTCGAATCCGCCCGGGGGCACCAGAGGAATATCGAGCCCGGTACCGCTACGGTGCCGGGCTCTTCTGGTCTAAGGGCAGGATTCGAGCCGTCGACACCCGCGTCACCAATTTCCCCGCGGGGGGAGTTTTCGAATCCGCCCGGGGGCACCAGAGGAATATCGAGCCCGGTACCGCTACGGTGC
>CABUBY010000017.1 GCA_902489955.1 uncultured Collinsella sp. | reverse complement strand
TCTCGCCGACCTCGGCGATCTTGTCACCGTCGATCAGGACGTCGACGACACCGTCAAGCTCGACAGACGGATCGACGACATGGGCATTCTTAAGAAGCAAGGCCATTATCGGCACCTCCAAGCAGCAGATACAGGATAGCCATACGCACGCAGATGCCGGCGTAGACCTGCTCCAGGATGACGGAGCGTTGCGGGTGGTCGGCCATGTAGGAGTCGAACTCGACGCCGCGGTTGATGGGGCCCGGGTGGCAGATAATCGCATCGGGCTTCATGAGCTTCTCGCGGTCCTTGGTCAGGCCGAAGAGCTTGTGATACTCACGAATCGTGGGGAACGGGGCACCCTCGAGGCGCTCCTGCTGCACGCGCAGCATGTAGACGACGTCCAGCTCGGGCAGGACGGAATCGAGGTCGCTCGTCACGTGGTCGCAGCCCAGGACCTCGGGCGCCGGCGGCAGCAGCGTGCCGGGAGCGACGGCGTAGGTCTCGCAGCCCATGATCTTAAGGGCGGGGATCAGCGAGCCGCACACGCGGGAGTGGGAGATATCGCCGACAACGGCGACCTTCAGACCATGGAAGTCACCCTTGTGCTGCCAGATGGTGTACAGGTCCAGCAGGGCCTGCGTGGGGTGGTTGTGCTTGCCGTCGCCGGCGCAGATGACGCTCGCGGGCGAATTCTGCGTGACGATATAGGGCGCACCGGCGTGCTTGTCGCGCACGACGATGCAGTCGATCTTATAGGCGTTGAGGGTCTCGACGGTGTCGACGAGGCTCTCGCCCTTGACCGTGGAGGTCGAGGAGCCACCAAAGTTGAGGCTATCGGCCGAAAGACGCTTCTCGGCAAGCTCGAAGGAGCTGCGGGTACGCGTCGAGGGCTCGTTGAACATGTTGACGATGGTCTTGCCCTTGAGCGTGGGGACCTTCTTGATCGCACGCTCGTTGACCTCGGAGAACGCCTTGGCGGTCTCGAGGATGAGCTTGATGTCCTCTTCGGAGTACTCGGTAATGTCGATCAGGTGCTTATGGTTGAACGCCACGGTACTACTCACCTCCCAGCGGCGCGGAGCCCACGTGGGAACCCGGCGCGACGTCGTTGATCTCGACAGCGGTACGGCCGTCGACTTCCTTCATATATAGGTGCACGTTCTCCTCGTGTGACGAGGGAACGTTCTTGCCGACAAAGTCCGGCGAGATGGGGAGCTCACGGTGACCGCGGTCAACGAGAACTGCCAGCTCGATGCGGCTCGGACGGCCCAGGTCCATAACGGCGTCCAGAGCGGCGCGGATAGTACGGCCCGTATACAGGATGTCGTCCACCAGCACGACGCGCTTGCCGTCGACGCTGAAGGGAATGTTGGTAGCGTGGATCGCGGGAGCGAAATTGGTCGCATAGTCATCGCGGTAGAAGCTGATGTCCAGGCTGCCGAGCGGAACGTCGACGCCCTCGATCTCCTTGATCTCCTCGGCGAGCTTCTTTGCCAGAAGGTCGCCGCGCGTGACGATGCCGACCAGAGCGAGGTCTTCACAGCCCTCGTTGCGCTCGAGAATCTCGTGCGCGATGCGGGTCATCGCTCGATTGACGGCGGTCTCGTCCATGATGACCGCCTTGGGGGAAGTCGTGCCCATCGATCTCCTTCCTCACATGTCTTGACTGCTGACACAGTCAAAAAAATAGATGCCCGACCGCTTAAAGCGGACCAGACACCCACAGGAAGGGCTGCTCTTTGGCAGCTATGTAATTCCATGTGGGTATCTCGTACCCCTTTAATGGTCAAGGGATAGTGTAGCCAACCTCGAGCTTAATTGCGAGCATAAATACAGAACAATCCGTAAACGGGCGCAGGCGCTCCATAAACCTATATATATTTGTGGGACGAGCTTGAAAACGCACGCACGAGCTGGCATAATCCCCTCTGCTGCACGCAAATCGGATCTACGTCCAGGGCCGTGGCGTGAGCACTATCGCCAAAAGAGGAATATCTCTGTGTAGATTACGCACAGGGAGCTGCTTCTGTGCTATAGTTCAGGCTTGTTTGTTAACGCGACATGTTCGTTTGTCGCCCAAGGAGGGTCAGTTATGTCCAAAGTTTGCGAAGTTTGCGGTAAGCACCCCGTTGCCGGTCGCTCCATCAGCCACTCTCACCGCGTCACCAACCGTAAGTTCCGCCCCAACATCCAGCGCGTTTACGTCGTCGTCGATGGTCACCGTCGCAAGATGAACGTTTGCTCCACCTGCCTCAAGTCCGGCAAGGTTGCGCGCTCCTAAATAAGGTCTTACCAACAAGTACCTCGGACTCTCCGGGTCAAAGACCTCGCGTTCATATAGAACTTACCAAAGGCGTCCTCCCCCACGGAGGGCGCCTTTTTGCACTCATTGGGGACAGACTTACATGAGTGTTTGCAGATGTCAAAGGAATCATAGCCCAGCTGATATGCCTTGAAGCTTGACCAGCGGTACGCATCGAGCGAGTCGAGCGCGCCTTTCACAGGATTGAGATGGATATAATCGAGCAACTGGACCGCCTGCGTGTCCGACTCGACAGCGACCCGCGAATAGCGATTGTCAAACAGGTGCCCCGTTCTCCCCGTTTTCCCATTGAAATACTCATATAAGTCTGTCCCCAATGAGTGGGGCGATGCGGCAAACGGAAAGTTAAAAGTTATAGTTGAAACGTTTCAGTTTATTGAAGCGTTTTAGTGTGCCTTTTAAAGGAATCTTACCGTTCGCCGAATAATTTCTTGCTATCATGCAAGGCGTAGGGTAAATCTCCGATCGCAAGGAGACACAAATGGTGAAAAAGTCACCGGAAAACACTACTCCCGCAATTGTGGACAACGTAGAGGCGCTTGAGGCTAAGCTCGCTCAGATGCGAGAGGCCCAGGCGCTTTTTGCTACGTACACGCAGGAGCAGGTCGACAAGATCTTCTATGAGGCCGCCATGGCCGCCAACAAGGCTCGTATCCCGTTGGCGAAGATGGCCATCGAGGAGACCGGCCGCGGCGTTCTTGAGGACAAGGTCATCAAGAACCACTACGCCGCAGAGTACATCTATAACGCTTACAAGAACACCAAGACCTGTGGTGTCCTGGAGCGCGACGAGGCTTACGGCATCACCAAGATCGCCGAGCCCATCGGCATCGTGGGCGCCGTCATCCCGACGACCAACCCCACTTCCACCGCGATCTTCAAGACGCTGATCAGCCTGAAGACCCGCAACGCCATCATCATCTCCCCGCACCCCGCCGCCGCCAAGCTCGTACTTGACGCCGCCGTCAAGGCCGGCGCCCCCGAGGGCATCATCGGCTGGGTCGATGTCCCCTCCATCGAGCTGACCAACATGGTCATGCGCGACGTCGACATCATCCTCGCCACCGGTGGCCCGGGCATGGTCAAGGCTGCTTACTCCTCGGGCAAGCCCGCCCTGGGCGTTGGCGCCGGTAACACCCCGGTCGTCATCGACGACACCGCCGACGTGCTGCTCGCCGTCAACTCCATCATCCACTCCAAGACCTTCGACAACGGCATGATCTGCGCTTCCGAGCAGTCCGTGACCGTCATCGACACCATCTATGACCAGGTCAAGGCCGAGTTCCAGAAGCGCGGCTGCTACTTCGTCAAGCAGGGTGCCGAGATGGAGGCCCTGCGTGCCGCCATGTTCAAGAACGGCGCTCTCGATCACCGCATCCCCGGCATGGCCGCTGCCAAGATCGCCGAGCTCGCCGGCATCGAGGTTCCCGCCAAGACCAAGATCCTGATCGCCGAGGTCACCTCCACCGACCCCGCCAAGGAGGAGTTCTCTCACGAGAAGCTCTCCCCGGTCCTGGCCATGTATCACGCCAAGGACTTCCAGGAGGCCGTCGACAAGGCCGAGCACCTGGTGCTCGCCGGTGGCCCGGGCCACACCGCCTCTCTGTACGTGCACCCCGCCCAGGCCGAGAAGATCAGCCTGTTCGAGCACGTCATGAAGGCCTGCCGTATCGTCATCAACACCCCGTCCTCGCACGGCGGCATCGGTGACCTGTACAACTTTGGCATGAAGCCGTCTCTGACCCTGGGCTGCGGCTCCTGGGGCGGCAACTCCGTCTCCGAGAACGTTGGGGTGAAGCACTTGATCAACGTTAAGACTGTGGCCGAGCGCCGTGAGAACATGCTGTGGTTCCGCGCTCCCGAGAAGGTCTACTTCAAGAAGGGTTCCACGCCCGTCGCCCTCGACGAGCTCGGTACCGTCATGGGCAAGAAGCGCGCCTTCATCGTCACCGACCAGTTCCTCTTCAAGAATGGCAACACCCGCGCCATCGAGGCCAAGCTCGACGAGATGGGTATCGCCCACGACTGCTTCTACGACGTCGAGCCCGATCCGTCGCTGCAGTGCGCACGTCGCGGCGCCAAGCAGATGGCTCTCTTTGAGCCGGACGTCATCATCGCCGTCGGCGGTGGCTCCGCTATGGACGCCGGCAAGATCATGTGGATGATGTACGAACACCCCGAGTGCAAGTTTGAGGACATGGCCATGGACTTCATGGACATCCGCAAGCGTATCTTCACCTTCCCCGAGATGGGCAAGAAGGCCTACTTCGTCGCCGTCCCGACCTCTTCGGGTACCGGCTCCGAGTGCACGCCGTTCGCCATCATCACCGACAAGGAGACCGGCATCAAGTGGCCGCTCGCCGACTACGCGCTGCTCCCCAACATGGCTATCGTCGACGCCGACAACTGCATGACCGCCCCGCGCGGCCTGACCGCTGCCTCCGGCATCGACGTCATGACCCACGCCATCGAGTCCTACGTCTCCATCATGGCTTCCGACTACACCAAGGGCCTCTCCGAGCGCGCTGCTAAGCTCGTCTTCGAGAACCTGCCCTCCAGCTTCACGAACGGCGCCAAGGACCCGCATGCCCGCGAGGAGATGCACAACGCCTCTTGCATGGCCGGTATGGCCTTCGCCAACGCCTTCCTGGGCCTCAACCACTCCATGGCTCACAAGCTCGGCGCTTTCCATCACCTGCCCCACGGCCTCGCAAACGCCGTCATCCTGACCCGCGTCATGCGCTACAACGCCGCCGAGGCTCCCGTCAAGATGGGTACCTTCTCCCAGTATCCTTACCCCAACGCGCTGCACAACTACGCCGAGATGGCCAAGTACTGCGGCATCGAGGGCAAGGACGACAAGGAGGTCTTCGAGAACTTCATCACGAAGCTCGAGGAGCTCAAGGACTTCATCGGCGTCAAGAAGACCATCGCCGACTACGGTGTTGACGAGCAGTACTTCCTCGACACCCTCGACGAGATGACCGAGCAGGCATTCAACGACCAGTGCACCGGCGCGAACCCGCGCTACCCGCTCATGAGCGAGATCAAGGAGCTCTACCTGGACGCCTACTACGGCCGCGAGCCCCAGGATTACGCCGTCTGCTAGTTTTAGCACGGTTTTTAACGGCGGGGGCTACCCGATTCCAAGACCGAGCTCGTCCGCCGTGGCAACAAGGTCGTTTACGACCTGGGCGACAAGATTGTCAAGGTCTTTAACGAGACCAAGCCTGTCTCCGACGTGTTCAACGAGGCTTTGAATCTTGCCCGCATCAATGAGTGCGGCATCCGCAGCCCCAAGGCGCTCGAGGTTTCCCAGCTCGAGAACGCCAACGGCTGGGCGCTCGTGACCGAGAAGGTTCCGGGCACCACCCTTGCCGAGAAGATGACTGCCGAGCCCCAGCGCTTTGGTGAGTACCTCGAGATGTTCGTCGACCTCCAGATCGAGATCCACGGCTACACCTCCCCGCTGCTCAACCGTCAGCGCGACAAGTTCGCCCGCATGATCGACAGCCTTGATCAGCTCAATGCCACCACGCGCTACAACCTTCAGGAGCGTCTGGACGGCATGACCAAGGAGTTCAAGGTCTGCCACGGCGACTTCAACCCCTCCAACGTCATCGTCGGCGACGACGGCCAGCTCTATGTGTGCGACTGGGCACACGCCACCCAGGGCTCCCCTGCTGCCGACGTTGCCACCACCTACCTGCTCTTTGCCCTCAACAGCAAGGACCAGGCCGAGGCCTACCTGGAGCTCTACTGCGACCGTGCCGACATGCCCATGCAGGTCGTGCGTCAGTGGACGAGCATCGTCGCCGCTTCCGAGCTCGCTCGTAAGCGCAACGTGAACGATGAGTTCCTGAAGAACTGGATCGACGTCGTCGATTATCAGTAATATCTGAGCGATTTATTTCGCATCGGAGGCACAAGAAACCCCACAGCTCACATGGGCTGTGGGGTTTTCCTTTTAGCGATTGAGCACGCAGGCAAGGTAAAATGACGGCCCCGCATCTCCCCGATCTGGAGAAATGCGGGGCCGTCCCGTATATCGAACTACAAGCGAAATCGTCGATTAACGGCGTGCTGCCTTCACAAGCTCGGCGACCTTGGCGACGACCTCGTCGATCGCCACATCCTCGCGCTCACCCGTGGCACGGTCCTTGAGCTCAACGGTGCCATTCTTAAGGCCACGCTTACCCAGAACGACCTGATACGGGAAGCCCATAAGGTCGTTGTCGGCAAACTTAAAGCCGGGACGCTCGTCGCGGTCATCGACGACAACCTCGATACCCTCGGCGCACAGGCCATCAACGATCTGCTCGCAGACGGTAGCGCACTCCTCCTTCTTGGGATCGAGCGGAATCACCGCGACCTCGTACGGGGCAACGGAGACCGGCCAGACGATACCGTGCTCGTCGTTGTGCTGCTCCACGACGGCAGCGAGCGAGCGGGACACACCAACGCCGTAGCAGCCCATGATGAGCGGCTTCTCCTTGCCGTCCTCGTCCATAAAGGTGGCACCCATGGCCTCGGAATACTTGGTGCCCAGCTGGAAGACCTGAGAGACCTCGATGCCGCGGGCAGCGGAGAGCGGCTTGCCGCAGTGCGGGCAGGGGTCGCCGGCGACAACGGTGACCAGATCGGCCCACTCATCGACGGTAAAGTCGCGCTCGGGGCAGGCACCGGTAAAGTGATAATCGACCTCGTTGGCACCGCAGGCCCACTGCTTGGACTCGCGCAGGCTCTCGTCGCAGACCAGACGAATGCCCTCGGGCAGGTTAACCGGTCCGATAAAGCCCTTATGCAGACCGTAGGTCTGGAGCTCCTCGTCGGTCATCATGCGATAGCCCTTGCCAAAGACGTGCTCGGCCTTGCAGTCATTGAGCTCGTGGTCGCCCGGAACAATGGCCACGACAGGCTTGCCCTCGGCGTCGATGAGTGCCAGCGACTTGCGCGTGCCGTTCTCGGGGAAGCCGAAGAACTTTGCAACGGCCTCGATGGTGCCCATGCCCGGAGTCTCGACCTTGGTAAGCGTACCGTCGCCAGGACCCTCGGTCACGACAACCTTGGTGCTTGCAGCCTCGTCATCGGCGGCAAAACCGCAGTCATCACAATAGACGAGCGAAGCCTCGCCGGCGTCAGCCAAAGCCATGTACTCGACGGAGGTATCGCCACCGATCTCGCCGGAGTCGGCGACAACGGGCAGGGCCTTGATGTAGCAGCGCTCACAGATGTTGGCGTAGGCCTGCTTCATCTTGTCGTACTCCTCCTGCAGACTCTCCTGCGTGGCAGAGAAGCTGTAGGCGTCCTTCATGATGAACTCACGGCCGCGCATCAGGCCAAAGCGGGGACGGAACTCGTCGCGGAACTTATCCTGGATGTGGTACAGGTTGACGGGCAGCTGTTTGTAGGAGCGCAGCTCGTTGCGCACCAGGGCCGTGACGGTCTCCTCGTGCGTGGGGCCCAGGACGAACTCGCGACCATGACGGTCGTCAAAGCGCACAAGCTCCTTGCCATAGGCATCGATACGGCCGGACTCACGCCACAGCTCGGCATCGACCATGATAGGCATCATAAGCTCCTGGGCGCCGGCAGCATCCATCTCGTCGCGAACGATGTTCTCGATCTTGCGGATCGAGCGCCATGCGAGCGGCAGATAAGAATACAGACCGGCGGCCTCCTTGCGGATCATGCCGGCACGGAGCAGCAGGCGGTGGCTGGCGAGCTCAGCGTCCGCCGGATCCTCTTTAAGCGTCGGCGCATAAAGCTTAGACATATACATTGCTCGGGTCATTTATTTCTCCTCAATAAGCTTGTCGACCTCGGCCATAAGCGCGTCGACAATTTGGTCCTCAGCTACTTTACCAATGATCTGGCCATGCGAAAAGAGCAAGGCCTGACCACGTCCGCAAGCAACGCCCAGGTCGGCATCAGAAGCCTCGCCGGGGCCATTAACGGCACATCCCATCACAGCGATCGAAAGCGGCGCGGAGTAGTTCTTAAGCCGCTCGGCAACCTCCTCGGCAATGGGAATCAAGTTAACCTGGCAGCGGGCGCACGTGGGGCACGAGACAATCTCGGGACCACGGCGACGCAGGCCCAGCGACTGCAAAATTCCCCAGGCAACCGGCGGCTCCTCAACCGGATCGGCCGTGAGCGACACACGCATGGTGTCGCCAATGCCTTCGGAAAGCAAGATACCCAAGCCTACAGAGCTCTTGATGGTGCCCTGGAGCTTGGTCCCCGCCTCCGTCACGCCCAGGTGAAGCGGAACGTGGGGAATCTCACGCGACAGGGCTCGATAGGTATCAAGCGTCGTTTGCACGCTATGGGCCTTGGCAGAAAGCACAATGTTCGTAAAGCCGCGGTCCTCAAAGTGCTTGACGAAGCGCTCGCTCGACATCACGAGCTTCTCGGGCTGCGTGAGGTCTTCGCGCTCGGCGATATCCTGCTCGAGTGAGCCGGCGTTCACGCCAATGCGAATCGCGCACCCAGCGGCGCCCGCGGCATCGATCACGGCATCGACCTTAGCCCAATCGCCGATATTGCCGGGATTGATGCGAAGCTTGGCGGCACCAGCCTCGACGGCGCCGATGGCGAGCTTATGGTTAAAGTGAATATCGGCGACGATCGGCACCGGAGACTCGGCACAGATGGTGCGGAAACCCTCAAGCGCGGCCTCGGTGGGCACGCTCACACGCACGATATCGCAGCCAGCCTGCGCCAACGCGCACACTTGCGCAAGCGTTGCCTGGGCGTCAGCGGTATCGGTGCAGGTCATGGATTGGACCACCACCGGCGCGCCGCCACCGATCTGCACACCGCCCACATGCACGGGGCGCGTCAACTCGCGAGGCAAAGGATGGGATAAAGACAATCCAAACACTCCCCTACAAAATAAATCGAAGGACGTCGGAACGAAGCATATAGACAAACAGCAGCGCAAAGAGCGCGATGCCCACATAGCTCACAATCGTCTGGACCTTGAGCGGAAGCTCGCGGCCAGCAATCTTTTGAATGATCTCGATGACCAGCTTGCCGCCATCGAGTGGTGGGATGGGCAGCAGGTTCATAAAGCCAAGCGAGAACGAAATGAGGGCGGCAAACGAAAGGAACGTGGCAGGGCCGGCAGCAGCAGCCTGTGAGGACATAACGCTAATGCCCACGATCGAAGAAGACTGATCGAGAATCTCCATCGTATGCTGCGGCTGGAGCAGGCGCATCACGCCCTCCGCTGTCTGCACGACATAGGAGAACGAAAGTCGAGCCGACGTGATGGGGTCTAAACGGACCACCTGCGTAGAGGCATACACACCTAGGCGCTCGTCCTCTTTGAGCGCAACCGCGGTCGAATGCTGCTTGCCGTCACGCTCGTACTCGATGGCGATATCGTCCTTACCGGCAGCCTTACCGATGGCATCGTAAACGTCCATCCAGGTAGAGCACGATACTCCGTCAACCGAAAGGATCGCGTCGCCGCCCTCGATACCCGCCTTGGCGGCAATAGACCCCTCGTCAACCTGACCGATCACGTTGGTATCCATCGGCACGGTGACACCCGCAATAGAGTAGATGCTCATAAGCAGCAAAAAGCCCGTCAGGATATTGACGAGAATGCCCGCGAGCAACATAAAGGCGCGCTTGAGAAAGCCCTGGCCAAGATAGGTGTGCGAACGCTCTTGTGCAAGGAACTCGGCCTCGCCGCACGGCAGCTCCCACACATCGCCCTCGGCAGTTGAATGTTCGCGATCGAAACGGCGGCCGTCAAAGGTAGTGTAACCCGCCGCATCTCGCGGCAGCGTCTGATACTTGGTGGGATAGTAGCTCGGCGAGGGCTTCTCCCCTTCCTCATACCAGGGTGCGATGGAACCCCAGCCCAGCAACAGGGCGCATGCCTCGAGCACATCCTCCTCGGAAAGCTCAAGCTCGACAGCAAGGTCGGCCACGGTCACGCGACCATGACGATAGATAGCCGCGAGCACGCGATCGGCGCAGGAGACATCGGTCGGATCCATACCGCAAATGGCAGCGTAGCCACCCAGCAGCAGCGGGGTCACGCCAAACTTGGTTCCAATGCGACGCGACGTGTAATGGATGTCAAAGCGGCACGGCAGGCCCAAAAAGAACTCGGTCACACGGACGCCGCAGGCACGCGCCGCCAAAAAGTGGCCGCCCTCGTGCAAAAACACGAGGACGGAAAGCATCAGCAGGCCCCAAAAGACCGATGAGAGAACGCCCAGAACAGTATCCATAAAACGAAAAAGCAATCCTTATGGGTTAGGAACGGGTTGCGGCGAGCACCTGCGCAGCCTTTTCACGCGCCCACGCATCGATGTCGCGAAGCTGCTCAAACGAATCGACCACCTGCATATCGTGGGCGTCCATGCAGGATTCCACAATGCGATCGATATCGGTAAAGCTGCAGCCATCGTGCAGGAAGGCATCGACGGCGACCTCGTTGGCGGCATTGAGCACGCACGGCATAGTGCCACCCGTCTTGCCGGCACGCTCGGCCAGTGCCAAACAGCGGAAGGTATCCATGTCGGCAGCATCAAACGTGAGCTGCCCCAGCTCGCGGAAATCGATACGAGGCGCCGGAGTATCCCAACGCTCGGGATACGAGAACGCGAACTGGATGGGAATACGCATGTCGGATGCACCGAGATGCGCCATCACGGAGCCGTCGGCGAACTCGACCATAGAGTGAATCTTGGACTGACGCTGCACGACCACGTTAATGAAATCGAGGTCGCAGTTAAACAGATGCATGGCCTCAATGCGCTCCAGGCCCTTGTTCATGAGGGTGGCGGAGTCGATGGTGATCTTGGCACCCATGGCCCACGTGGGATGTGCGAGGGCATCGGCACGCGTCACGCGGTCGAGCTCGCCGCGCGTGCGGCCAAAGAACGGACCGCCCGAGCAGGTGAGCCAAATACAATGAGCCTCGCGTGGGTTCTCCCCCAGATAGCACTGGTAGATGGCGGAGTGCTCAGAGTCGACTGGAATAAGCTGGCCCGGTTGTGCCAACGGCATAAGCAAGTCGCCACCGACGACGAGGGACTCCTTGTTGGCAAGGGCAAGGCGCTTATTTGAGGTCAAGGCCGCGTGGCTCGCCTCGAGACCGGCGGCACCCACAATAGCGACGAGCACGCAGTCGACATCGTCGCGACGCGCGAGCTCACAAACCGCCTGCGCACCAACACCGAGCTCCGTGCCCTCGGGCAGCTCCTGCAGCACGGCGTCCGCACCGTGGGCGGAGTCGGCCACGGCAACGGCCGGAACCGAGAACTCGCGGGCGGCGGCAACGAGCTCCGAGGTGCTGGAATTGACGGACAGCGCCGTTACCTGCAGTCGATCGGCATGCTGACGGCACACGTCGAGTGCCTGCGTGCCGATAGAGCCCGTACAACCCAGGATGGCAACACGAAGGCGTCCATCGGAGCCATACGTCGTCTGGAATGACATTACAGCACGCCCCCGATCATCAAAAGCAGCTGCGCGGTAATGCAGCCAAAGATAAGCGAGTCGCTACGGTCGAGCATGCCGCCATGGCCCGGGATAAGGTTGCCGGAATCCTTGACGCCCACGCCACGCTTGATGCGCGACTCAATGAGGTCGCCGATAACGCCCAGGATGGACACGACCAAGCCGCACAGCAGCGCATAGGGCAGGCTGAGTTTGTAGAAGTGCGTCGCCCACAGGATGAGCCAAATCAAAACCGAGCCCAGAATGCCGCCGACAAACCCCTCCCAGCTCTTTTTAGGAGAGATCTTGGGAACCATCTTGTGCTTGCCGATACGGCTGCCCACGATGTAGGCAAACGAATCGGAGACCCAAAGGGACGCGCAAACGCCCACTGAAAGCAGGGCGCCGGCAAAACCGGGCACGGCATCGCGCAGCAGCACGATAGCCGACAGCATAAAGCCAGTGTAGATGGGACCCATGAGCGTCACGGCCACATCAGAGATGCGGGTACGCGGCGACCAGACATACCAAATGCCCACAGCGAGCATCAGGGCAAAAAGCAGGGCATTCAGCAACATCGAATCGCCCAACGCCGACAGCGGAAAGAGTACGGCGGCAGCGATACCCATGCGCTCGTTAGCCATCTTGCCATCAAGCCTTGTCATACGGAAAAACTCATAGCAGCACAGACCGCTCATGACAGAAACAAAGATGGCCGTGGGCACGATACCCAAAACCAGGCACAGGATAAAGACAACGGCGTAGACGATACCGGCGGCGGCACGGGTAATAAAGCCCGCCAGCCACGAACCGGTGCCGCTCTTCGCTGCAGGCGCTCCCGCAGCGGCAGCTTTGCGCGCAGGCGTCTTGGGAGCAGATGCCTTGGGACGATCGGACACGATTAAGCCTCCTCGGTCTTGCTCAGTCCACCAAACCTACGGTCACGGCCCTGATAGGCCAAAATGGCGTCGACAAGGCCCCAACGATCAAAGTCAGGCCAATAGGTATCGGTGACGTAGAATTCGGAATAAGCCACCTGCCACAGCAGATAGTTCGAAAGGCGCAGCTCACCAGAGGTGCGAATCACAAGCTCAGGATCGGGAAGGCCGGCGGTATAGAGATGGGAAGCCACCATGTCGTCATCAATTGCGGCAGGATCGATCTTACCGGCGGCAGCGTCGAGTGCAATCTGACGGACAGCGCGGGTAATCTCGGCACGCGCGCCGTAGTTGACGGCAAGCGCCAGCGTCATACCGGTGTGATCGGCGCACTCGGCAAGACCGCGTTCAAAAACGTCGCGGGTCTTCTTGGGCAGCGCGGAAATGTCACCCAAAAAGACAACACGCACGTTTTCGCGCTTCAGAAGCGGCAGCTCGTCGATAAACGTCTTGGCAAACAGATGCATCAAGACGTTTACCTCATGCTGCGGACGGTTCCAGTTTTCGGTAGAAAACGCATAGGCAGAAAGCACGTCGACGCCCAGGCGCACGCAGGCGGTAATGATCTCGCGAAGGGAGACGATACCCGCCTTGTGGCCCTCAGTGCGCGCAAGACCGCGCGACGTAGCCCAACGACCGTTGCCGTCCATGATGCACGAGATATGGTGCGGAATGTTATTGAGGTCAAGGTCGGAAAAACCGACGCCCGCAGGGGCGTCGGCAAAGTACTCGACCAGTTTATGCTCGTCGTATTGCACCTTAGATCTCCATGACCTCGGCTTCTTTTTCCTTCAGAAGCTCCTCGACCTTGGCGACATACTCATCGGTGTGCTTCTGGACCTTGGCCTGCTCGCGACGGACATCGTCCTCGGTGAGCTCCTCATCGCGCTCGAGCTTGTTGTTAAAGTCGCGACGGATGTTACGGATAGACACCTTGGCCTGCTCGGCGTACTCGCGGCACTCCTTGACGAGCTCGCGACGGCGCTCCTCAGTGGGAGCCGGGAACGGAAGACGAACGACGGTGCCATCGGAGTTGGGGGTAATACCCAGATCGGAAGCGCCGATGGCCTTGACGATAGCATTGATGAGCGCCTTGTCCCACGGCTCGATGAGCAGCATGTGGGCCTCGGGGGTCTTGACGGCGGCAACCTGCGTGACCGGCGTGGGAACACCGTAATAATCGACGGTGATGTCGGACAGAATGTTGGCATTGGCGCGGCCGGTACGAACCTTGGAGAAGTTATGCTTGAGGGACTCGAGCGACTTGTCCATATGGGCGGTGATGTTCTCTGCCATGCTTAATCCTCCTGATAGACGAGCGTGCCGACGGGCTCACCCGAAAGCGCGCGTTTGACGGTGTCCTCGCCATCGATGTTGAGGACCAAAATCGGCATACGGTTATCCTGGCACAGTGCCGTAGCCGTGGAATCCATAACCTGCAGACCGCGGATGAGAACCTCGTGATAGGTAATCTTGTCAAAGCGGACGGCGTCGGCGCACTTGACGGGATCCTTGTCGTAGATGCCGTCAACCTTGGTGGCTTTAATCAGAATCTCGGCGCCGATCTCGCACGCACGAAGAGCCGCGGCGGTGTCGGTCGTAAAGTACGGATTGCCCGAACCGGCGGCGAAGATAACGACATTGCCCTTGGACAGGTGGTTGATGGCGCGACGACGAATATAGGGCTCGCAAATCTCGTTCATCTGGATAGCGCTCATAACGCGGCAAGGAACATCGTTATGCTCGAAAGCATCCTGAAGGGCAAGCGCGTTCATAACGGTTGCCAGCATGCCCATGTAGTCGGCCTGAGCACGCTCCATGCCACCGGCAGCGCCGGCCATGCCGCGGAAAATATTGCCGCCGCCGACAACGACGCCGACCTCATGGCCAACGGCGAGCAGCTCCTTGACCTGCTTGGCAAGATGGTCGGTAACCTTGGGGTCGATGCCATATTGGCCGTCGCCCATCAGTGCTTCGCCGGAAAGCTTAAGAAGCACGCGTTTATATCGGATGTCGGACAAAGCGATCCTCCTTTAATTAGACTCTCAATATGATATCAAAGGCTCTGATAAGAGCCATGAAAAAGCAGGCTGTGAGTAAAACCCACAGCCTGCTCATTACCAGCTACAAGAGCTTATTTACTCGCCACGGACCAGACGGTCAAAGGCAACGACGGTAATGGTGTCGCCGAGCTCCTTGGAGACCTGCTCAGCGTACTTCTTGATGGTGAGGGAGCTGTCCTTGATGAACTCCTGCTCGGTGAGCACGGACTGCTTGTAGAACTTCTCCAGACGGCCGACAGCCATCTTCTCCTGGATAGCCTCGGGCTTACCGGACTCGGCAGCCTGAGCCATGTAGATCTGCTTCTCGTGCTCGACGGTCTCGGCCGGAACCTGATCGCGGGTAGCGCAGATCGGGGCGACGGCGGCAACCTGAAGGGCAACGTCGTGAGCGAAGGTCTTGAAGGATTCAGCCTGAGCGGTCTCAGCCTTCTCGAAGGCGAACTCGACGAGGACGCCGATCTTACCACCCATGTGGATGTAAGAAGCGAGCGCGCCGTTCTCAGCCTTGCGGGCAGCGAAGCGGGAGATCTTCATGTTCTCGCCCATAATGTGAATCATCTCGGTGAGCTCGGAGGAAACGGTCTCCTCGCCCATCGGCTTCTCGAGCAGAGCGTCGACGTCAGCAGGCTCGGTGGTAGCGACAACCTCAGCGACCTTGGAAGCAAAGCCGGTGAACTTGGCGTTAGAGCCAACGAAGTCGGTCTCGCAGGAGAGCTCGAGCAGAGCGCCGGTCTTGCCATCCTCGGAGACGAACGCGGCGACAGCGCCCTCGTTGGTCTCACGGCCAGCCTTCTTGGCAGCCTTGGCAAGGCCGTTCTTACGCAGAACGTCGACAGCGGCGTCCATGTCGCCGTCAGCCTCGACGAGAGCCTTCTTGCACTCCATCATCGGGGAGTCGGTCATCTCGCGGAGCTGCTTGACCATAGCGGCGGTAATCTGGGCCATTGTGGTTCCTTTCAAAGAGATGAAAAAGAATTAACTAAGACTGATTTACTCGGCCTTGGGCTCAGCGGCCATCTCGGCCTCGGAGACCTGCTCCTTGCCGGAGCCAGCGAGGCAGGCGTCAGCCATGAGCTCGCACATAAGGGTGACAGCAGAGATAGCGTCATCGTTGCAGGGGATGCCGTACTCGACCTCGTCGGGATCGGAGTTGGTGTCGATCAGAGCGACGACGGGGATGTTCAGACGCTGAGCCTCCTTGATGGCGTTCTCCTCGCGCCTGGTGTCGATGACGAAGAGAGCCTGGGGCAGACCCTTCATGTCGCGGGCACCACCGAGGTTGGTCTGGAGCTTGGTGAGCTCCTTGCCGAGAACAGCCTGCTCCTTCTTGGGCAGAACAGCCATGCGGCCGTCCTCGACCATGGCCTCGAGCTCCTCCATGCGGTTGATGCGGGAGCGGATGGTGACGAAGTTGGTCAGCATGCCGCCGAGCCAACGCTGGTTGATGTAAGGCATGTTGGCGCGCTCAGCAGCGTTCTTGACGGCCTCCTGAGCCTGCTTCTTGGTGCCGACGAACAGCACGTTGCCGCCCTTGGCGACGTTCTTGACGAAGGTGTAGGCCTGGTCGGCATCGAGGATGGTCTGCTTGAGGTCGAGGATGTAGATACCGTTGCGCTCACCGAAGATGAACGGCTTCATCTTGGGGTTCCAGCGACGGGTCTGGTGACCGAAGTGGCAGCCGGCCTCGAGCAGGGTGCGGATATTAATCTTGGTAGCCATGTTAAACCTCCTGTGGTTTGCCTCCGCGCGGGGTCATCCTCCAAAACCAACCCGGACATGTGCTACCAAAGCCCGGGCACCACGGTATGAAGTAGCCGCGCGTGCGTGATAAAAACATGTTGCCGTGAAGCAACCCGATGAATGATAGCAGGAATGCATCTTCCTGCCAACCCGCAATCAAAACCACACACCTGAGTGCGGCGCGGGACGTCCCAGCCACTATTCGCCTCGGGGATGGGCTTGAGCCACGGCACGTTTGAGCCGATCGGGTGTGAGATGCGTGTAGATCTGCGTCGTGGACAGGCTCGCATGACCCAGCAGCTCTTGAACCGAGCGCAGGTCCGCACCGCCCTCGAGCAAGTCGGTCGCAAAGGTATGGCGCATCGCATGCGGGGCGATGTCAGCCGGAATGCCGGCGAGCGTCGCCAGCGTATGGAACCGCCGCCGGAGCATGGCAGCGCTCATGCGATTGCCGCGCGCCGATATAAACAGCGGATGCGGCCCGGTAGCGAGGTCACGGCGCTTTGCCCGAGCGAGCAACTCCGGTCTCCCCTCCTCAATATAGAAACGAGTCACCTCGAGCGCACGACGATACAGGGGGACGATACGTTCTTTGCTCCCCTTGCCCCACAGGCGCAGCGTGCGCTCGGACCATGAGATGGATTCCACATTGAGCGCCGCAAGCTCTGAGATGCGGGCACCCGAGGCATAGAGCAACTCGAGCATCGCCGCATCGCTCAGTCCCGCGGGTGTTGAGGTATCGGGGGCTTTGAGGAGTGCCTCCACCTGTTGGGTCGTCAGCACACCGGGCAAATCGCGCGGGAGCTTGGGCGAGGATATTGCCGAGACCGCATCGCCCTCGACAATCCCCTCGACAGCCATCCACCGATAGAGTGAGCGAATGGCAGACAGGTGTGCCGCAAGGGTCCGAGCCGCCACCTGGCCACGCGACAGCTCGGCCAAATAGGAACGAACGGTCCGTACGTCGGCGGCGCGAGCGTCGATGCCCTCGCGTTCGCACCAGGCAGCAAAGCGCTCCAGCCTCGAGCCATAGGCCGTCACCGTGTTGGGAGAAAGTCCCTCGACGCGTGCGATATAGGCGATAAACGAGTCGACGGTGTCGTACAGGTCAAAGGCTATGACCGGTCGCCTCCAAACAGATCGGGGCGAGTAGCCAGATAGGCGTCAAGGGCCTCGAGCGCACGGTCCGCATAGGCCTGGTAGCGGTCGCGCTTGCTGCGGCGCTTACCATCCTCGAGTGGCGGCACCAGGCCAAAGTTGACATGCATGGGCTGATAGCCCACGGTGGCAGGATCGGTCGCATAGCCCACGAGCGCACCCAGGGCGCCCACGCGGGGCAACTCGACGCCCGCGGCACCGATAGCCTCGGCATAGGTGTTGAGCGCCGCGAGCAGACCTGTCGCCACGGCTTCCATGTACCCCTCGGTGCCGGTGATCTGACCGGCCAGGCGCACGCCGGTACCGGGCACGGCAAAGGTGCCATCGAGCACGTGTGGAGCGTCGACAAAGGTATTGCGGTGCATGACACCGTAGCGGAAGAACTCAGCGTTCTCCAGGCCCGGCACCATATGGAAGACGCGCTTCTGCTCGCCAAAGGTCAGGTTGGTCTGGAAGCCCACCAGATTGTAAGCGGTCTTCTCCTTGTTCTCGGCACGCAGCTGAATCGCCGCCCAGGGGCGACGTCCGGTACGCGGGTCGGTGAGGCCGACGGGCTTCATGGCGCCAAAGCGAATAGCGTCCTTGCCGGTGCGTGCAACCTCCTCGGCAGGCTGGCAGGCCTGGAACAGATCGCCGCCCTCAAAATCCTTGAGCACCACGCGGTCGGCCGTGGTAAGCGCCTCGATAAAGGCCTCGTACTCCTCCTTATTGAGCGGAGCGTTGAGATAGTCGCCACTCCCCTGCTCCTCGTAGCGCGACTGCGAGAACAGCACGTCCATATCGAGCGTGGAGGCATCGACGATCGGCGCCGCGGCATCGAAGAACGCAAGGGCGTCGCCACCGACGAGCTTCATGACCTCTTCGCTCAGTGCCGGCGAGCACAAGGGGCCCGCGGCAATGACCACGTGGCCCTCGGGGATCTGGGTGACCTCGCCGTGAACGACCTCGATATTGGGGCGGGCGGCAACCTCAGCCTCGACGAGCTCGGAGAATGTAACACGGTCGACCGCCAGGGCGCCACCAGCGGGAACAGCAGCGCGATGGGCGCAGTCGAGCAGGACTGAACCCATGCGCTCAAGCTCGGCCTTCAGCAAACCAGCCGCGGAATCCGGACGGGTCGACTTAAACGAATTGGAGCAGACGAGCTCTGCCAGGTGATCGGTATGGTGAGCCGGGGAGCTCACCTGGGGGCGCATCTCGCACAGCTTTACGGCAAACCCGCGGTCTGCCAGCTGGATCGCGCATTCCGAACCCGCCAGACCGCCACCGATAACCGTCACCTGATCGAACTGCATCTGCAAACACCTTTCTAATTGACACGTTTTCCATTGTGACCGAAGGGCGTCTGGGCGTGAAGGGCAAACTTGGAGGGCGCATACCTTCCATCCATCATGCGCTCGATAAGGCCCTCGAGTTCAAGCGAACCCAAGAGTTTGAGTACGCCGACAGCATCGAGTGAGACGAGCGCCGCGATGTCGTCGACCTTGAGCGGAGAGGCGATGAGCGCATGCATCACGGTCTGCTGTGTTGGATTCAGGTCGGCAATGCCGGGAGCATCGGGGCGCGAGTAGCGCAGGGTGCCGTATATGCGAGAGATAGCCATCTCGATGGACTCCTCGTCGACAATGCAGCAGGCACCGTTCGCAATGAGGTAATTCGTGCCACGCGACTCGGGCGATAGGATCGACCCCGGCACGGCAAGAAGTTCGCGCCCCAAATCCATAGCAGCCTCGGCTGTAGAAAACGTCCCGGAAGGCATACCCGCCTCGGATACAAAGAGGGCTTGCGACAGGGCCGCGATCACGCGATTGCGACGCGGAAAGGAAAACTTGCGCGGACCCATGCCCCACGGAGAGATCGACACGACCGCGCCGCCCGTATCGAGCGTGCGCGTAATAAGCCCCGCGCTCGAACGCGGGTAGACCACGTCGGCGCCCGTCCCCAGCACCACGACGTGTTTGCCGCCGGCGTTGACCGCAGCCCAACCCGAGGCCTGGTCACAACCGACTGCACCGCCCGAAACTACCGTCACTCCCGCCTCGACCGCCACCTTCGCCGCAAGCTCTGCCACGGCAAGACCATACGGCGAGGCCTTTCGCGCACCGATGATGGAGAGCGCGGGCGTCGAAAGCGCCTCGGGGTTGCCGCGCACATAGAGCGTCTGAGGTACATCAGAAAGCTCCAAAACGGTCTCGGGATACAACGCGTCACCTGGATGCAGCTCGAAGGTCCCCTCAGCCATCATTGGTCCCTCCTTCCCTGGTACATCGCCGCCTCGAGCACGTGGTCCTGCGTCACCTGCTCGCTCTCGGCGACATCTGCGATCGTGCGCGCAATGCGAACAAGGCGCACGATGCCACGCCCTGTGAGATGCGTGCGCTTCGACAGGCCGAGCACACACTTCTCCGCCGCATCATCGAGCTCAAAGGTCGAAACGACGCCGTCAATGGACCGAGTCTCGTCATCCTCGGCCTCGGCATCCGCATCGTCCATGCGGGATTCGCGCCAAGCGCGAAAGGCGCGACCGCGCACAACGTAGTCACGTAACTCGGCCGACGACATGCCCTCCGCACCCTCGATAATCACTTGAGGGTCGGGACGGGTCACATCGATCATCATGTCGATACGGTCGGCCAAAGGACCGCGCAGTTTAGACCGATAGCGCTCGACCATCGCCGGCGAGCAGCGACACGGCACCTCGCGATCGCCCAAAAAGCCGCAGGGGCAGGGATTGCTCGCAGCCAGCAGCTGAAAGCGCGACGGGAAGGTAAAAGCCCCGTCGACGCGTACGATCCTCACGTAGCCGCGCTCGATGGGCTGACGCAGCGTCTGCAGCACGCCAGTGGGAAACTCGGCAAGCTCGTCCAAAAAGAGCACGCCGCCATGAGCAAGGCTGATCTCACCCGGGTGCACCGGGCGCCCGCCGCCGATAAGGCCTGCGGTCGAAATACTGTGGTGGGGACTGCGGAAGGGGCGGTGCCCCGCCAACAAGCCATCAATGTTCTCACCCAAAACCGAATGGATGCACAGTGCCTCCTGCTGATCCTCAACGGAAAGCTCGGGCAGGATGCCGGTCATACGGCGTGCGAGCATCGTCTTGCCCGAACCCGGAGACCCGATCATGAGCAAGCCGTGTTCTCCTGCCGCCGCAAGCGCCATGCCGCGTTTAGCGACTTCCTGCCCCAGCACGTCTGCATAGTCGAGCTCGGGCTCAAAGGTCGCCTCGACACCCTCGGAATCCAAGTAGTGCCGTGCGGCATCGCCCATGCCATGAGCAAGCTGAGACAGATGGTCGATAAAGCCGCAATCTACGCCCGCGAGTGGCACATGCTGGTCGGACCTGCCGGCGATAAAAGACAGCCCCATGTCGCGAGCCAATAGCTGAAACGCCACCTCGCCCTTGACGGGAAGCACCGTACCGTCCAGACCAAGCTCACCTGCGATAAGGCAGCGATCGAGGTTGTCACGGGGAATCTGCTCATCGGCCGCTAGAACCGCGATGGCGATGGGCAGGTCAAAGCCGCTACCGGTCTTGCGGATATCGCCGGGTGCCAGGTTAACGGTAATGCCCGAGCGCGGGATCTCGAACCCGGCGGAGCGCATCGCGCAGCGAATACGACCGCGTGACTCCATCACCTCCATACTCGGAATGCCGAGCATCTGGATGCCCGGAACGCCACCGGCAAGCGAGACCTCGACCGTGACGTGAATCGCCTCGACGCCGCGGATGCAGGCCGCGTGAACGGCAAACGTCTCGAACGCCATCACGACACCTGCCAATCGAACGCGTTGTACTGATGCTCGATCTCGGCGATATGCCCGCCGCGGATGGTGACACCCACAGCATCGAAGCGAATCGCCTTGAGCGGATAATGCTCCATGAGATAGCAACTTGCGATGCGGCGGTAGCGGCGTTGCTTTTGGGCGTCCACGGCCTCCTCGGGAAAGACCCGCGTGGTGCAATCCAGCGAAACGCGTCTGGTCTTGACCTCGGCCATCACCACGACATCGTCGAGCTCATCGAGCAGCACCAGATCGGCCTCGCCCTCGGTGCAACGATAGCCCTGCTCCAGCAAGGTGTAGCCGCGCTCGTTAAAGTAGTCGATGGTGATCAGCTCGCCCAGCATGCCTAGCTCGCGGGGACTGAGTCCCTTGATAAACTCGGGCGTCATCGCCCCGGAGTCGAGCTCGCCGTTTTCCCAACGCTCCTTGAGCTGCTGCGTCTTGCTCTTTTTGCTTGCGGCACTCATGGGGTCTCCTTTCCCGCACACTGCATTGCCCCGATGATGAGGGCACCTTTCATGCGGGTAAGTACCGGAAGCAAACCAAAAGCTGACCAAATGCCGTCAAAAAACGGGCCGTACGCAACAATGGTGTTGCATACGGCCCGCTACCAGCAGGTTTATAAAACCCCAGAGGTCCATGTCTCCACAATTGGCCTAGAAAAGGCGCTCAGTCTGCAGAAAGTTTCCGCAAAAGCTCACGCGGTGCAGCGGACAAAGTCCATGTTTGCGAATGGCCTCGATGTGCTCGGGGCTCGCATAGCCCTTCGACTCGGCCAGATGGTACTCGGGATACTCGGCGTCGTACTCGACCATCATCT
>CABUBY010000016.1 GCA_902489955.1 uncultured Collinsella sp. | reverse complement strand
TGCGGCGCTCGGCCTGCGAGATTAAGGATACGGTATGGGAAAGAAACTCGATAAGAAGGCCCAGGCCGCCGTGGCAAAGGCTGCCAAGGGCGTCAAGGCTGCTAAAGTCGATAAGGCCGTCAAAAAGTTCCGCAAACTCGAGGGCAAGCTGTGGACTCGCGAGTACCTGCTCAAGATTGCCGAGTTCGATGGAGCGACGATTGCTCCTGCCAACGGTGCTGCCGCCCGTGCCGACGCCATGGGCACGCTTGCCGGCGAGCATCACAAGCTGCTGACCAGCGAGAAGTCCGTTGAGCTCGTACGCTCGTTAGCACGCGAGACGGTTGCAGGCGGACACGTAGACGACCCGCAGCTGCTCGACGAGATCCGCGTGCTCGGCCGCGACCAGCGCGAGGCAAGCGTTATTCCTACCGAGGAGGCCGAGGCCTGGACCAGGCTCACCTGCGAGGCCGACGCCGTGTGGCACAAGGCCAAGACGGCCAACGACTGGGCGAGTTTTGAGCCCTATGTAGATAGAATCATCGCCCAACTTAAGCATCAGGCCGAACTCATGGACCCCAAGCGCGACCCATACGACGTTTGGCTCGACCAGTACGAGCGCGGCCTTTCTGCCGAGAGCTTCGATGCGTTTTGCGATGAGGTCAAGGCGACGGTCGTGCCGCTCGTGCACGCCATCGGCGAGCGCGGCCAGCAGCCCGCTGCCGACTTTTTGCACGCCCGCGTGCCCGAGGCCGCCCAGCGCGCCATGAGCTTCGACCTTATGAAGCTCGTCGGCCTGAACCTGAACGACACCACGCTTGCCTTTACCGAGCACCCGTTTAGCGAGGGCTTTGCCGTGGGTGACGCGCGCATCGCGACACACATCTACGAGGACGATTGCATCTCCAACGTCTACAGCATCATCCACGAGGCGGGACACGCCATGTACGAGCTGGGCGTCAATCCCGCCTATGCGCGCACCTGTCTTGAGGGCGGCACCTCCATGGGCATCCACGAGAGCCAGAGCCGCTTTTTCGAGAACACCGTGGGTCGCAGCCGCGCCTTTATGGGACCGCTGCTCGAGGTGCTGCGCCGCCACGCACCCGAGGTCTACGGCGACGTCGACGAGGACACGCTCTACCACGCCGTGAACATCGCGCAGCCTTCGCTGATCCGCACCGAGGCCGACGAGCTCACCTATCCGCTGCACGTTATGGTGCGCTACGAGATCGAGCGCATGCTGTTTGCCGGCGAGGCCACGGCCAAGGACATCCCCGCACTTTGGAATCGCTTTATGAACGAGTACCTGGGCATTCCCGTTCCTGACGACACGCACGGGTGCCTGCAGGATACACACTGGAGCGGTGGCTCGTTTGGTTACTTCCCCACCTATGCGCTGGGCAGCGCCTACGACGCCATGTTCGTGCCGGCCATGTGCCGCGACGGCATCGACCTTACCGGTGCCTGCGCGAGCGGCGATCTGGCGCCCGTCCGGGCCTGGCTGGGCGAGCACATTTGGCAGTGGGGCCGCGCCAAGGACGCGCCGGAGCTCATCAAGGGCGCGTGCGGCATGGCGTTCGATGCCCGCTACTACTGCAGCTACCTGCAGGACAAGTTCACCACGCTCTACGAGCTGTAAAGCTTAGGCGACACGCCAACGCAAAGGGGACGCCGCGGAACCAATCCGCAGCGTCCCCTTTTTTCACCCAATAACTAGGTACCCAATGACTAGTTCGTTGACGCTAATGTCTTGGCAACGTCAGCGAAAACGGCCCCAAGCGAGCAAGGTGACGTGAAATGAAAGGGCGCTGACCTTCTGGTCGCGCCCTTGAAATTGAACGTCAGATTGCCGCTTGGGGCCGTTTGCAGCGTCGAGCAGCTACGCGGTTTGGTAAAACCGCGTAGCTATAAAGCCTCGAGCGCGTTGGCGATGCGCTTCATGGCGGCATCGGCGGATGCTTGGTCGGGCGCCTCGGCCAGCACGCGGATAACCGACTCGGTTCCGCTCTTGCGCACGAGCACGCGGCCCTCGCCTGCCAGCGCAGCCTCGGCCTCGGCGATGGCGTTCTGCACGCCCATGCTCTCGAGCGCGGCGTCCTTGTCCGCCACGTGCACGGCCACCTGCGCCTGCGGCAGCAGCTTGCACGGAGCCGTGAGCTGCGAGAGCGTCTCGCGCTCGGCACGAATCACTTCCATCACGCGCAGCGAGGTCATAATGCCGTCGCCCGTGCACTCGATATCGCCAAAGATCGTATGGCCCGTCTGCTCGCCGCCCAGGCTGTAGCCGCCCTCGCGCATCTTGGCATACACGTGACGGTCGCCCACGCCGCTGGTCACGGCGCTCAGTCCGGCAAGCTCCAGCGACTTGACCAGACCAAAGTTGCTGGCGATCGTCGGTACCACGGTACCGCCCGAGAGACGCCCGTGCTTGTTCAGATACACGCCGCACACGTACAGGATCTGGTCGCCGTCTACCACGCGGCCGCGTTCATCCACGGCCAGGCAGCGGTCGGCATCGCCGTCATAGGCAAAACCCACGTCCAGGCCCTGCTCCACCACGTGACGCTGCAGGCGCTCCATATGCGTGGAGCCGCAGTCGACGTTGATGTTAAAGCCATCGGGCGCGGCATTGATCACGCGCACGTCGGCACCGAGCGCGTCAAACACCGGCTTGGCCACCGAGGAAGCCGAGCCGTTGGCGCAGTCGATACCGATCTTGACGCCCTGCAGCGAAAAGTTCGCACTTGCAATGAGCGAAGCAATGTAGCGGTTGCGACCCTGCATGTAGTCCACCGTGGCGCCGATGTGGTTGCCCGTGGCCAGCGGCACCTCGCTCTTGCCATCGATGTAGTCCTCGATGAGCTCCAGCACGTCCTCGTCCATCTTAAAGCCGTCGCTGTTGACGAGCTTAATGCCGTTATCGCAAAACGGGTTGTGGCTCGCGCTGATCATGATGCCGCAATCGAAGCAGCCTTCCACAGTCTGATGCGCTACGCCTGGCGTGGGGATCACGTGCAGCATATAGGCGTCCGCACCGCTCGCGACCAGGCCGCTCACCAGCGCTGCCTCGAACATATAACTCGAGCGACGTGTGTCCTTGCCCACGATGACGCGCGCCTTGCGCTCGCGGTTGGCGCCGTAATACCAGCCCACAAAACGGCCAATCTTATAAGCGTGCTCTACCGTCAGCCCAACGTTGGCCTCGCCGCGAAAGCCGTCGGTGCCAAAGTACTTCATGCGCTCTCCTTACAAAATAGGGGCGAACAGATTGCCTGTCCGCCCCAAAATGGTACTCGATTATCTGCGCTACCAGAAAAACCCTACGCCGACGCGCTGTCGCGAGCCGCCTGGCATGTAGGAGTCTGACGCAGCGTAAGCGGCTTGTCCCCCGCCTCGGCCGACGTGGTCAGCGTATACGTGATCGTCGTCGTCTCGCCAGCATGCAGGTCAACGGTGCCCGAATAGAAGGGGATTCCATGCCACATAGCGGCGCCAAGACCAAACTGGGTGCCCTCGACGGTCAGATCAGTAATGTTGCCGCCCGTCGGGGCAAACAACGAGACATTCAGACGCTCGTCGTCACGCGCGGCATCGGGTGCGCTCGCCGCAACGTAGTCGGGCAGCTTGCCAGCCTCCTCCTGCGTCATGATGTTCGTCAGGGTAACGGTGATGCGATAGGAGCACGTGCCGTCGCCGTTCTTCACGCCCTGACCAATCTGAGTGTCAGCGTTCAGATACCAGTCGAGCTTGGAGAAGCTCAGGTTGTTAAAGTAAACGCCGGCAACGGGATCGGCACTCGGATCATCCGGATCGGGCAGCGAAGCGTCAATGCCCGTCTCTTTGATGGCATTCTGCTCATCATCGTTTCTCATCCACGCGATCAGGCGGCCCTCTTCGGCACCGCGCTCAACGGCGCTGACAAGCTTCGTAACATCGACATCGCCGATACCGCCAAGGATCTTGTCGAAGGCAGCGCTGGCGACGGATGCAAAGATGCCGTCCGACTCCTCGACCGGATAGTTCCAGTACACATCGTGCATGAGGACCTTTGCGGCGTTGGTGCCGTCGACAACCGTTCCGTCGGGCAGTGACACGTTACCGACCAGGCCCAGCAGATACTGCAGGAACACCGGGTCGATACCGATGACGCCATCAACGTCCTGTCCATACTGGGACTTCCACAGCGCGGCGACACGCTGCGAGTTGCGGGGCCAATCAGGCGAATAGGTATTGCCCGAGTTGTACAGGTTGCTGTGGTTGCCGAACAGCGCCTCATCCTCTTCGTCGACGCTCTCGACCGCCTCATCCTCGCTGAGTCCAATGCGGGGAACAAACTCGCCAATCGACATCTGACCGTCGGTGACCGAAATCAGGCCCTGCGAACCGCCAAAGCCGCCGCAGGCACGAATCTCGACGTTGTTCATGGCGTACATAAGGTAGTTGCGCGTCTGGCCGTTGGCGCCGAGCATCTGGGGAAGGACGGGGGCGACCTTCTCCGCCGCGTCAACCGCGCCGTTGAGGGTGGCAAAGCCGTCCTTGGCCTTATCGACCAGCTCGGTCACCTGGGAAATATGAGTATCGCCAATGCCCTGGACCTTCTCGTTGGCGCTCTTGAACACCTTCGATCTATTGGAAAGCGAATCGGCGACCGCCTGTAGCGCGGACACGTTAATCATGCCGTCCTGGAACAGCTTGCCGGGCGTAGCCTGCGAGAGGTTGTCGGCCATGGGAACCAGCGCATTGCTCGAGACATCGGACAGGGCGTCAATCATGGTGCGGGCCGCATTGATATCGCTGCCATACACCGGGATAAACGAAGCCGCCGCCCACAGCGGGCTCGAGGTCTTCGCCTTCATGCTGTTACAGAGCTCATCGATCTTCTTCGCGTCGTCAGGCAGCGTCGAAAAATCGCCCGACGTGACCTTGTCCTTAAGGCCACCGACGATCTCGACAGCCTCCTTCGCTTCGCTCTTTACGGTCTTTGCCGAGTTAAGCAGCATAAAGCCGCTTGCGCCAAGCGCAACGAGAAGCACCGCGACTACAGCGGCAATAATGGCGCCGGTGTGACGCTTTTTGTGCTCGCCCTTGCGATGGCGATGACGGACCAGACCGTCAGAGGTCGAACTCGACGAAGCGTCGCTACCGTAGTTCAAGC
Organism: uncultured Collinsella sp.; assembly: GCA_902489955.1. Classification (GTDB taxonomy): domain Bacteria; phylum Actinomycetota; class Coriobacteriia; order Coriobacteriales; family Coriobacteriaceae; genus Collinsella. The sequence continues at coordinate 17,321 of CABUBY010000016.1, read as the reverse complement.
CAAAATCGTAATAATCTTCCTTGGAACCCGAGCCCGCAAACTCGGCACCGCTATCATCCAGGCGGGCGAACGTGCCAGTTTCGGAGGCGCCGGTGTAGATCGTGCCAAGGTTACCCGTAAGCCCCGCGCCACCGGCAGAGGGAGTATTGTTGTCGGCCTTGCCGGCATTAACGTTGCCGGCGGCATTCGCGGCGTTGGCAGCACCTGCGTTGTTCGCAGGTACCGAAGGAGCCCCGCTCGGCTGCGACGCGGAGGTTGCACCGCCCGCAAAGACATTCCCTCTTGCACGGCCGGTCTTTTTTGCCTTTTGAGACTGCTCGTACAGAGCGGTAAACATCGCCGTCTCGCCCGGGGACACGCGCTTACCGGAGCCGCCCTGTCCAGCGTCGCCCGGCGTGCCGGCCTTACCAGCCCCGTTCGGACGCGGCGGAACTGCAGGACGGCCGCTATCGCTGCCCTTAAAGTGATTACCAGCCATAAAGAAATCCTCGCAATTGAGTCGCAATGAAAAAGTCCATAACGTTACTAGTTTATGGCATTTTGAGCATCGACAGCTAAACTCCAGACACGGACATCAATTGGCGAAAATGCGGCACAACACCTTTTCTGTCTTGGCGGCGGCGTCAACTACACCGTGAGGAACATCATCACGATGATCATGGCAAAGCCGATAAGGTCGGTCGGCAAAAACACCGTGCCCAGCATAACGGCGCTGGTGATGGTCGCCGAAACCGGCTCCACAGTTCCGATGAGGCTCGCACGCACCGAGCCGATGTCCTTAACGCCCTGCATATAGAGCATGTAAGCAAAAAACGAGCCGATAACCACGAACACCGCGAGCGCCTCGATACCGGCGGCATCGAGCGCCGGCATATGCGCCCAGGGCTGCACGAAGACACATGAGACCACGCCCGCCGTGAGCATTGCCGAGCCCGTGACGATGGGGCTACCGTATTCGGGCAGGATCTTGGCGGGAATCACCGCCATACACGCGGCGCTGACCGCACACATAAGACCTGCTGCCAGGCCAAGCGTCGAGATATTCAGGCTGGTGGGGTCGCCGCCGGTGGCGATTAAAAAGGTTCCACCCAGAGCCAGGCCAATGCCGACGACTTCGCGAGTACGCGGCATGCGGCGATCGGTCACGCAGGCGTAGCCCATGATGATAACGAGCTGCAGGCACTGGAGCACCGTCGCGGTTCCGGCGTTCGTCAGGCGCACGGCCGAAAGATAGCAAAACTGGTTGAACAGCAGGCCAAAGGCGGTAAAGAGCAGCAGCTGCTTGCGATCGGCGGGTGTGGTCCAAAGCTTGACCAGGCGTGCGCGGTCGCGCGTGACAACCACAGCCATAAAGAGCAGGCCGGCGAGAATCTGACGCACGCTCATAAGCCACAAGGTGTCGACGTGGTAGGTATCGAACAGAAAGCTCGCACTGGTGCCCGAGAAGCCCCAAAACGAACCGCCCACCAGCGTAGCCAAGACGCCCGTGATCATCTTGCGCGTCGAAGCGCTGTTCAGGCGGTCGCGCCATGCGCGACGGGTGTTGCGGCTGAGCTCATCGGTGCCCTCGGGCACATCAATGTTCGATATATCGGTCATCGGCACCGAAGCCCCTGCGCCTTCGACCTGCTCGACACACTCTTTGCTCATTCCACTCCCCCGAAACAGCCTGGAAACAATTCGGCTTACCTTACCACGGCGAAGTCACCAGCTGGAGGCTTGTCCGTTTATCGGTAGGACAATTCCGCAGGCGTCTTTCCATAGCTCGATACCGCAATGGCCTTGCATTATGCGACAGCCAAATCGCGGCAGCAGGCTCTTTTGAAATGGATACGACAAAGCCCCCGAATTCCACAATGTAAGCGATTTTTAAAAATGTTCTTGCCACCGAGTTCAGGCTCCGTTATATTATCCCTTGCGCACTTGCGCACCCTTGATCGGGCGTTTAGCTCAGGGGGAGAGCGCTTCCCTGACACGGAAGAGGTCAGAAGTTCAAATCTTCTAACGCCCACCAAATGTTCGCAGCTCAGAGGCTATGTCCTCTGAGCTGTTTTGTTTTGCTACCAAACACGCCGTCAAATATGCCAGCAAATATTGATCCAAGGTCGCCGTAGGGGTGCCGGCAGGTTGCATACGTCCTGGCCGACCGTGACCGCAACATGTTGGTCAAGCATAATCTTTTGGATTCTTTTGGCGTGAGCGGCTTGGTTTTGGTAGGATTTGTCAGCGGCTTGACTAAGGGGGTTTTATAACTGCCATGCAGGTAGCCGTGTTGGTAACGTTTTACCGACTTGCCAAGAACCCCTCATAATTAATGCGTCTGCAAAATGACTAATTGCTTTGACCTGCTGAAACACTATATGTTGTGTTTGACCTAAAAAAAGAATACAGGATATAGATGCCTCTTTGTCGTATGATAGATGGCGGACAGAGAACGAGGACCTTATTCGCCCCATTTGGATGGATCTTCGAGCCCCTTGATTGGCTGCGAGGATTGTCCGCATGAGGGCCTATGGTTTTCGAAAACACAGATTGCGCGACGGCGCCGCAAGACAGGGGCAAGCCCTGCCGGGCATCGTTTGGCTCTGAAGCGCAATACGATTTCGACGCGAAAGAGGCAAGAGGATGAAGATCATCAAGCGCAGCGGCACCGAGGTTGTCTTTGACATCGATAAGATTGTCAATGCCATCCGCGCCGCAAACTTGGAGGTCGAGGAGAGCTCTCGTCTTACCGACCGCCAGGTGGTTTACGCGGCACAAAACGTCGCCGAGGCATGCGAGAACGCGGGCCACACCGTGTCGGTCGAGGAGATTCAGGATCTGGTCGAGGACGAGATTATGCGTCTCGACTGCTACGAGGTCGCTCGCCATTACATCATCTATCGCTATGTTCAGAGCCTGAAGCGCCAGAAGAACACGACCGACGACAAGATTCTGTCGCTGATTGAGTGCAACAACGAAGAGGTCAAGCAGGAGAACTCCAACAAGAACCCGACCGTCAATTCCGTTCAGCGTGACTACATGGCCGGCGAGATCTCCAAGGACCTGACCCAGCGTGTGCTGCTGCCCCAGGAGATTGTGGATGCTCACAATGAGGGTCTGATTCACTTCCATGATTCGGACTACTTTGCCCAGCACATGCATAACTGCGACCTGGTGAACCTGGAGGATATGCTCCAGAACGGTACTGTTATTTCGGGCACGCTGATCGAGAAGCCGCACAGCTTCTCGACTGCCTGCAACATCGCGACGCAGATCATCGCTCAGGTTGCTTCCTCCCAGTACGGTGGCCAGTCGATTTCGCTGACCCATCTTGCCCCGTTCGTCGAGGTGAGCCGTCAAAAGATTCGCGGCGAGGTCGCCCGCGAGCTCGAGGAGCTCGGCGTTTCCGCATCTCCCGAAAAGGTCCGCGAGGTTGTTGAGGACCGCCTGCGTGACGAGATCCGCCGCGGCGTTCAGACGATTCAGTATCAGGTCGTGACCCTTATGACCACCAACGGCCAGGCGCCGTTCGTGACGGTCTTCATGTATCTTAACGAGGCCCGTACGCCTCAGGAGAAGCACGACCTTGCCATGATCGTGGAGGAGACGCTTCGCCAGCGCTACGAGGGCGTTAAGAACGAGGCCGGCGTGTGGATTACCCCGGCATTCCCCAAGCTCATCTATGTACTCGAGGACGATAACGTTCACGAGAATTCCCCGTACTTCTACCTGACCCAGCTGGCTGCTAAGTGCACCGCCAAGCGCATGGTGCCCGACTACATCTCCGAGAAGAAGATGCGCGAGCTCAAGCTGTCGAAGGGCGAGACCGCGGGCAACGGCGACTGCTATACCTGCATGGGTTGCCGCAGCTTCCTGACGCCCGACCGCTCCGGTAACGGATTTAACAACGTGGCCAACGCGCTGAACTATGACCCGAACAAGCCCAAGTACTACGGTCGCTTTAACCAGGGCGTTGTGACCATCAACCTGCCCGATGTCGCGCTGAGCTCGCATCAGGACATGGACAAGTTCTGGAAGATCTTCGACGAGCGCCTTGAGCTGTGCCACCGCGCCCTGCTGTGCCGTCATGAGCGTCTGATGGGTACGCTTTCGGATGCCGCACCGATTCTTTGGCAGTACGGCGCCCTCGCCCGCCTGAAGAAGGGCGAGACGATCGACAAGCTGCTCGTGGGCGGTTACTCCACCATTAGTCTGGGTTATGCCGGCCTGTACGAGTGCGTCAAGTACATGACGGGCCACAGCCACACCGAGAAGGAGGGCACGCCCTTTGCCATGGCCGTCATGCAGCGCATGAACGACAAGTGCGCGGAGTGGAAGGCCGAAAGCGATATTGACTTCTCGCTGTACGGTACCCCGCTTGAGTCGACGACCTACAAGTTCGCCAAGTGCCTGCAGCGTCGTTTTGGCATCATCCCGGGCGTGACGGACAAGGGCTACATCACCAACAGCTACCACGTCCACGTGTCCGAGGAGATCGACGCATTCGACAAGCTCAAGTTCGAGGGTATGTTCCAGCAGCTTTCGCCGGGCGGTGCCATCTCCTACGTCGAGGTTCCCAACATGCAGGACAACCTCAAGGCTGTCATCCGCGTGATGCAGTACATCTACGACAACATCATGTACGCCGAGCTCAACACCAAGAGCGACTACTGCCAGGTGTGCGGCTACGATGGCGAGATCAAGATTGTCGAGGATGACGGCAAGCTGGTGTGGGAGTGCCCCAACTGCGGCAACCGCGATCAGGAGAAGATGAACGTCGCCCGTCGTACGTGCGGCTACATCGGTACCCAGTTCTGGAACCAGGGCCGAACCGAGGAGATCCGCGACCGCGTGCTGCATCTCTAATAACCATCCCAGGCCGCCCCGTAGCGAGGCCCCGGACCTTTACTCGCTATTTCGGACAGTCCTGGCTCACGACGGAGGCGCCACTGGCGCCTCCTGTTCGTGCGGAACTCATATCGAGCAAAGGTCCGGGGCCTCGCTACGGGGCGGCCAAGTTGATGTAGCTGAGATGCAGCATGCGGTCTGCTCACTTCTCGAAGTTCTTAGCGGAAATAATTCGAGTTGCAGCTGCAATTTACTTGCGATGGCGGTTGAGCCGCAACCCAGTTTTTATTGGACCTCGAACCCTATACTCGATGTTCGTTTCGTTCATTGAGTTGCCTTTTGCATGAGGCCGGGACATATCGTCCCGCCCGCAGTTTCGCAGGCCGAAGGCCGAGAATGTTTGAGGACGGGATGATATGTCCCGGCCTCCCGGGAGAGTTACCTATGAACTACGCGAACATTAAGTATTTCGACATTGCTGATGGGGAAGGCGTTCGTACTTCTCTGTTTGTGAGTGGGTGCCGTCGTGGGTGCAAGAATTGCTTTAACTCTGTTGCGTGGGACTTTGCTGCGGGCGAGCCGTTCGATCGTGCCGTCGAGGACATGATTATCGAGAGCCTCGATCATCCCTTTATTGACGGCCTGACGATTCTGGGCGGCGAACCTATGGAGCCCGAGAATCAGGCGGGACTCGTTGAGTTTGTCGAGCGCGTTCGTGCCGCTTATCCTGTGGGGTCGGGCAAGACCATTTGGTGCTTTACCGGCGACGTGCTCGAGGAGCTTATGCCGGGTGGTCGTCACCATACCGAGGCGACGGACCGTATCCTTGCCTGCCTCGATATGTTGGTGGATGGCCCGTTTGTTCAGGACTTGTACGATATCTCGTTGCGCTTTAGGGGCTCGAGCAATCAGCGCGTGATCGATATGAACGCCACGCGTGCCCGTGCCGAGCGTGAGGGCGTTGCGCTTTGCGACGCTGTGGAGCTTTGGCGTGATGATCCGGTCTATTCGACCCATACTATGTAGCTTGTGGCCGATGCCAAAGGGCGTGGTACCATAGCGCGAACGTGAAATCGGAAAAGTGAGGCCCAGATGGTCGATCAGGAAAAAGTCGAGGCCGCCATTAAGCTGTTGCTTGAGGGCATAGGCGAGGACCCAACTCGTGAGGGCCTGCTGGAGACCCCGGCGCGCGTCGCCCGTATGTATGGCGAGATTGCCGGCGGTATGGACCAGAGTGCCGAGGAGCACCTGTCCAAAACCTTTGCCGTCGCTTCGAACGACTTGGTTATCGAGCGCGACATCACGTTTTACTCGCTGTGCGAGCATCATTTGCTGCCGTTTTATGGCAAGGCTGCGATCGGCTATATCCCTAACGGTCGCGTGGCGGGTCTGTCTAAGCTCGCTCGCACGGTTGAAGTCTATGCCCGTCGTCTGCAGCTGCAGGAGCAGCTGTGTGCACAGGTTGCCGACGCCCTCATGGATTATCTCGCTCCCCAGGGAGCGATTGTGCTCATGGAGGCTGAGCATATGTGCATGACCATGCGCGGCGTGCAAAAGCCCGGCACCAAGACCGTGACGCTCGCTCGCCGCGGCGTCTTTGAGACCGATCCCGCGCTCGAGGAGCGGTTCTTTAGGATGCTGGGCCGTTAACATGAGGGTCGTCAACGACTTTACATCGAAGACCGATGAGGGGACGTCGCGTCGCGGCTTTATGGCTTCGGGCCTGGCCCCCTTTGGCGCCATGCCTCGCATTGATTACATTTGTGCCAACGGGCTGTTCCGGCGGCACCTGGGCAACATTGCACAGTTGGAATCGGGGCGCATCTTCTGCCGCCACGGTATTGACCATCTTCTCGATGTCGCTCGCATTATGTGGATCAAGAATCTCGAGGAACAGCTCGAATTTGACCGCGAGGTCATCTACGCCACGGCACTTCTTCACGATATCGGCAAAGATGAACAGTATGAATCGGGTATATCCCATGATGTTGCAAGCGAACGCGTCGCTGATGCGATTCTCGGCGGCATGCCTGATGATGTGGCGTTTGAGCCGGCCGATGCCGCAGCCATTAAGACGGCCATTCTGGGCCATCGAAAGCTGCGCGTGAACAGCCAACCGCTTGAGCGTCTGCTCTATGCAGCCGACAAAGCGTCGCGCGCCTGCTTTGCATGCCCCGCGCGCAATGCTTGCAACTGGAGCGATGATAAAAAGAACCTGTCGATTCGCGTGTAGTTAGTTGCGCGGTCGGGGTTCTAAACGAAGGAGACGATCGCGATGAGTAACAAGAAACTGCCCGAGAATGTAACCAAGACTGAAGGCTCCGAGCTCGCCCGCCGTGGAAGGGGCGAAATATCCACTGCAACGGCGGTGCCCCACGTGAGCTATGACGATCTTCGCCATGCCGATCGCATTACTATCGACGGTCTCGAGGTCTTTGCCAACCACGGCGTGTATCCCGAAGAGAACGCGCTGGGCCAGAAATTCATCGTGTCCTTGGTGCTCTATGCCGACTTGCGTGCAGCGGGAGAGCACGATGACTTGGACGCCTCGATTGACTATGGCTCGGTGTGCCACGATGTCGATGGCTATCTGCGCGAGCATACGTTTAAGCTCATCGAGGCTGCAGCCGAGGGTGTGGCCTCGATGCTGCTACGTCGTTACCCCCTGCTGCTTGGCGTGCGCGTTAAGCTCGATAAGCCTTGGGCGCCCGTCGGTCTTCCCCTGGCAAGCTGCGGTGTCGAGATCGAGCGCGTGCGCTAACCGGTTCTAATACATCTCTATGGGTGGCTGCTTGAGCCGCTGTGACAGCGCTCTATTGTTGGGGCAGTACGTGTCGAGCAGGGCGTGAAACCGCTGATTGTGGCTTGGCTCGAGCAAGTGGACGAGCTCGTGGGCGACAACCATGTCGAGGCATTCGACGGGATAGGCGGCAAGTTCTCGTGCGATGCGAACGGCGCCGGATTTGGGCGTGCATGAGCCCCAACGCGTTTTCATGCTGCGTACGGAAACGCGGGAAACGGCGACACCCATTGCGATTTCGTATGCGTGCACCATATCGCGTAGCGCCGATGTGACTTCGGACGTATAGAGCTGGTCGATGTGGGCTTGGAGCTCATCGGACGTTAGGCCGTCGAGGATTGCGTGCCGCTTTGCCTGTGGGCTTTCGTCCGATTCATCGGTACCCATAAAACTTGCGAAGGTGGCCTGTTTGGGTCGCGGTGCGGGTGATGCAAAGTTGTGATCGAGCGCATCCTGTACCGTGACGGGCTTGCCCCAAAGTGCAATGATGGACGAGGGACTGAGCGGTTCTCGCGCCGTCGCCTGACGTCGCTCACGCTGGGCAAGTCGGTTGACAATCCAGGCACTGTTGCGCTTTACAAACGCTTCGATGCGCTCGCGGCTGGCGCCGAGCGGTGCACTGGCGTGGGCCTCACCACTCGATGTGACGCGTAGGTTGAAGTTCTTGACGCGCTTTTTGGTAACTACGACGGGGATGGGCGTCCCATCCGGTCGGGATACGGAAATCGTAAACTGCTGCGTCAAAAGCGGTCCTTTGGATTGGGGACGGGCCGGCATGTCGACCGTTCGGCATGCCGGCCCGCTCAAGGGATGTGAAATTAATAACGCTCGAAGAAGGCAAGCGCGTTGTCGCTGCAGAGCTTTTGCATCACGGTCTTGCCAAAATGCTTGGAAAGCATGTTCTGGAACTCGGGCATCTTGCTGGCATCGGAGAGGAAAGCGGGCACAGTGGCGCCGTCCCAGTCGCCGCCGAGCGCGATGACGTCCTCGCCGCCCAGGTCGAGCCAGTGCTCGATATGTGCCGCCAGCTGGTCGAAGGTGACGTCTGCGGCGGTCTTGTCGGTTGCGTCGTTGGAAAGGAACTCGCTGCAGTAGTTGAGGCCGACGATGCCACCCATGTCGCGAATGGTACGGAACTGGTCGTCGGTGAGGTTGCGCTTGACGCCGCAAACCGCACGGGAGTTGGAGTGACTGGCGACGAAGGGGCACGTGGCGTGGGCGACAACCTCGTCAAAGCACTCATCGTTGAGGTGGGAGACGTCAAGCACCATGCCGGCGTGCTCCATCTGCGTAAGTGCCTCGATGCCGGCGGCGGTGAGGCCGGCGTGGGGATCGTGTCCGCTCGCGAGCGGTCCCTGCGCGTTCCAGCTGAGTGATGACATGAGCACGCCCAGGCTCTTGAGCACTTCGATCAGCGCGGGGTCCTCGGCAAAGAACGTGGCGTTTTCGATGGTGTGGATGCAAGCGACCTTGCCGTCCTTGAGCGCGGGACGAATGTCTGCGGCGCTGCGCACGTTGACCATGCGGTCGTGGTTGAGCATTGCCTGGCCGCTCATGTGCGCCATGATCTGCGCCTGGAAGCGCGCGGCGTGGGCGGTGGGAATCTCGTCGGGGACAAACGTGGCGAAGCACTGCGCCCACGGCGTGTTGCCGATCTTTGCGAGTGAGATGGCGCAGGCGTTGCCCTCGATGAGGTCGAAATCTTGCGGATGCGTTTCGTCGCCGGGGAAATAACCGTCGGTGCCGGCGGTAAAGCGCAGGTCGAGATCGAGCGTGGCCCAGCCGATGCGGTCGGCGGTGTCGCAGTGTAGGTCAAATACGGGATATGCCATGGTTCCTCCGGTTGCAGCGTTTCTTTGCAAACTGTCTTTGAATTGTATGACTAGGGTATAGTTAGCGCCATATGTTCATGGCGGCCCACGTTGTGCGCCGCCCTTATCACGGAGGTTTCCATGTCCAACCAGGGCAAGAAGGTCAAGACCCATTATCGCGGCACGCTCGACGACGGCACGCAGTTCGATAGCTCCTACGATCGCGGCGAGCCGCTGGAGTTTACCTGCGGCGCCGGTCAGATGATCAAGGGCTTCGACGCCGCTGTTGTCGACATGCAAGTGGGCGAGAAGAAGACCGTGCACATTCCTGCTGCCGATGCCTACGGCGAGCACAATCCCGAGATGGTTATTACCTTCCCGGCCGAACAGGTTCCCAACATCGAGCAGATCGAGAAGGGCATGAAGCTTTTCCTGTCCACGCCGAGCGGCATGCCCGTCCCCGCCGTGGTCATAGACGTAACGCCCGAGGCCGTGACGCTCGACGCCAACCACGAGCTGGCCGGCAAGGACCTCAACTTTGATATCGAGCTCGTTGAGGTCGAGGGTTAGAGTATGCCTGAACGCTTGGTTTCGACGACATGCTTGGGAAATCTCAACGATCCGTCCTATGAACTCCTGCTTCGCCGGAAGTTGGGCGGCGTCTTTGAAGTTGACGAGCTGCTGCTCGATTGGGACCAGGCTGATGTATGCGCGCTTGTGGGCGTGACGGAGCTGGGGCGCACGGTCGATGTTCGGCTGGATGCTGCCGACGGCGGTCGTCTTACCGACGGCGACGTGCTCGCCATCGACCGTTCGGGCATGGTGCCCGTGGCGGTTGTCGTGCGCCTGCGCAGTGCCGAGGTTTATTTGGTCGAAGTTGACCGCATGGACCCGATTGCGCTCGCGCATGCGTGCTGGGAGATCGGCAATATGCACGCGCCGCTTTTCCGAGGCGATTCGGACGAGTATACCGTGCGCATGTATACGCCGGTGCAGCCTGTTTTGGGCCGCATGCTCCGGGGCGTCGAGGGCGTTCGGCTCTCGGTGGTTACCCGTGAACTCGATGCGGACCGGCGCTTTGCGTCGAGTGCGGCGGATGCCGTTGTGAGTATGGCTCCAGACTTTACGATCGTAAAAAAGGCGCGCGGTTAACGTGCGTATGAGTAAGACGGACTTTGAGAGGCTGCTATTCAAAGTCCGTCTTGCTGTTGATGAGGTGCTTTGGGGGAAAGCATATGGGTCTTGAGGGAATCAAGCTGATTGCATGCGATTTGGACGGCACGTTGCTGCATCCGGGGGAGCGCGAGCCGCGTTCCGAGGCCTTTGAACTCATCGATGAACTGCATCGTCGCGGTATCGTGTTTATGCCGGCGAGCGGCCGTCAATATGCAAGCTTGCGCTACCTGTTTGCCCCGGTGGCCGATGAGCTCGCCTATGTATGCGAAAACGGAGCCCTGGTGATGAGCGAGGGGCGTGCCGTTGTCAAGCGTTCCATGGAGCGTAGCCTTGCTATGGATATCGCGAATGCCGTGGTTGCGTATCCCCATGCCGACGTGACCCTTTCGTGTGAGGGACACCTCTACACCATGAGCGGCAACGATGCGTTCGTCGACCATTTGCGCTATGAGGTCCACTGCGATGTGGCGGTGGTCGACCGCCCCGAAGACATCGACGAGGACGTCATTAAGATTGCCTTCCAGACGCCCGAGATGAATCAGCCGGCGGCCCTGGAGTATTTCGAGCGTCTCTTTAGCGACCGTGTCGACGTGATGACGTCGGGAACCGAATGGACGGACTTTATCGGCTTTGGTTCGGGCAAGGGTTCCGCGCTTGCCGATTACGGTCGTGCCCTGGGTATTTCGCCCGATGAGATGATGGCGTTTGGCGATAACGAAAACGACCGTGACATGCTCAACGTAGTGGGCCATCCTTATCTAATGGAGAGCTGCAATCCCTCTATGCGTGGCATCAACGACCGCGTCCGTTACGTGTGCACGGTCGAAGAGGAATTGCATCGCCTGCTTGCTGAGTAGGCATGTCCCGAACATCTACCGGCAGTCGGGGCAGAGACCCTCGAAGATGGTGTAGTGCGACGTGACGTGCCAGCCGATTTGCTCGGACGCTTTGGCGTCGAGCTGGGCATCGAAGGGGAGCGGTACGTCGATGACGCGGCTGCACGAGGTGCAGATGATATGTGCGTGCGGCTCGATGGTGCGATCGAAACGACTTCCGCCCGGCGTCTTGATGGAGAGAATCTCGCCGGCGTCGGCCAAGAGATTGAGGTTGCGGTAGACCGTGCCACGGCTGATTTTGTCATCCTGCGCGCGCACTACGTTGTAGATTTCGTCGGCGGTGGGATGGTTATAGCTTTGGCGCACGGCGTCAAGAACCAGCTTTCGCTGCCTGGTATTCCTTCTTTGCACCGCCATGCGCCTCGCCTCTTTTCTATCAACGGTCGTAGGTAAATGATACCGTATTTAGCACACAATACTAATAACGAGGCGTGAAACCGTCTTCATTGGCAAGTGGGGCTCGGGCCTGGGCGTCTACGAGGCGAAAACGCGTTCCCATACGCTCGTAGGAGGCATGAAGCGCCTCGAGATGAGATAGGATATTTGCCGGAGCCCCCTGTATCTCCATCTCGACTGAGCCGTCTTCCATGTTACGCACCCAGCCGGTGAGCGCGCGTGCCTGCGCGAGGTTGGTGTTGGTAAAGCGAAAGCCAACGCCCTGGACTTGCCCCGTCCAGCGCAGGAAATAGCGCAGGGGAGTGTCTTGAGTGGCCTCGTCGCTTGCGAGCACAGTAAGTCTGCGGCGCAGCTCGAGCTCGACGTTTGATGGTTTTTGAGGCTCTCGACTGCCGCCGGTGACGCTGGAGAAGAACGTATCGAAGAGGCCCATAGCTATGCCTGCTTGCCTGCGTCGGCCGGGAAGGTTATGCCGGCCTGCTGGCGCACGGCATCCATGATGCGCAGTGAGACGAGTGTGACATCGCGGTAGTGGCCAAGCTCGTGGCGTCCCGCCGGGGTCTCCCAAATCTCTTCCTTAACGTTATCGATGCCGCCGATGGCGGTGATAAAGTCTGTGAGTTCGTATTCCATAGTGTTGCTCGATTTGGGCAGGTCGAGCACGCGGCCGTTGTCTCCCTGTTCGCGCGGTGCCTCGGTCGCCGAGCCGCGTACGACGTCGCCGCGATAGTCGATGCGGACGTTGCGGGGCGTGGACAGATGGTCGATCTGGATAGTGCCACGCTCGCCTTCGATCTGCGAGGGCAGCAGGTCATTCGTAATTTTGGAGTGCGCGAGCTCGACGGAGATACGGCCACCGCCGTAGCTGGCGAGGATGGAACCGCAGCCATCGATGGGGCCGTGCGTGAGCTGTCGCGTGGTGGGATCGAGCAGAGTGGTCATGCTCGTAAGGCCGGAGGGCATGCCAAAGATCTCGACCATGGGCTCGACGGTATAGACGCCAATGTCCATGAGGGAACCCGATGCCATATTGCAGTCGAAGATATTGGTGGCGCGTCCCGCGAGAATCTCGTTGTAGCGCGAGGAATACTTGCCAAAGCGCAATGAGGCGCGGCGGATGGGGGCGATCTCGCCCAGGGCGTCCTCGATGGCGTGGAAGGCGGGATCGTGGAGGGGACGCATGGCCTCGAGGGCCACGACACCTGCTGCCTCGGCAGCGCGGAAGACTTCCAGCGCCTGCGCTTCGGTGGCGCAGAAGGGTTTCTCGACGATGACGTGCTTGCCACCGGCGATGCAGGCAAGGGCCTGCTCGTAGTGAAGTGCGTTAGGGCTGCCGATATAGACGGCGTCGACGTCGACGGCGGACGCAAGCTCGTCAAGTGCGGTGAAGTTACGCTCGCCGCCGTGTTCGGCGGTAAAGGCGGCGCCGCGCTCGGCATCGCGCGAGAGCGTGCCCACAAACGCGGCTTGGTCGTTGGCGTTGACGACCTGGATAAAGTCGTCGGTAATCATGGATGTGCCGATGGTCGCTATACGCAGCATGTATCCCCCTCGTGCCGTTCGGTTTACAGGATGAGTGTAGCGCGAGGGGGCAGGAAATAGCGTGCGAAAACGCCGTTACAGGTCGCTCTCGTTAAAGCCGGTATCGATATCGAGGTTGCTGCCGTCGGCCGCCGTGGTGGCGAGCTCATCGCAGCGTTCGTTGAGCTCGTGGCCGGCGTGACCCTTAACCCAGATGAACTCAACCTTGTGCTTGCTTTTGGCGGTGAGTAGGCGCTCCCACAGGTCGCGGTTCTTGACGGGCTGCTTGTTGGCGGTTTTCCATCCGCGCTTTTTCCAGCCGTCGATCCAGTGCTTGTTAAAGGCGTTGACGACGTACTGCGAATCGGAATGGACCTCGACCTCGCAGGGGCGGTTAAGTGCCTCGAGCGCCACGATGACCGCCATGAGCTCCATGCGGTTGTTGGTGGTCTTGGCGTAGCCGCGCGAAAGCTCGGAGGTGAAGGTCTTGCCGGCGGGGTTGGTGTATTTGAGCACGGCGCCGTAGCCGCCGCGTCCCGGATTTGATCGGGCCGAGCCGTCGGTATAGATGATGACCTTCACGGGCTTCCTTTCGTTGGGTACGTTTCGTGTGAGTGACCATTGTAGCGCCATGCCCGCCGGGGGCTAGCAATCTACGATTTCTACCCCGTCTTCCGACAGTTAGTTGGCATGGATGATGCGGTTGAGCTCGTCGAGGTATTGCTGCAAGAGGGGAGAGGGCTTGCGCTCGTCGTGCATGATATAGCCTACGTGCATCGTTGGGGCGTCTGCTAACGGGATCGATGCCATACCCCATTGCATTTCATTGGAGAGGACACCGGTCGACAGGGTGTAGCCGTTCGACGTGATAAGTAAGTTAGTAAGTGTTCCGCGGTCCGAGATTCGTATGTTGCGGTCGCAAGGGATATAGCTAAAAGGTTCCTCGGCGTAATAGAAGGAGTTTGAGGTTCCCTGCTCAAAGCTGTAGCGCGTATAGGGCGTGAGGTCGGCAAGGGACAGCTGAGGGCGGCGTGCGAGCGGGTGGCGCTCGCTGACGAAGACGTGGACCGTCGCGTCGAATAGGGGATGGAAGCTTGTACGGGCATCGGCAAAGGCCTTCTGCAGAACGCGGGCGTTAAAGTCATCCAGATAGAGGATGCCGATGTCGCTGCGAAACGCACGGACGTCATCGATGATCTGCGATGTGGTGGTCTCGCGCATGATGAACTCGAACTTGCTGTCGCGGCAGCGCTCGACCACGTTGACAAAGGCCTCGACCGAAAAGGCGTAGTGCTGGGCGGAGATGGCGAGGCGGGCTTGCGGGGTGCCGCCGTCCTCGTAGCGCGCCTCGAGCATATCGGCCTGCTCTACGACCTGGCGCGCATAGCCCAAAAGCTCGGTGCCGTCGTTGGTGAGCGTGACGCCGCGGCTGGAGCGCGTAAAGATCTCCAGGTGGAGCTCCTGTTCCAGGCTTTTGACGGCGTTTGAGATGTTGGACTGAGCGGTATAGAGGCGCTGAGCTGCGGCGTTAATTGAGCCGGACTCTGCCACGGCAATCAGAAAACGAAGCTGCTGAAGGGTCATCGACGCCATCCTTTCGATTGCTATCTATAAAACCGATAACAGGTTAGCGCTTTTAAGTGATTGACCGAGCGAAACAATGCTCGTACTATTCAAAACACACAAAGGCGGTAGGTAATTAAACCGACCACAGAACCGGGATGCGAAAGGAGGCCCGCATATGAATTGCTTACCAAGACGAATGCCGGGCTCCTGTTTGCGCCCGTCGGCGTGATCAGGAGACAGCGACTTACTTCTCTCTTTTTATTTACTTTTGTTCGATCAAGGAGATCATCATGAGCCAGTTCATCAACAACCCCGAGCACACCTTTGGTTTCGATACCCTGCAGCTTCACGTTGGCCAGGAGAGTGCCGATCCTGCATCCGACTCCCGCGCCGTGCCTATCTACCAGACCACGAGCTATGTGTTCCGCAACTCCCAGCACGCCGCCGACCGCTTTGGTCTTGCCGACGCCGGTAACATCTACGGCCGTCTGACCAACTCCACCCAGGGCGTCTTCGAGGACCGTATCGCCGCACTCGAGGGTGGCGTGGCAGGTCTCGCCGTCGCCTCCGGTGCTGCTGCCATCACCTATACCCTGCAGGCTCTTGCCCAGGCCGGTGACCACGTGGTGGCTCAGAAGACCATCTACGGTGGCTCCTACAACCTGCTGGAGCATACGCTCTCCCAGTTTGGCGTCGAGACCACGTTTGTCGACGCTCATAACCTGGAAGAGGTCGAGGGGGCCATCAAGGACAACACCACGGTCATCTATCTCGAGACGCTCGGCAACCCCAACTCCGACATCCCCAACATCGACGCCATCTCCGAGATAGCCAAGAAGCACGGTCTGCCGGTTGTCGTCGACAACACCTTTGGCACCCCGTATCTGTTCCGTCCGCTGGAGCATGGTGCCAACATCGTCGTCCACTCCGCAACCAAGTTCATCGGCGGCCACGGCACCTCGCTGGGCGGTGTGATCGTCGACGGCGGTAACTTCGATTGGAAGGCGAGCGGTAAGTACGCCCAGATCGCTGAGCCCAACCCCTCCTACCACGGCGTTTCGTTTGCCGAGGCTGCCGGTCCCGCCGCCTTCGCAACCTATGTCCGCGCTATCCTTCTGCGTGACGAGGGTGCCTGCATCAGCCCGTTCAACGCCTGGGTCCTGCTCCAGGGCACAGAGACTCTGTCGCTGCGCGTTGACCGTCATGTCGAGAACACCAAGAAGGTCGTTGAGTTCCTGACCGGTGACACCCATGTTGCCAAGGTGAACCACCCGAGCCTGCCTGAGCACCCCGACCATGAGCTCTACAAGCAATATTTCCCCAACGGCGGTGCCTCGATCTTTACCTTTGAGATTAAGGGTGGCCAGGAGGCCGCCTGGAAGTTCATTGATCATCTGCAGGTGTTCTCGCTGCTCGCCAACGTGGCCGACGTCAAGTCGCTCGTCGTGCACCCGGCTACCACCACGCACTCCCAGCTCTCTGCCGAGGAGCTCGCCGAGCAGAACATCACGTCCTCCACGATCCGTCTTTCCATCGGTACCGAGAACGCCGAGGATATCATTTGGGATCTGAAGCAGGCTTTCGCCGCGCTGGACGAGTAAGGCGACTTGTGCAAGGACCCCTTGCGACTCGATAGGTATAACTGCATAAAATGCCTGCTCAAGGCGCCTGTGCGAACAATGGTTGCACAGGCGTCTTTTTTGCATAGAGAGGGCGCAAAAACAGGGTTTTTGACATGCTTTATGCATTCGAGTTGTGGAAAACTCCTGTTGAGAGGATGTGAGTTTTACGCAATTGACGTGCGCCTTTTGAGTAAAACCGCAGGTCGCGATTTGCTCGGGGTACTATGCAGCGCGATCGAATCATACGCAGCTCAAACGCAGCAAAAACGCACTACGGAGGTTTCCAGCTACATGAGGATCGATTCACGAAAACCGAAAGCCGCCGCCCTTTCCGCCGCTCTGACCGTGGCGCTATTGGCGGGTGCCGGCGCAACTGATGCCCACGCGGCAACACTATCCGATACGGTTGGACCTACGCCGTCCGAAGCGACGCTGGTGCAGCCCGTCGACTACCGCAGCGACGGTTATGGCTCTATGCAGGAGTGGAACGCCTCGATGGAGGCCAAGCGCGATTCCCTGGAGATGCGCGCTCAGATCATTATGAATATGTATGGCGACTATGCTACCGATGACGAGCGCGCTGTGTTGCAGGGTTGCATCGACGGTGCGGGTAACCTGTTGACGATGGGGGAGGTCGACGCCAAGTCGACCGAGCTCGATGAGCTGCGCACTGCGCTTGAGGATGCCAAGCGCGAAGCGCTCG
>CABUBY010000015.1 GCA_902489955.1 uncultured Collinsella sp. | reverse complement strand
ACAGTGTGTCGAGCACGCGGACCGACTGCACGTTATGGAAAAAATAACGCCCCGTACGCTCATGATAGATATCGTTGAGGAAACGCTCGCCGGCATGGCCGAAAGGCGTGTGTCCCAAGTCGTGACCCAGGCCAATCGCCTCGATCAGATCGCAATTGAGCCCCAGGGCGCGACCGATATCGCGCGCAATGCGGGAGACGAGCTGCACGTGCAAACCGCGGCGTGACAGATCGTCATTGCTACGGAAGCTAAAGACCTGCGTTTTGCCTGCATAACGGGTGTACGCCGGAAGATGAAGTATCTTTTCGGTATCGCGCATAAACGCCGGACGCATAAGCGTGCCTTTGTCGGCGGCGCGATCAATACGACGAATGACCTGATCGTCGTTGCAACGATACGGGTTGACATAGCCCGAAGCACGATCGGCGGCAATGCGCTCGACAAGTTCGGGCGACAACGCCGAGGGAATACGGTCCATGCGCGCCTTAATGACGGCCGTTTCTTGATTAGTTGCCATGGCATGCTCCTTAAGAAGGATGCGCAATCGGTTACAAAGTGCAGCCCACGACCTCGATTATGGCAAAAATCGGCACCAAAAACGGGAGCAATGGCAGGGAGCGTGATTTTGTGAAGAGGCAGGAGAGGGCCAGGGCCAGGAGTGCGACGGCAAATGCCACGATGCCACCCATAGGGTCGAGCGTGCAAAGCGCGAAGAGCGCCTTGGCATCCCCCATGCCGATGCCCGGGGCGTGGCGAAGGCGCCGCCAGAGCGACTCAGTGAGCACAAGGGCAAGGTAGACGATGACCGCAAGACCGGCGTGGTCAAGCGCTGTATTCAAACCGAGGTCGAGCCAAACGCCCGCCAACGCCGCCACGGCACATGCGCCGGCAAGCCCATTGGGAAACCGTCGCTCTCGGGCATCAATTGCCACGCCGGCAAAGATGCAAATCCAAAACGGGATATAGGCCATCGGACTCCTCCTCGAGCTGCATCGCAAAAGCAAAAACCACCACAAAGGTGCCTGTCCCCTTTGCGGTGGTTTTGGTGGTGGTTATTTGGCGCCTTGCATGACCTCGTCAAGGGTAACGTTGACGGCGTGCTGCGTCGGCACCCAGTCGACCTTCAGGAACAGCGCGGCCACCGTGATGGGGATATAGCTGAACATAAAGATCGGGAAGGTAAACAGGTTAGTCACCAGGCGCCACTTTTGCGCGCAGTGAATATGCTTGTACTCAAAGATAGTCGTGAGCAGCGCCAGGATAAAGAACGTCTGATACATCATGGCGAAGGTCATAATGAGCGAAGCGGCGCACGCCTGCATCTCGACTTCGGTTGCCAAGAAACCATGCGAAAGGCCACCCACAATCAAGAACGTCGCATTAGCGAGCATCGAGATCAGCGATAGCAGCATACCCGGGGCGATCGTCATGAACATGTCGTAGGCGGCAAAGCGATGATAGCGGAACATCGACTTGACCAGATGCTTACCGTAGGTAAAGAACACCTGGTAAAAGCCCTTGGTCCAGCGCATACGCTGCTTCCAGGATGCCTTGAACGTCACGGGTTGCTCGTCAAAGAACTCCGCCGGCGCATAGCCAATGCGAATACCGTGAATAGCGCAGAACGTAGTGAACTGAATGTCCTCGGTCAGCGTGTGGAACTGCCAACCGTGCATGCCCTCGATAACGCTTGACGAGATAAGGTAACCCGAACCCGAAACAGCGCAGGACGTCTTACAGATATTGCGCGCGTTGTTGAGGAAGCGCGCCTCGCGTAGATACCACGTGGCATTAGCAGCCGAGATCCACGAGCTGCCGAAGTTCTTGGAATTGCGATAGCTCGTGACCACATGGAAGCCCTGGTCAAAGGCATCGTTCATCTTGGACACGTAATCGCGGGAGATAACGTTGTCGGCATCGAAGATAAAGTAGCCCTCAAACGTGTCGGGATACTCGTTGAGAATGCGATCGAAACCAAAGTCCATGACCCAGCTCTTGCCCTTTCGGGCCAGGTCATTGCGCTCGTAAACAATGGCACCGGCCTCGCGTGCGAGCTGCGCGGTGTTGTCGGTGCAGGCGTCGGCAACGACAAAGACCTCGATAAGCTCGGACGGATAGTCCTGGTCCTTGATGGAGCGTACGAGATTGGCAATTACGGCTTCCTCGTTATGCGCCGCGATAAAAAAGGCATAGCGATGGAGTTTTTTGGCCTTGGGAGGCGCGACCTCGCCACGAAGAGCGCCAATGACAAAGAAGACCACCTGGTACAGAAAGCAGACCGTGAGCAGCGTGACGACAATCTGGTTGAAGATCACGATGGGTGTGTTGGTTTGTAAAAAGGCGAGCATGCAGGCTCCCAGCAACGTGTAACGTAAACAATCGTATATCTTACCGCAGGCTTACCGAGTTCAAGAAACCACCTAATACTGGCTAGGCTTCGAGAAGACCGAGCTGCGGAACGATTTCATCTCCAACGGCCGTGCGACCGAGCGAGCGCGGAGCCAGATCGTCGAGAACCGCAGCGAGATCCCACGGCAACTCGTCACGGCACTCAATGCGCTTCCCCGTTACGGGATGATCGAACGCAACGCGCCAAGAATGCAGGAACTGCCTGGTCAGGCCCTGATCGGCACGCGCATCGCACTTGCCGTAGAGCGGATCGCCCACGCAGGCGTGGTTGATATGGCGCATATGCACGCGAATCTGATGTGTGCGGCCCGTAAACAGGTGGCACTCAACGAGCGTATAGCCGTCGTCAAAACGCGTGGGATCAAAGCGCTCGAGGACCTTAAAGGTCGTAATGGCCTGACGGGCAAAGGGGTCATCCGAAACCGCCATCTTCACGCGGTCGCGCGTGGAACGGGCAATACCGGTGTTGATAGTGCCCTCGTCCATGGCGATGTGACCGTGAACGAGCGTGATATAGCGACGGTCGAGCGTGCGCGTGCGGATGAGATTCTGAAGCGCGCGCTGGGTGTCGTCGTCTTTTGCCGCGAGCATAAGGCCCGAGGTATCGCGATCCAGGCGATGCACGATGCCGGGGCGGTCCTCACCCTGCACAGTACCAAGATGATCGATGCCGCAGTGGTAGACCAGAGCGTTCGCAAGGGTGCCGCTCTCGTGGCCATGGGCGGGATGGCACACCAGGCCCCGCTGCTTGGAGAGCACGATAAGGTAGTCGTCCTCGTAGCGGATATCGAGGGGAATGGCCTCGGGAATCACGTCGGTCGGGTCGTGCGGCTCGGGCAAGTCGACCGAGATGCGATCGCCGGCGCGTACGGCGTACTTTTTAGAGAGACAAGTCTCACCGTTGACGGCAACGGCGCCTCCCTCGATCAGATGCGCGCAGGCAGAGCGCGTGGGACAGCCATCGTTGGCGCCCAAATAGGCGTCAAGACGCTGACCAGCGGAATCGTCGGCAACAAGAATATGGATGTCGGCCATTAACGCTCATTCCTTTCGCGAATCTTGCGGGCACGCTCCCCACGCTGCTTGGCTTTGCGCTTAGCGCGGGCCTCATCACGGGCATTGAGCTCGGCAGTCGCATCAACCTCGCGGGCCGCGGGACTCAAGAACATGTAGCCGAAGAGGGCGAGCACAACGCCCACGGTAATGCCGATATCGGCCACATTGAAGACGGGAAAGTCGATGAAGGTGGTGGCAATAAAATCGGTCACGAAGCCAAAGGCCAGACGGTCGATCGCGTTGCCAATGGCGCCGCCCGCGACCATAGCCATGCCCACAACCTCCAAGCGAGCAAGCTGGGGCGCGCGAAGCAAGTACACGGCAATGGCGACAATGACCGCAAGCGCCAGCAAAGCAAACGCAACGCCATGCCCCTCGCCCATGCTAAAGGCAGCACCGATATTGCGGACAAACAGGAAGTCGATCACACCGGGGATAACAGTCACATGCAAAGCGTCGCCCACGGCACGAACCGCAAGCTTGGTCAGCTGATCAAAAAGCAGCACAACCAGCACCACCCCACCAGCAACACCTAACCGCCAGCGCAAAGGCGGCGTCATATCCCCAGCACGACCCAAAGAAATCCCCTACCCTCAAGATCATCGAATTACGTTTAATACAAAGAACTATCTTATATTGCCATACGCAGAACGCACGACATATCCACCAACGCAAGCGAAATAACCAGCTAAAAACGAAAGCGACATTCCGAATAACGGAATGTCGCTTAATAGCTTTCGACTAAAAACGCAAGTCGAAAGAAAGCCTCTAGCTCCAGCAATGGAAACGCCGCGTTATCGTCACCAACAGCGAAAACGTCCCTAAGCGAGCAAGGTGACGTGAAAGAGGAGGGAAGCGTACTTTGGTACGCGACCGACGATTAAACGTCAGATTGCCGCTTAGGGGCGTTTGCAGCGTCGGTAGGTTACGGCGTTCTACGAACGCCGTAACCTACAAAGCATCGGCGCAGCGCTTGCAAATATGAGCGTGGCCGTTGTACTCGCCGACGGTGGTGCGGTAGTTCCAGCAACGGTCGCAGCACTCGCCCTCGGCAGCATCAATGCAGACGGAAAGCTCTTCGCCCTGGGTCAGCTCAACATCGGAGACGATGTAGAACTCGGCCAGGTCGACCGCTTTGTCACCAGTCAGCAGCGCGTACATCTCGGCGGGAACGACCGCCTTGACGCGAACCTGCTGGCTCTTGGTGAAGGTGCCGGCAGAACGGGCATCCTCAAGGGCCTTGGTCACGGCGCTACGGAGCTCAAGAGAAGCCTCGAGCACGCCCTCGAACTCATTGGCCTCGTCGACCGTGATGGGCGACTTGTACCAATCGAGCAGCGCGGCGTACTTCTGGTGATCGACGCAGCCAGCGGGCGCATATGCCATGGCCTCGTCAACCGTGTAGGACAGGATCGGCTGCAGGTCGCGCATGAGCATCGAGAAGAGCTCGGCCAGCACGGTCTGGGCGCTGCGACGCTCGAGCGAGCCGGGCTTGTCGCAGTACAGACGGTCCTTCAGGGCGTCGAGGTACACGTTGGAGAGCTCGGTAACCACGAAGTCATAAAGCGCACGGTAGGCGCGCGGGAACTCGTAGCTGGCGTAGGCGTCGTCGACCTCGGCCTGAACCTGAGTCAGGCGGGCAACCATGAGCTTGTCGAGCGGCAGCAGGTCGGCAAAGGCGACGCCGTCGGTCTCGGGCTCAAACTGACCCTCGAGCTCGGAGAGCAGGAAGCGCAGCGTGTTGCGGAAACGACGGTAGGCATCGGACGTACGAGCAAGGATCTCGTGGTCGATGGACACGTCGGAGCTGGTATCGACGGATGCAACCCACAGACGGATGATGTCAGCGCCCATCTCGTCGCAGACCTTATTGGGGTCGATGACGTTGCCGAGCGACTTGGACATCTTACGGCCCTGGCCGTCGAGGGTGAAGCCCTGCGAGACAACCGCCTTGTACGGAGCGTGGCCGTTGGCGCCCACCGAGGTGAGCAGCGAGCTTTGGAACCAACCGCGGTGCTGGTCGGAGCCCTCGAGGTACACATCAGCCGGATACTCCAGCTCGGGACGGTACTCGCAGACGGCCTTCCAAGAGACGCCGGAATCCCACCACACGTCGAGGATGTCCTTATCGGCCTTGAGGTGATGGCCGCCGCACTTGGGGCAGACGCAGGCCTCGCCCAGGTAGCTCTCGGGAGCGTCGGTGAACCAGGCGTCGGAGCCCTTCTCGTGGAAGAGCTTGATGACGGCGTCGAGCGTGGCGTCGTTCATGACCTTCTCACCGCAGTCGGCGCAAGTGTAGCTGGGGATAGGCACGCCCCAGTTGCGCTGACGGCTGATGCACCAGTCGGGACGCTGCTCGACCATGGCGCCGATGCGGTTGGCCGCGTGGGCCGGATACCACTTAACGTTCTCGCGGACCTCTTTGCCAGCCTGCTCGCGCAAGCCGGTCTTGTCCATCGAGACAAACCACTGGTCGGTAGCACGGAAGAGCACCGGGTGCTTGCAGCGCCAGCAGTGCGGATAGCTGTGCGTGATCTTCTTCTCGAGGACCAGGGTGCCGCGCTCGCGCAGGAACTCGATGATGTGCGGGTTGGCCTCGTCGGTATCCATGCCGCTGAAGGGGCCGCCGGTGCCAAACTCCTCGCCGGTGTAGAACTTGCCGTCGTCATCGACCGGCATGCAAATGTCGGTGATGCCCTCCTTGAGGCAGGCAAAGTAGTCGTCGACGCCGTGACCGGGCGAGTTGTGGACGATACCGGTACCGTCATCGACACCGACGTAATCGGCCAACAGTGCCACGCCCTCAACACCGTCAAAGATCGGCTGCTTATAGTGAATGTGATGGAAGGTCTCGGCGGGAACCACATAGGGCTTGCCGTCGACCACAACCGGGGTGTACTCCCAGCCAAACTCCTCGCAGCACTTGGGAGCCAGGTCCTCGAGCATGACCTCGGCGCGGCCGTCGTGCTCAACGGCGACGTAGGCGGCACCGGGCTTGAGAGAAACTGCCTGGTCGGAGGGGATGGTCCACGGCGTGGTCGTCCAGATGATAAAGTCAACCGGGCCGTCGAAGTTCTCGAGGCCGACGGGCTTGGAGGTCATCTCAAAGCGCACGAAGATGGACGGGCTCGTCTCGTCGGAGTACTCAATCTCGGCCTCGGCCAGCGCAGTGTGGCAGTGCTTGCACCAGTGAACCGGCTTGTGGCCGCGATAGATCATGCCCTTATCGAACATCGCCTTGAAAACCTCGATGTCGGCGGCGTCATGCTGGTGATAGAGCGTCAGGTAGGGGTTGTCCCAGTCGCCGAGCACGCCCAGACGACGGAAGCCGGCCTTCTGCAGCTCGATGTTCTCGACAGCGAACTTGTTGCAGAGCTCACGGATCTTGGCCGTGGAAGTCTGGTTGAACTTCTCGGTGCCGAGCTTCTCCTCGACCTTATGCTCGATCGGCTGGCCATGGCAGTCCCAACCGGGAACATAGGGAACCTCATAGCCCTGCATCATCCAGTAGCGGTTGATCATGTCCTTGGAGATCTTGTTCATGGCGTGGCCGATGTGGATCGGGCCGTTGGCGTACGGAGGGCCGTCGTGCAGCACGAACTTCTTGTGACCCTCGTTCTTCTTCAGAACCTGCTCGTAGACCTTGTTGTCCTGCCAGTCCTTGAGTCGCTTGGGCTCGGACTTGGAAAGACCGGCACGCATGGGAAAACCGGTTTTGGGCAGATTCATCGTCTGCTTGTACTCGTTTGCCACGGTACCCCTTTCATGTCGTGGGCGCGCACGCCCGTTGGGCACCAAAAAAGCGCCCGTCCCTACAAGCTGGGACGAAGCGCCACAAAAACGGGCTGTATGCCCGCAAAAGCTCTTCGTTTAACCACCCAGCTTAGATGCCCTCGCCCGCGTATTCGCGCGCTCGCATCCGTTACTCGGCTGGCCTGTATCGACGACCATCTCGGCGATATCTACTAAGACGAGCCTGTGCGACGCGTCCGTTGGGACCGCAGCTCCGGGGTGATTTTCATCGGTCGCATGCACGGGTTCTCAGCGCTCCCCGCTCTCTGTAACATGCGGACGGCCGACTACTCGTCCCCATCAACGCTTATGCGGAGTATGCTAGCACGTTCCGCGCCGGCGAAAAACCCTCAACACTGGTTTTATACGTTCGAAATTTCTCGTGGTCGTTAGCCTTCTCTAGGAGCAAAATACCTGAAAGCACTTTAACTAACGAAAGAAGGCTGCCATGCGCACAATCGGAATGAGCGACTACACCGTCGGCGAGGATTGCTTTACCGAGCTGCCCGCCGCACTGGCGGAGTACGGCGCGAAGAAAGTCGCCATCATTGGTGGCAAGCGAGCCCTAGCTGCGGCGCTGCCGGGCATCGAGGCGGCGCTTGAAGGTACCGACGTCGAGATTCTGGAGACGCGCGTCTACGGCACCAACAGTACGCGCGCCAATATCGCCAAGGTCGTGAACTCCCCCGCTTGCCAGCAGGCAGACGTGCTTATCGCCTGTGGCGGCGGCAAGGCACTCGACACCGTCAAGACAGCGGCAATCGAGCTCAAGAAGATTGTCTTTACGGTGCCGACGATTTGCTCTAACTGTTCCGCCGCGACCGCCATTGCCGTCGTCTACAACGACGATGGATCGCTCGAGGGCTATTCGTACCCCAACCGACCGGCGCACATCTTCATCAATCCCAAGATCATCGCCGAGGCTCCGGCGGAGTACTTCTGGGCCGGCGTGGGCGACGCCCTGTCCAAGCAGCCCGAAGTCGAGTACGCCACGAGCGCCGGCGACCTGGAGCACACCGCCGGCCTTGGCCTGGCTCTTGCCCACACCTGTTCCGAGCCGCTGTTTACCTACGGTGTTCAGGGTCTTGAGGACGTTCGTCAGAATCTGTCGAGCGAGGCCGTCAAGCAGATCGCGCTCGACATCGTGGTCAACACGGGCTATGTCTCGAACCTGACCAACCAGAACGATTACTACTACAACTCGAGCGTGGCGCACGCGTTCTACAACGCCACCTGCAGCATTCCGCGTGAGGGCACCTACCTGCACGGCGAAGTCGTAAGCCTGGGCGTGCTGGTGTTGTTCGCCTACACGGGCGACACCGAGAACCTTAAGCGCTATGCTGACTTCAACAAGCAGATGGGGCTGCCCGTAACGCTTGAGCAGGTCGGGCTTTCCGAGACCGATATCCCTGCCCTGTGCGAGCACGCGCACGCCACCAACGAGTGGAAGCAAGGCAACCCGGAACCCTTCACCGACGAAAAATTCGCCGCCGCCATCAAGGCCGCCAACGCCTACGGCCACACGCTCTAGACCCAGGCCAAAACCACCACAAGGGAGCAGTGCCCTTGTGGTGGTTTTTTATTGCTCCAGCATGCTGGGGTCGAACTCGCTTGCCGGGATCACACGGTAGCCGTGGCGCAGGAGCAGGTCGACGAAAACACCGTTGCCCGCGGTGAGCGTACTGCTAAAGGTGCCGTCGTAGATGCGACCCGCGCCGCACGAGGGACTACGGTCCTGCAGGATGCACGCGGCGATCTCTTCCGGACCGCCCGCTTGCTCGCACATATCGAGCGCACGTTGAGCGCCTAGGCGAAACTCGCGATCGACCGAGATGCCCTCGCAGGTACGGACCTCGCCGTCCACGATCTCGGACGGCTTGCGCGGTGTGGGCAGGCCGCCAAAGACCTCAGGGCACACCAAGAGGACCTCGGTCCCCGTACGTTCGCAGGCCTCGACCAACGCGCGGTGGTAGTTGTCGAGCCCGTTATACTTGCAGCTCTCGCCCATCAAGCAGGCACTTACCACGATCTTCATATACAACTCTCCCCACGCAAAACGCCCCATTTGAGATAAACACTCAAATGGGGCGATTGACACTGCGCAACCAGTATTACTGCTGCTTTGGCATCAGCGGATTCTCGCGCGTGAGGAGATTCATGAACTCCTCGCCCGTGATCGTCTCCTTCTTGTACAGATAACGAGCCAGCTCGTGGAGCTTGAACTTGTTCTCCTTCAGGATCTGCAGGGCGCGGTCGTGCGCATCCTCGATCAGCTTGGCGACAATCGCGTCCACGCGCTCGGCCGTACCGGGGGCGCAGGTGAGCGACGTGTCCTGGTTAAGGTACGCATTCTGAACGGTACCGAGTGCCATCATGCCAAACTCATCGGACATACCAAAGCGCGTCACCATGTTACGGGCGAGCTTGGTGGCCTGCTCGATATCGTTGGCGGCGCCGGTCGTCATCTCACCAAAGATGAGCTCCTCGGCTGCACGGCCACCGCAATAGACGGCGAGCTTGTCCAGGACCTCCTGGCGCGTGGTCAGGAAGCGCTCATCCTCCTCGACCTGCATGGTGTAGCCCAGAGCACCGCTCGTGCGCGGCACGATGGTGATCTTCGTGACCGGTGCAGAGCCCTTCTGGCGGGCGGCAACGATGGCATGGCCGATCTCGTGGTAAGAAACAACCTGCTTCTCGTGGTCGGACAGCACCGTGGACTTACGCTGCTGGCCGGCGATGACGACCTCCACCGACTCCTCAAAATCGTCCTGCGTAGCGCGCTTGCGGCCCTCACGGACGGCACGCAGGGCGCCCTCGTTGATGATATTGGCCAGGTCAGCGCCCGAGGCACCGGGCGTGGCGCGGGCAATCGCGGTCAGGTCGATCGGCGGCTGCGTCTTCACGCTCTTGGCATGCAGCTCGAGAATGTTCTTGCGGCCGGTCAGATCGGGCAGCTCAACGGGAATGCGGCGGTCAAAACGACCGGGGCGCAGCAGGGCCGGATCGAGGCTGTCGGGACGGTTGGTGGCAGCGAGGACAACGATACCCTTGTGGTTATCGAAGCCATCCATCTCGGTCAGCAACTGATTGAGCGTCTGCTCGCGCTCGTCGTTGCCGCTAAAGCCGCCGCCGTCACGCTTTTTGCCGATGGTATCGATCTCGTCGATAAACACAATGCACGGGGCCTTTTCCTTGGCCTGCTTAAACAGGTCGCGCACCTTGGCGGCGCCACGGCCGACGAACATCTCGACGAACTCAGAACCCGAAATGCTAAAGAACGGAACACCAGCCTCGCCGGCAACAGCCTTGGCTAGCAGGGTCTTACCGGTACCCGGAGGGCCAACAAGGAGAGCACCGCGCGGCAGCTTGGCGCCAATCTCCTCGTAGCGCTGGGGCTTCTCCAGAAAGTCGACGACCTCCTTGAGGGACTCCTTGGCCTCTTCCTGGCCGGCGACATCCTTAAAAGTCACGCCCACGTCCTTGGAGGCGATCACGCGCGCGCCGGACTTGCCCAGTCCACCGCCGCCAAAGCCACCGCCGCCAAAGTTCATCGAAGGACCGTCATCACCCATGGCCTTCTTCATGCGGCGGTTGAGCCACCAGCCGATCAGGAAGAAAATCGCCATGGGAAGGATGAGCGTAAGCAGGTAGTAGGTCATCAAACCCGAGTTTTTATCGGGAACGACCGACTCCAGCGAAGCGCCAGACTCAAGCACGCGATCGGTAAAGCCCGCATCGTTCGGCACACCGGTCGTCTTATAGGCGATGTTCTCGTCCTCGCCCTTCTTGGTGTAATAAATCGAATAATCGTCCGTGTTGTACTCGACCTTGTCGACACTCTTCTTATCGAGCGCTTTGACAAACGTCGAGTAATCGGTCTTCGTAATCTGCTGCGTGTGACCGATGTTGGGGAACAGAACGGTCGAGAGCACGAGGTAGACGACGAAGGCGATGAGCACGTAGAGGATCATATTCCGTCTACGCTTGTTGTCATCCATCTCCATCTGCTTGAACTCCATCTACTGGGGTTGATAATGCTTTCTAGAATACCCAACCCGGACGGCGATAAACCGACGCCGGGCACGAAAAGACAGAGATGGCATCACTGGAAGTCGGCAAGGTTCAAATCTATACGGGCGACGGCAAGGGCAAGACGACGACTGCGCTGGGGTGCGCGCGACGGGCTACGGACTCGACGTTCTTAGGCTGCAGTCTGCCAAGAAACTGCACTGCGCCGAGCATGATGCGGCGCCCCGTTTGGGTCTGCGCACCGTACAAGCCGACCGCGACACGCCCGAGGCCTGCGCGGCACAGATTCTGGAGCTAGCACACGAGCAGATCTCACAGGTCGACGTTCTGATTTTGGATGAACTCGGAGAAGCCATGCGCCGAGGTTTTGTGACACGCGAGGATATGGAAGCGCTGATCGCGATGAAACCCGACACCACAGAGCTCGTACTGACCGGCCGCGGGCTGCTGCCGTTGGCCGACCTCGCGGACTTAGTCACCGAAATGCACCCCGTCAAACACTACTTCGACGAAGGCCTCCTAGCCCGCCAAGGCATCGAATACTAGCCATTGGGGACGTCCCGAATGGCTAGGCGGTGGCGCGGCCGAGCCAGTTGCCGCTGTGATGGTAGACGGTGAACATCATGGCGGTGATTACCCAGGTTACGGGGTAGACAAGCAGCAGGTGCTCAAGCGACGGATCGAACGGCATAATCGCAAACACCCAGATCACCCTGAGCACGACAGTGCCAAAAATCGTGAGCAGCATGGGCTGCAAGCTCACGCCGGCACCGCGAATGGAGCCCGACGCGTTTTCGATAATCGAGAAGATCGCGTAGAACGGCGCGATGAAATGAAGAATCGTCGTGGTGTACGCCGAAATCGAAGCATCGTCGACAAACAAACGCGACAGAGGACCCGAGAACACCAGGAGCACGGCAGACAGGCCACCAATGAGCATAAACGAAAGCACGAGCGACGTGTGATATCCCTTGCGCATGCGCTCGTAATTGCGCGCGCCAAAGTTCTGCGCCGAGAACGTAGTGATCGATACGCCGAGCGCCTCGGTCACCATCCAGATAATGCCATCCAGGCGCCCAGATAGACCC
This sequence comes from uncultured Collinsella sp., assembly GCA_902489955.1. Taxonomy (GTDB): domain Bacteria; phylum Actinomycetota; class Coriobacteriia; order Coriobacteriales; family Coriobacteriaceae; genus Collinsella. The sequence goes on along the minus strand of CABUBY010000015.1, from coordinate 10,815 downwards.
CAAGCAGTCGTGACATCGGCGCCAAACGAATTAACCGACACCTGGATCAGCACGTTCGAGATCGAATAGGCAGCCGATTGAAAACCGAGTGGCAGACCACACGAGATCATACTCTTGCAAATACCGCGATCGATACCGAGCTTAGACAGCGAAAGACGCCATGCACCCGGAGCGCGCATCATGCGCAACACGATCATCGTTGCATTGGAGCAAATGGTCAGCGCCACTGCGATGCCGCAGCCCAGCGCCTCCATATGCAACACAGCGACAAAGATGATATCCAGCACCACGTTAACAAGGCAGCCAGAGGCAATGATCACGGCGGGCCCGCGCGTGTCGCCCACGGCACGCAGCAGTGCGGTTCCCATATTCAGCAGCAGTGCCGCAACCATCGCGGCAAAATAACAGCGAGCATAGGCCACACCCTCGGCCAATAGTTCATGCGGCGTGTTCATAAGCACCAGCATGGGCTCAACGAACACTATGCCGAGAATGGAGAAGACGATACCGCCCACCAGCGCGAGCGTCATGGCCGTGTGAACCGAACGACTCAGTCGTTCATCATCGTGCTGGCCAAAATACTGACCGGTAATGACCGCACAGCCGGCGCCGACGCCAACGCAAAAGCCAATGCAGAGCTCGGTGAGCACCATCGTGGCTTGAATGCCACCCAGCGCGAGCTTGCCGCCAAACTGGCCGACGATATACGTACCGATAAGCGTGTAAGCCTGTTGAAAAAACGAACTAAAGAAGATGGGGACGCACAGCGACAGCAGCTGTTGCCAAATGACACCCTGCGTTACATCGATAGCCGTAGATTTCTTAGCCACACGCCCTCCCCGCCAACGTATGTTAAACAACAAAACGGCAATTTAAGACCAAAGCCAATATCAGCTTAGCACCGACTGGCGTCGACCGAAACACCCCGAATCAGAGCCAGGTGCGAAATATCTGCCTAGTGATACAAACCCGTCTGGTAGTGATACTCATTGCTCACGTGCGGGCACAGCTGCCAAAAGGCGACGGCGCTCGCCGCGGCCACGTTAAGCGAATCGACCCCGTGCGCCATCGGAATGCGCACCGCGTGGTCACAGCCGGCAATGGTCTTGGCGCCCAAGCCGGCACCCTCGGTACCCATAAAGATTGCCAAGCGGTCAATCTCCTGCAGCACGGGATCGTCCAGCGATACGGAGTCGTCCGTCAACGCCATAGCGGCACACGAAAAACCGGCATCGTGCAACGCGCTCAGACCATCATGCGGCCACACACGAGCCTCGCTGCCAATGCGCGTCCACGGCACCTGAAACACGGTGCCCATGCTCACGCGGGCCGAGCGACGGTACAGCGGGTCGCAGCACGTCGGGCTGACCAAAATACCGTCAACGTTCAATGCGGCAGCCGAGCGGAAAATAGCGCCAACATTGGTGTGATCGACAATACCCTCAAGCACGCACACACGCACCGGACGATCCCCCGCCGCCTCGACGACACCGCCCAAGAACTCATCAACCGGAATCTGACGCGGGCGACGGAACGCCGCGAGCGCACCACGCGTCACGTTAAAGCCCGTCAACTGCTCCATGAGCTCCATGGAGGCCACGAACACGGGAACCGGACCCGCTCCCTCGCGCACGACAAGCTGGTCAAACAGCGGCATCATCTGGTCGAGCCAGCGCTCGCCCAAAAGAAAGCTCACCGGCTCATATCCAGCGCGAACCGCACGCTCGATGACCTTGGCACTCTCAGCGATAAAAATGCCCTTCTGCGGCTCCAGCACGCAGCGCAGCTCGCGCTCGGTCAGTCGCACATAGGCATCGAGCCGCTCGTCCTCGAGCGAATCAATTCGCAGAACCTCAACGGCATCAGTCATAGCAGCCAGCCCGCACCCTTCTTTACAGCACATCTATACCAAACGAGGCGACGCTAAGCGCCGCCCCATGCATTCAATCAACCCGATAATACCGTTCACGCCAGACGATTTACGCCTCGATGCGACGATACGTCACGAACTCATAATCGACGCCCTCGTCACCCTCACCGGCGGCAATCGTCGCGACCCCGCTACGCTGTGCAATCTCCCACGCAGGATCGGCTTCCAAATCGGGAAAGTACGTATCCACGACATGGACGCAGTGGTCATGCGTGACCTCGGCCTCGGCGCAATACGGCAGAAACTGCCGATACACCTCGCCGCCACCGATCACCCAGGCAACGGGCTCATCGGCAACCGCAGCGAGCGCCTCGTCGATGCTATGCACCACGTCGACGCCCTCGGCAGCAAAGCCCTCGTCGCGGGTAAGCACGATATTGCGGCGGTTCTTGAGCGGACGCCCGCCGGGAAAACTCAGCAGTGTCTTGCGTCCCATGATAACCGGGCAGCCCTTGGTGCAGGCCACAAAATGGCGCATATCGGCGCGATTGGACACCACCATATCGCCCTCGCAGCCAATGCCCCAGTCTTCACACACGGCGACGATGGCAGAAAGCTTACACGTCATGCCCGCCACCTACACCGCGATGGGAATGTTCTTGACCTGCGGGCCGTGCTCGTAGCCCTCCACGATCAGGTCGTCGGTCGTAAACGCATAGAAATCGTGCACGTCGGGGTTCAGCGTTACCTTAGGCGCCGCAAACTGCGGACGCTCGATAAGCTCGCGTACGATATCGACATGACGGTCGTAGATATGGGCGTCGGCGATCACGTGCAGCAGCTCGCCAGGAATCATATCGACCGACTGCGCAACCATCATGAGCAGAATGGCGTACTGGCACACGTTCCAGTTGTTTGCGGCCAAAATATCCTGGCTGCGCTGGTTGAGAATCATGTTGAGCGTGGGCTTATCGTCCTGCGGACGCTGCGTCACGTTATACGTCACGCTGTACGCGCACGGATACAGGTGCATCTCGGACAAGTCGCTGAACACATAGGTGTTCGTCATAATGCGGCGGCTGTACGGCGTGTGCTTGAGGTCGTACAGCACGCGGTCCATCTGGTCAAAATCACCTTCGGCATAATGGCTCTTCTGCCCAATCTGATAACCGTAGGCCTTACCGATAGAGCCGGTCTCGTCGGCCCACTCGTCCCAAATATGGCTGTTGAGGTCATGGACGTTATTAGACTTCTTTTGATAGATCCACAGGATCTCGTCCATCGCAGACTTAAGAGCCGTGCGACGCAGCGTAAGCGCAGGGAACTCCTCGCGCAGGTCGTAGCGCGCCGTGACGCCAAAGTTTTTAATGGTATAGGCGGGGGTGCCGTCCTCCCACACCGGGCGGACCTTTTGGCCCTCGGTGGTGGTGCCATGGTCCAAGATATCGCGGCACATGGCTACAAACTGTTGATCAGCTTTGCTCATTGACCCTCCTGTCAGTCGCCTACAAGCGAGATTCATTGTAGCCCAGGCGCACGCGGCCCCACAGCCCAAACATAAGCCATCATTTTCTGACATATGCCAGAAATTCATTGCGCAAATCTGCACGTTCGCTATTCTATTGTTGACATATGTAAGATAAGGAGTGCGCATGGCAGGAAGACGCGAAAAACTGCGCCACGTCGGGATCATCCCCGAATATCGCGGTTTTACCCCCGATGGCCTGGCGAGCGGCGATGCCATCGATATGACAGTCGACGAGCTCGAGGTGCTGCGCCTGTGCGACTTGGAAGGCCTTAACCAAGATGCAGTCGCCCAACACATGGGCATTGCCCGCACCACGGTGGCGGCAATCTGCAGCCGCGCGCATCGCAAGGTGGCAAACGCGTTGGTCAATGGACGGGCGATTGTCATCGAGGGCGGCAATATCGCATACTCCCCCATCACCACGACAACGGCCGCATGGCCAGCAAAGGAGGTCGACACCATGAGGGTGGCAACCACGTACGACAACGGCAACATCTTTATGCACTTTGGCCGCAGCGAACAGTTCAAGATCTACGACATCCAGGACGGCAAGGTGCTCAACGAGCAGGTCGTAGGCACCGGCGGCACCGGTCACGGCGCCCTGGCGGGCCTGCTCGCCAACGGCGGCGTGGACACGCTCATCTGCGGCGGCATCGGCGGCGGCGCCATCAACGCGCTTACCCAGGCCGGCATTAAGGTCTATGCAGGCGCCCAGGGTAACTGCGACGCATGCGTCGAGGCGCTCATTGCCGGCACGCTCGCGCAGACCGGCGAGGCCACCTGCGACTGCCATGGCCACGACCACGAGCACATCCATGAGCACGGCGGATCCTGCGGTTGCCACGGCCATCACGAGAACGAGGGTCACGAGGGCTGCAGCTGCCACTAACAGCAGGCAATCGATGCCATCACGCGTCTGCTCACACAACATATAACGCACCAACGACGAAGGCCGCCTGGAATACCATCCAGGCGGCCTTCGCCATACACGACTCTACCAGTCGTTACTTCTTATTGCGCATCTGCGCTTCCATCTGGCGCAGCAGATCCATATCGGACTTAGGACCGCCCGTCCCAAGTCCGCCCATGCCGCCCAGGCCCATGGCATCCAGACCGGGAATATTGGGCATGCGCATCTTTTTGCCCTTCTTACCCTTCTTGCCCTTCTTGCCGCCGGCCTGCGCCTGATTGGCCATCGAGCGCATGCGGCCCATCATCTTATTCATCTCGCCCCACTGCTTCATAAGGCTATTGACCTCGGTGGGGGTCACGCCGGCGCCCTTGGCGATGCGGGCGCGACGCTGACCGTTGATGATGGAGGGACGAAGGCGCTCCTCCTTGGTCATCGACATGATGATGGCCTCGTTCTTGTCGAAGATGCCTTCGTCCAGGTTGCCACCCATCTGGTTGAGCGCACGCTGGCCACCGGGGAGCATGCCCAGAATGCCCTTCATGCCGCCCATCTTCTTGACGGCCTTCATCTGGTCGAGCATGTCGTTCATGGTAAAGCCCTCGCGCAGCATGCGCTCGGCGGCCTCGAGCTGCTCGGCATCGGCGGCCTCCTGGGCCTTCTCGATGATGCCGACAACATCGCCCATGCCCAAGATGCGCTTGGCCATGCGGTCGGGGTAGAACGGCTCCAGCGAATCGGGCTTCTCGCCCATGCTCACGAACTTGATGGGCTTGCCGGTCACCTGGCGCACGGAAAGCGCGCCGCCGCCACGGGCGTCGCCGTCGAGCTTGGAGATGATCACGCCGTCAAAGTCGGTGCGCTCGGCGAAGGTCGAGACGACGTTGACGATATCCTGGCCGGTCATGGCATCGACGACCATCAGCACCTGATCGGGCTTGACGGCCTTCTTGATGTCCACGGCCTCCTGCATCATCTGCTCATCAATCTGCAGACGACCGGCGGTATCGACGATAACCACATCGCGCAGGTGGTCGACGGCCTCCTGGATGGCACCCTTGGCAATGTCAACCGGGTGCGCGCCGTCACCGCGGAAGACCGGCACGCCGATCTCGCCACCGAGCGTGGCCAGCTGGTCGGCAGCGGCGGGACGATAGACGTCGCACGCGGCGAGCAGCGGCGAGCGGCCCTGCTTCTTGAGCAGGTAAGCCAGCTTTACGGCCGCCGTGGTCTTACCGGAGCCCTGCAGGCCCACGAGCATGATGACATTGGGAATGCGGTTACTAAAGACGAGCTTGCTCTCGGTGGAGCCGAGCATCTCGGTGAGCTCGTCGAGCACGATCTTGACGACGTTTTGCGCCGGCGACAGCGACTCCATGACCTCTGCGGTCATGCAGCGCTCCTTGGTCTTGGCGACGAACTCCTTGACGACCTTAAAGTTAACGTCGGCCTCGAGCAGCGCCATGCGAATATCGCGCATGGCCGAAGTAATATCGGCCTCGGTCAGCTTGCCCTTGCCGCGCAGGCGGTCAAATGTGTCGTTGAGGCGATCGCTCAGGGAATCAAACACTAGTCACTCCTTAATTGGACTCGCCCACCAGGGCGCGGCAGAAATCTTTGGCATTGAACTCCTGCAGGTCATCGACCTGCTCGCCCACGCCGATGCGCAGGATCGGGAGCTTGAGCTTCTCGGCCACGGCCATGGCGATGCCGCCCTTAGCCGTGCCGTCGAGCTTAGTCATGATAATACCGTCCAGGCCCAGCGCCTCGTTAAACTCGAGCGCCTGGTTCAGACCGTTTTGGCCCGTCGCGGCGTCGATCACAAGCACGACCGAAACCGGCATGGGACCGGCGGCCATATTGGCGGCGCGCTTACGGGTCACATTGACCACCTTGGCAAGCTCGCGCATGAGCTCAGGGCTCGTGTGTAGACGGCCGGCGGTATCGATAAGCACCAGGTCGCTGCCGCGCTTGTCGGCCTCGTCGAGCACGTCGTAGCAAACACTTGCCGGGTCGGAGCCGCGGTCGCGCTTGATGACGGGGACGCCAGCGCGCTGGCCCCACACATCGAGCTGCTCGATAGCGGCAGCACGGAAGGTATCGGCCGAACCGATCACGACGTTCTTGCCGCGGGCGGCCATGGCGCTCGCGATCTTACCGACCGTCGTGGTCTTGCCGGCACCGTTAATGCCCACAAACAGCACGCAGCTCGGCGTATCGGAGAACGGATCGCGCTCGATGGGCACAAAGTGCTGCTCAAGCTGCTCGGCCAGGGCACGGCGAAGCTGTGGAGCGGTCTTGAGGTTCTTCTTGGCCGCGGCATCGCGCAGGTCATCGGAGACCTGAATGGCGATCTCGGCGCCCATGTCACCCATGACGAGGGTGTCCTCCAGGTCCTCCCAAAAATCCTCGTCGACCTCACCGCCAAAGTAGAAGACCTCGTTGAGGGCCTCGCGGCTTCGCTCAAGTCCGCGCGAGAGAGCATCGAAGAATCCCATTATGTATTCACGACCTTTCCGGTTTCGCGATCGAGTTTTTGCGAGACGACGCGACTGACGCCGTCGGCTTGCATCGAGACGCCATAGAGGACGTCAGCGTCCTCCATAGTACGGCGCTGATGCGAGATAACCAAGAGCTGCGTATCGGAACGCAACACATCGAGCGCGCCGATGAGCTTGGACAGGTTGGCGTCATCGAGCGCCGCCTCGACCTCGTCCAGCACATAGAACGGCACCGTGCGCGTGCGATACACGGCAAAGAGCAGGGCGAGCGCCGTCAGACTCTTCTCGCCGCCCGACATGAGCATCATCTTGGTGATGCGCTTGCCGCGCGGCTGCGCCACGACCTCGATACCCGTCTCGGCAGGATGCTCGGGATCGGTCATCTCCAGATGAGCCTGGCCGCCCGGGAAGAGCATAGCGAAGATCTCGCGGAAGTTCGCGTCGACCTTCTCAAACGTCACCAGGAAGGCCTTCCGCATCTTACGATCAATGGCCACCGTGATCTTGGTGAGCGCCTTGCGCGCGCTCTCCAGATCGGCCAGCTGCTCCTCGATGTAATCGGCGCGGCGCTTGAGCTGCTCGTACTCCTCCATGGCAACCTGGTTCACGGGGCCCAGATTGTTGATCTGACGCACAAGCTGGTTGAGCTCGCGCTCGGCGGCGTCGCGGTCGGTGGGAGCAGGAAGCATGAGCGCTTCCTCGAGCACCGTCGTGCCATCGGCGGTAATGGCCTTGATGGCAGCCTCGACCTGCACCTCGAGCTTGCCACGCGCGACCTTGAACTCGTTTTGCGTGGCAGAGGCGGTATCGACTCGCTCCTTAGCGCGGGCAACCTCTGCCTTGGCATCCTCGATGGTCTTCTTGAGCGAAGCGGAGTCCGCCTCCTCCAGAGAGGCCTGGTCACGCAGGCGCGCTGCCCAATCCGACGCGCGTTCCAACAGGGCAGAATAGCGTTCGTGCATGGGATCGACGCGCAGGCGCAGCAGCTCGAGCGAGCGCGAGGCCTGGCGTGTTCCGCGGATACGACGGTCAATGCCCTCAAGACGATGCTCAAGGTCGGGCACGCGGCCCTTCAGCGAACGTAGGCGCTCGCTCGTCTGGGCCAGGCGCACCTTGGCATCGGCGAGCTTACCGGCGGCCTCGGAATCGTCACGGCGAACGCGATCGAGCTCATCGTTGGCCTCGGCAATCTGGAGACCCAGGTCGCTTGCCTGTGCACGCGCCTCGTCACGCGAACGGGTGAGCTCGTCAACGCGCGGGCGCGCGACACGAACGGCCTCGGCAGCCTGCTCGCGGCGCTTGGAGATGCGCACGCGCTCGACCTCGGCATTGTTGGCGCTTTGCTCCAGGCGGCCGATCTCGGAGAGCAGCGAGCGGCGCTCGCCCTCAAGACGGGCGATCTCACCGGCGGCATCGCCCTCGGCGGCACGGGCCTCCTCGACGGCAGCGTTGGCCTCAACGACTTGGTCCGAAGCATGCTCAAAGATGGCAGCCAGATCGGGTTCCAGGCCCTCGAGCTCACGGATGCGGCGCTTGCGCTCCAAGGCACCCGAAGCCTCGCCGGCATCAAGCCCCACGCGCACCAGGCCGCCGCAGGCGACGCGGGCGCCATCGGGGGTCACGTAAGTCACGCCTTCAACGACCGGCGCCGACAGCGCGGCAGCAAGATCGTCCACGACGTAATAGCCGCCGAGCAACGCCTCGACGACGGGACCGTAGCCTGCGCGTACGGACAGACGATCAACCAGACGGGTACCGGCAGCGCCCTCAGCGGCGGTAGAGCCGCTCACGTCGCGCGCCACCAGCAGTGCCTCGCCCGAGGCCTTCTTCTGGTCCAGAGCGGCACGACTGGCACGCTCAAGCGCAGACGTATCGTCGAACAGAAGCGCATCGATATCGCCGGCGAGCAATTGCTCAACCAGGCCCTCAAGCTCGCGCGGGGCCTCGAGCACGTCGCCCAGACGACCCGAGACATCGTCGCCCAGCGCACCCACCAGCCGGCTTACGAGCGGCGAGCTGTCGGCCATGCGGGCATCGAGTTTCTTATGACTGGCAAGCTCCGAGCGCACCTCGGACAACTTGTTGCGCGCCTCGCTCTCGCGGGCACGCAGGTCCTTCAGGGCCGCGCGTGCGGTCTCGGTGGCCTCACGCGCATCGACCTGAGCCTGGCGCGCTTCCTCAAGAGCGCCCTCAAGCTCCTCCGCGCGGTCGCGACGGCTCTCAAGCGAGGCCGTGACCTCCTCGAGCTGCTCGTCAATCTGCTCCAGGCGCGAGGCATACATGTTGTCCTCGACCTCGGAATTGCTCAAGGAATCCTTCACCTTGGCGAGCTCGAGCGCGGCATTATCGGCTACGCGCTGCACATCGCGTTGCTCACGCGTAAGCTGCGAAATCTGATTGTCGAGCGCCACGCGCCGCTCGTGGAGCTCGGCGGCGGCAGGACCAGCGGCGTCAACGTCCTCCTGGGCCTGCATGTGCGCACCGGTCACTTCCTCAAGCTGCGCACGCGCGTCCTCGAGCTCCTCGACCACGCGACGTCGCTGATGCTCGGAGCTCGAAATCTGCCCGCGCATGTCAGACAGGCGCGACACCATGTTGTGGCCCTTTTCCTCGAGCAGGCGCATGTCGGAGTTAATGCGGCCGACCACATCTTGCATATGACGGCGCTGCTCGCCCAGGTCGCCCACAAACAAGCCTTTTTCCTCGAGCATAACCTGGAGCTTCTCGAGCTCGCGCTCCTTTTCGCCCATGCGGTACTGCGCAAGCTCCAGCTCGGCGGCACCTTCCTTGGAGCGGCTCTCCAGATCGTTCCACTGCGACTGCAGCGAACGCAGCTCGTCGACGGCTAGCATCTGCGTAAGCTCGTTCGCGCGCGAGGACAGCTCTTTGTACTTGCGCGCGCGATCGACCTGACGCTCCAGCGGTCGCAGCTGACGAGCGATTTCCTTATTGATGTCGCGGGCACGCGTCAGGTGTTCGTCCATCGACTTAATCTTTTTGAGCGCGCGCTCCTTGCGGCGCTTGTGCTTAGAAATGCCGGCGGCCTCCTCGATGAGGGCGCGGCGCTCCTCGGGGCGGCTCTGCAAAATGGCATCGAGCTTGCCCTGGCTGATGATGGAATGCGTATCCTTGCCCAGGCCCGAATCATGCAGGATGTCTTGAATGTCCATCAGGCGGCACGGACTCGAGTTGATGAGGTACTCGCTTTCGCCCGAGCGATACATGCGACGGGTGATGGCGACCTCGTCAAAATCGACGGGCAGCATATGGTCCGAGTTATCGAGCACCAGCGTGACCTCGGCGACACCCACCGGCTTGCGCGCTGACGAGCCCGAGAAGATGACGTCCTCCATGGCCTGGCCGCGCAGCTGCTTGGCGCTCTGCTCGCCCAGGACCCACAGAATTGAGTCGGAGATGTTCGATTTTCCCGAGCCGTTGGGACCGACGATGACGGTCAGGCCCGGCTCAAACGTCATATGGGCGCGGTCGGCAAACGACTTGAACCCTTTGAGCGTGAGGGACTTGAGATACACGGTTCCTCGCTTACACGTGCTTCTTGTTCAGAATCACGCCGTTGGTGGTGTAACCCATGCGGTCGAGCGCTTCGAGCGCGGCGGCTCCCTCGGCTTCCTTCTTAGAGGAACCGGTGCCGCGACCCTGGCGAATGCCATCGATGAGCACCACGGCGGTAAAGGTGGGCGCATGCGCCGGGCCCTCGGAGCCAACGAGCTTATACGCCGGGGGCTCGTGACCGTCGGCTTGCACGCACTCCTGCAAAAACGACTTGGGGTTCGCGGGATGCTCGGCGCGCTCGGAAGCCAAATGCGGCTTAAGCGTACGATGGATAAACTCCGCTGCAACGTCCCAGCCGGCATCCAGGTACAGTGCGCCCACGAGCGACTCGTAGACGTTCTCGAGCGCCGAGTGCAGCCCGCGCCGGCCCGTGCCGGTCTCCGATGAGCCGAACACGATGACATCGGCGAACCCGAGCTTCTCGGCCACCTCC
>CABUBY010000014.1 GCA_902489955.1 uncultured Collinsella sp. | reverse complement strand
GCGCAAGGGGAATGCCTTGGCATCAGGAGCCGATGAAGGACGTGATAAGCTGCGAAAAGCTTCGGGGAGCTGCAAATAAGCATTGATCCGGAGATGTCCGAATGGGGAAACCCACCTGAGGAAACCTCAGGTAACGCATGGTGAATCAAATAGCCATGCGTGGGGAACCGCCTGAACTGAAACATCTAAGTAGGGCGAGGAAAAGTAATCAACCGAGATTCCGAAAGTAGTGGCGAGCGAAATCGGAAGAGGCCAAACCGTACGTAGCAATATGTGCGGGGTTGTGGACGGCAATGTCGGTAAGCTTCGTTAGACGAATGGTCTGGGAAGGCCAGTCAAAGAGTGTGAGAGCCACGTAGTCGAAAATGAAGTGAACGTAGCCGGATCCAGAGTACCGCGGGGCACGAGGAATCCCGTGGGAAGCCGGGGGGACCACCCTCCAAGCCAAAATACTACCTGATGACCGATAGAGGAGCAGTACCGTGAGGGAAAGGTGAAAAGCACCCCGGGAGGGGAGTGAAACAGTACCTGAAACCGTGCGCCCACGAGCAGTCGGAGCAACTTTCAGTTGTGACGGCGTGCCTTTTGTAGAATGAGCCAGCGAGTCGCTGGCGCGGGGCGAGGTTAACCGAAAGGGAGCCGAAGCGAAAGCGAGCCTTAACAGGGCGACTTGAGTCCCGCGCCGCGGACGCGAAGCCGGGTGAGCTATCCGTGGGCAGGCTGAAGCGGGGGTAAGACCCCGTGGAGGGCCGAACGCACGTCGGTTGAAAACGGCGGCGATGACCTGCGGATAGGGGTGAAAGGCCAATCAAACCCGGAGATATCTCGTTCTCCCCGAAATAGCTTTAGGGCTAGCGTCGCGCGTTCACCGCCGGAGGTAGAGCACCGGATGGACGAGGGGGCTTCGCCGCCTACCGAATCCAACCGAACTCCGAATGCCGGCGGCCCAGAGCGCGGCAGTCAGAGCATGTGGGCTAAGCTGTGTGCTCGAGAGGGAAACAGCCCGGACCGCCCGCTAAGGTCCCCAAGTTCCAGCCGAGTGGCAAAGGATGTGCGTCCGCCCAGACAACCAGGATGTTGGCTTAGAAGCAGCCATCCATTCAAAGAGTGCGTAACAGCTCACTGGTCGAGTGGACATGCGCCGACAATACACGGGGCTAAGCTGGACACCGAAGCGGCGGGATTTTGATTTTCAGAATCGGTAGGGGAGCTTCCCATGGGCGGAGAAGCCGGAGGGCGACCGACGGTGGAGCGCATGGGAGTGAGAATGCTGGCATGAGTAGCGAGAGACGAGAGAGTAACTCGTCCGCCGTGAACCCGAGGTTTCCTGGGCAAGGCTAATCCTCCCAGGGTCAGTCGGGGGCTAAGGCGAGGCCGGTAGGCGTAGCCGACGCGCAGCAGGCAGACATTCCTGCACCGCGCACGCGGCGCTACGACCGACGGGGCGACGGATGGGGGTGGCTCGGCGGGGTTCTGGACGTCCCCGTGATGGAGCGCGGCCCGCGGACCAGGGAAATCCGGTCCGCATCGAGGGCGAGGCTCCGGACGAAGCGACTGAGCGAAGCGAGTGAGCCCGAGGTCCCTAGAAAAACCCCTAGGCAGGCGCGTGCGCGCCCGTACCGCAAACCGACACAGGTGGGTGGGTAGAACATACCGAGGCGATCGGGTCAACCATGGTCAAGGAACTCGGCACAATGGCCCCGTAACTTCGGGAGAAGGGGTGCCCGCGCGTACGTGAACCGGCTTGCCCGGGGAGCGGAGGCGGGCCGCAGTGGAGAGGCCCAAGCGACTGTTTACCAAAAACACAGGACTCTGCAGAAGCCGCAAGGCGACGTATAGGGTCTGACGCCTGCCCGGTGCCGGAAGGTCACGCGGAGGAGTTAGCCGCAAGGCGAAGCCCCGAAGCCAAGCCCCGGTAAACGGCGGCCGTAACTATAACGGTCCTAAGGTAGCGAAATTCCTTGTCGGGTAAGTTCCGACCTGCACGAAAGGCGCAACGACTTGGGCGCTGTCTCGACCATGGACCCGGTGAAATTGCACTGGTCGTGAAGATGCGACTTACCCGCGGAAGGACGGAAAGACCCCGTGAACCTTCACTGCAGCTTGGCATTGGCCGCTGGTCCCGCGTGTAGAGGATAGGCAGGAGGCACAGATCCGGAGGCGCCAGCCCCCGGGGAGCCGCCCTTGGAATACTGCCCTCGCGCGACCGGCGTCCTAACCCGAGGCCGTCAACCGGCTCGGGGACCGTGCCAGGCGGGCAGTTTGACTGGGGCGGTCGCCTCCTAAAGGGTAACGGAGGCGCGCGAAGGTCCGCTCGGGACGGTCGGCAACCGTCCTTTTGAATGCAAGAGTACAAGCGGGCTTGACTGCGAGGCCCACAAGCCGAGCAGGTGCGAAAGCAGGCTCTAGTGATCCGGCGGCCCCGAGTGGGTGGGCCGTCGCTCAACGGATAAAAGGTACTCCGGGGATAACAGGCTGATCTTGCCCAAGAGTCCACATCGACGGCAAGGTTTGGCACCTCGATGTCGGCTCATCGCATCCTGGGGCTGTAGCAGGTCCCAAGGGTTGGGCTGTTCGCCCATTAAAGCGGTACGCGAGCTGGGTTCAGAACGTCGTGAGACAGTTCGGTCCCTATCCTCCGTGGGCGCAGGAGAATCGATGGAGGCTGCCCCCAGTACGAGAGGACCGGGGTGGACGCACCTCCGGTGAACCGGTTGTCGACCAACGGCACGGCCGGGTAGCCGCGTGCGGCGCGGATAACCGCTGAAGGCATCTAAGCGGGAAGCCGTTCCAGGGATTAGTTCTCCTTCCGGTAAGGGCCCAGGTAGACTACCTGGTCGATAGACGGCAGGTGCAAGGGCGGCGACGTCCTCAGCCGAGCCGCACTAATCGCCCGAGCTCTTCCGGAACCGCACCTCGCGGCCCGCGGGACCCAGCGCTCATGCGCGGTCCGGGCACGAGGATGCCCCCGAGTCATCTTTCCTATGCGCCATGCGGCCCCCAGGGCACGTGAGTAGACACCGGACACCGTAACGGTGGGCGCCGCCCACCGGTCAGCGGCCAGAGCATGGGGGGCACGCCCGGTCCCGTTCCGAACCCGGAAGCTAAGCCCCATCGCGCCGAGAGTACTGCGGGGTCAGCCCGTGGGAGGCCAGGGCGCCGCTGACCGGTGGACGGCACCGAGCCGTACGCTTGAACTGAGAAGGGGGGAGGCCTCGCGGCCTCCCCCTTTTTTGCGTTTACCGGGCGTAAATGACTCATTTACACCAGATGATCTTATCGTTTTTGGTATTGAGCTTTTATTTAAAGAAAATAAATCGAATAACAAGGGCAACTGCTATGACCGCAATGATCAAAAGCAGGATTGTCTGTCGATGCTGCTTGCGTCGTTTACTTGTCGAAACGAAGATTGATTTTCCCTGTTTTGGCGTTTCGAGATAGCGAGCCGAATGCGTCAAGGTCTGCTTTGGTCGAGGACCTCTTTGTCGATGAGTGGCGGATGCTTTTATCGGCTCATCACTAGCTGCGCTGTTTTTAGATAATGGTGCGTCTTTCAGATATACAGGGTCTCCCGAGGCGACGCCCATATGTTTACGTCCCGTTTGGGCATCCTCGAGCGTTTGATATCGATTTCTCGTCACATACTCGGGTTCCGGATCATTAATGGGCTCTTGCGAGATGTGGGGGCGATGGAACCGCGGCGGCTGCGTGGAAGTATCTTCCCCCTGCGTCGGCATAAACATTTTGTTCTGGTTTTGGTCGTCCATGATGCCCTTTAGCTCGTTACCAACAACGTGTACGCGCTCATTGTAAGCCCCTTGCTATTTGTAGCTGTGAACATACTTGTTATTTAAGCTCTGGTTCAAAGAACCTTAACCTTATTAAAACCTGAGTCAAACACACTTAGATATGCTTATAGTACTAGACTCAAAAAACTTTATAGTCGATGTATATATGAGCACTGGGTGGGCATATATAAGAGCGTCAAAAGAAGTCCCAGTCACCTAGAAGATGACTCGGCAGTCCTTAAAAGGAGTGGTAAACATGGCAAGCATGGTTCCTTATCGTTCGGTTTTTGGCGTTCGTCCTTCTGCTAGCTCGCTGTTCGATCTGTTTGATGATATGACTGACCTTGCAAACAACTCGATTGCTTCCAAGGCGTTTCCCGTTGACGTTGAGGATAAGGGCGACGGCTATGAGGTCAAGGCTTATCTGACCGGCGTCGCCAAGGACGATATCGATGTCGAGCTTAACGAGGGTCGTCTGTCCATTAGCGTGAATGTCGAGGAAGACGAGGAGAACGAGGGCAAGAACTTCCTGCAGAAGGAGTTCAGCTCGTACAGCGCGACGCGTGGCGTGTATCTAAAGGACGCTTCGAGCGAGGGCCTCTCGGCTAAGTACGCTGACGGCATCCTGACCGTTACGGTCCCCAAGATCGTCGAGAAGAAGAACGTTACGAAGATCTCCATCGACTAACTTCGTTGGTGTTCTGCGCTATTAAAAGACAGCAAAAGGGGCTGGGAAGCGATTCTCGGCCCCTTTTGCTGTCTAGGACAGTCTATTGAATGGTTACTGGCCGATGCTGGCTTGCGGGGCGTATCGAGAGTTTTCGCGATCCTTGGAGAAGGGTTGCGGAGCTGCCGACCTCGTCATCCAGGGTTGCGGTCAGAGCTTTGGCATAGCTTTTGACGGTAAGGCTCGGACGATTGTTATCTTGGCTGATATGCATGGCAATGAGCTGTTCGGTGCGTTCGGTAACAAGTTCGCGCGCGGCTTCGGCGGCTTGGCCATTGGAGAGGTGTCCCCTTGCAGACAGGATGCGCTCCTGAAGAAAGCGGGGATATTCTCCCTCGCGCAGCATGGTCACATCGTGGTTGCTTTCGAGTGCGAGGACTCGACAATCTTCGAGGGTGTTCATGGCTTGGCTCGATAGCTCTCCGGTGTCGGTGGCAAAACCGATGGAATCATCGAGGGTGTCGAATCGATAGCCGACTGGATTGATGACATCGTGTGACGTTGAGTAGGTTTGCACGTGGATGCCGGCAATGGATAGGGTGTCACCGGGATCGAATTCCTCGACAGGCAGATGCGAAAGATTTTCTTTGCTCGAAAGAGTGCCCCTGCTGGCAAAGAGGGGGCCGTGCCAGTGCTTGCACCAGACATCGAGGCCCTTGATGTGATCGCTATGCTCATGAGTAATGAGAAGAGCCGAGACGTTGTCTGCCGAGAGCCCCAGTTCTGCCATGCGCTTTAATGTCTCGCGGCGAGACAGTCCGTCATCGACCATAATGAGCCCCTGCGGGCCCTCGATGAGTGCGCAGTTGCCTTTAGAGCCACTGCCGAGGATATGAAGGTGCAGGCAAGACATAAGATTCCAAAGGATACAATGGGTGCGGACGAATAAAGGAGGAAGCGAATGCCAACGGTATCACAGCATTACGGACACCATGCCGTGCCTGGGGCAGTCGATGAGACCCGGACGAGGCAGCAGGCAGCTCCTGTCGTGCTCATGGTATCAGGCGGCGCGGACTCGACGGCACTGCTTCTTATGGCGTGCACATCAAAGCTGGATATCCAAGACGGACGCGGTGTTGCCCCCATTGCTCGCGAGCGCCTGCATGTGCTGCATGTAAACCATCATCTGCGCGGCAAGGCGTCCGATGGCGACGAGGCCTTTGTGCGTGAGCTCTGCGCGCAATATGGTTTACCGCTGTGTGTGGAGCACGCTTATTTTGATGGGGAGTCGGGCAATATTGAGGCCGCGGCCCGCGAGGTGCGCTATGCCGCGGCGCGGAGGTATGTTCGCGAACTCTGCGCCCAGACGGGGGCACCGCGAACGGCGGCTCGTATCTGCACCGCGCACACGTCTTCGGATCGCGCGGAAACGTTTTTGATGAACGCGATTAAAGGTTCGGGGCCCGCTGGTCTATCGAGCATTCCTCGCCGGAGGAATATCGTGGTGCGTCCCTTGCTCGACCTAACTCATGGCGAGCTCGTGGGCTATCTACAGGTACATGGTCAGCCGTGGCGTGAAGACGAGAGCAATGAGGATATCTCGTATCTGCGAAACTACGTGCGCCATCGGGTAATGCCAGTGGTGGCACAGCGTAATGCGAGCGTGTGCAAGACGATTGGCGCCGCCTGTGAGATCTTGGGTGACGAAGATGCGTTTCTATCCCAGCTGTCGGCACAGGCGTTTCGAAGCTGCCTGCGCAAGGAGGCGGCGGGCGCGCTAGTGCTCGATGCCAGACGCCTTGCTGCGGCCGAGGTGGTAATCGCGCGGCGCATCGTGCGACTGGCGATCAAACGCATCGATCCGGGCGCTCGTCCAGAGATGCGACATGTGGAGCGAGTCCTTTCCTGCGTTGCCGAAGGCACAGGCTCGGTCACGCTTCCGGCGGGAATTGACGCGCGCGTCGAGTTTGGCATGATAGCGTTTAAGGCGCCGGCGGCTCGTGAGGGGCTGGTTGCGGACTGGATTACCATACCCGGTCGTTTGCCGTTGGGTGGGGGGCGCATGCTGGTCGCAGAGCCGATGGCCGTTGAGCCGGGATGCGATATCGTGCGCCGCGCCCGTGAGCTTGCGGCTGCCGGGGAAGTGACAGCTTTGGTAGACGCGGCTGCCCTGGGTTTTGCCGACAGCGATAGTGAGCGGATCCTGGCGGGCTCACGTGGCGAGATCCCTGCAGAGGCGCGATTGGCGCGCCTGTGGGTGGACGGTCCCGCACCGGGAGACGTGATGTGCCCGTTAGGAATGAGTGGCCGAAGCAAGAAGGTATCCGACTTGCTAGGCGAGGCTCGCATTCCCGTTTCCGAGCGCGCCGGCGTGCCCGTGGTGAGGACGGCGCCGGGAGGTGCCGTGGTGTGGGTCGCCGGAGTTCGCGCGGACGAACGTTTTAAATGCACGGCGGCGACGCGTGTGGCTTATCTGCTTCGCGTGGTTGACGCGGATTAGCCCCTCGCACCAGCTGTTCTGTGCGGCGTTGACGGTATTCCCGCACTGATGGTGCGCGGGCTGGAAAATATACCCCGTGCGCTGCTAGAATGTGTAGTTCGCGTCCATACGGCGGTGTGTGGGCGATTAAGCACAAGAAAGGGTTGTCATGGCTTCTCAACATCCGGATATCGAGAAGGTTCTGTTTACGCAGGAGGATATCGACGGCATCGTTTCTCGCCTGGGCGAGGAGATCACTCGCGACTACGCGGGTAAGGATCTGGTGCTGATCGCGGTTCTGCGCGGTGCCGTTGTCTTTATGGGCGACCTGATGCGCAAGATTGAGCTACCGACCAACATCGATTTCATGGCTGTTTCGAGCTATGGCGACGGTGTGAAGTCTTCGGGCATCGTGCGTATCATTAAGGATCTGGATATCGACATCCGTGGTCGCGACGTGCTGATCGTCGAGGACATTCTGGACTCGGGCCTGACCCTCAAGTACCTGATGAAGAACCTCGAGAGCCGCAAGCCCGCTTCGCTGGAGGTCGCTGCCTTCCTGTGGAAGGACGTTGAGGACCGCACCTCGGCCATCACGCCCAAGTATGTTGGAACCCATTGCCCCGATGCCTTTGTGGTGGGCTACGGCCTCGACTATGCCGAGCGCTATCGTAACCTTCCGTATCTGGGCATTTTGAAACCGGAGGTTTATTCGTAAGATGCCCGACGACCATAACGATAACAATTCCCAGACTCCCCGGGAGCCTAAGATCCCGGGGATGCCCGGAGGCAAGAAGCCCACGCGTACGGGCTGGCTGTATTTTATTTTGGCTTGCGCGCTTCTGGGCTACGCCTTCTTTAACATGGGCTCCGGCTTTGCCAATTCCAGCAATACCGTTAAGCTCGCGACGAGCGAGATGGTGAGCGCCATCAAGCAGGATCGCGTCGAAGATCTGACCTATACGGTTCAAGACGGAAGCGTGACGGGTCATTACTGGAAGACGAAGAAGGACAAGGGCGATACGAGCGAGCTCAAGAGCTTCTCCTCGACCTATGTCGGCTCCGATTCGCTTGCCGAGCTCATGGCGGAGCACCCCGATACCAAGTACATCGTCAACACCAACGATCCCGATTTTTGGGGCGACTTGGCGATGAGTGTGCTTCCGACGATCGCCCTTATCGCCATCATGTTCTACTTTATGCGCCAGATGATGGGCGCCAACAACAGGAACATGCAGTTTGGCAAGACCAACGCCAAGACCAACGAGGCCACGCGCCCCAAGGTCAAGTTTGAAGACGTTGCCGGCGTGGACGAGGCAGTCGAGGAACTCGAGGAGATCCGTGACTTTTTGAGCGATCCGGACCGCTATCGCAAGCTGGGCGCCAAGATTCCGCGCGGCGTGTTGCTGGTGGGCCCTCCGGGCACCGGTAAAACGCTGCTGGCCAAGGCTGTAGCCGGCGAGGCGGGCGTGCCGTTCTTTAGCATCTCGGGTTCCGACTTTGTCGAGATGTTCGTGGGTGTCGGCGCCAGCCGCGTGCGTGACCTCTTTAAGGAGGCCAAGTCCCAGGCTCCGTCGATCATCTTCATCGATGAGATCGATGCTGTGGGACGTCAGCGCGGAGCTGGCTTGGGCGGCGGTCACGACGAGCGCGAGCAGACGCTCAACCAGCTGCTGGTCGAGATGGACGGTTTTGAGGAGAGCGAGTCGGTCATCCTGATCGCTGCAACCAACCGTCCTGACATCCTGGATCCGGCGTTGCTGCGCCCCGGTCGTTTTGACCGTCAGGTTACGGTTGACCGTCCGGATGTGAAGGGCCGCGAGCAGATCTTGCGCGTGCATGCCGAGAACAAGCCGATGGACGAGGACGTGAAGTTTGAGAAGCTCGCCCAGATGACCGTTGGCTTCACCGGCGCCGATCTGGCAAATCTGCTCAACGAGTCTGCGCTGCTGGCTGCCCGCCGCCATCGTTCCGTGATCTCGATGGACGAGGTCGAGGAATCGATGGAGCGCGTGATTGCCGGTCCGCAGCGCAAGGGTCGCGTGATGACCGAGGCCGAGCGCACCACGATCGCCTACCACGAGAGCGGCCATGCCCTGGTGGGTCACATCCTGGAGCACTCCGATCCGGTTCACAAGATCTCGATCGTCAGCCGCGGCCAGGCGCTGGGCTACACGCTGCAGCTTCCGCAGGAGGACCACTTCCTCAAGACCAAGAACGAGATGCTCGACGAGCTTGCCGTGTTCTTGGGCGGTCGCGTTGCCGAGGAACTCATGTGCGACGACATCACGTCGGGCGCGAGCAACGATCTGGAGCGCGCGACCAAGATGGCGCGCGAGATGGTCACGCGCCTGGGCATGAGCGAGGAGCTTGGAACGCAGGTGTTTGGTGAGGCGCAGCATCAGGTATTCCTGGGCCGCGACTACGCCGATCACCAGGATTACTCCGAGGAGACGGCGCGCCGCATCGACATCGAGGTCCAGCGCATTATGCGTGAGGCCCATCGTCGTGCGGTCGAGATTTTGGATGCCCGTCGCGACCAGCTCGATTTGATGGCCAAGGTGCTGCTTGAGCGCGAGACCGTCGAAGGCGACGCCGTGAATGCCCTGCTCGACAACGAGTGGGACGCCTACCTTGAGCGCGAGGGCGATATCCTGGCGGCCAAGGAGGAGCGCAATGCCAAGGCGGCCGGCATGCCGACCAAGAAGCGTGCGCCTCGTATGAGCGAGGAGGAGCTGGCGGCCGATGCCGCGGCATTTGCGCAGGCGGCCATGCAGGAGGATGCCGAAGCCGCATCCGATGATGCCGGCGATGACTGTGCCGTCAATGCCGGTGCCGACACCGACGCCGACAAATAGCCTTTGTGGCGAAAGCCTCTGCGGGGAAACCTGCGGAGGCTTTTTCTTTTTGTTGATTGGGAACAGACTTAAATGAGCGTTTTCACGCATTTAAGTCTGTCCCCAATCAACATTGCTGCGGCGCTTTGCTCGGCTAAAGCGTACAATAGCGCCTATGTGAAAGGGGAACAGATGATCAACGAAACTATGTATGCTCGCGGTGCGGAAAGCTCCATCATCCGCGAGATTTTTAGCTATGGCCTTGAGCGCAAGGCGCAGATTGGTGCGGAAAATGTATTCGATTTTTCGCTGGGTAACCCGAGCGTTCCGGCGCCCGCTGCCGTGGCGGAGTCCATTAAGAAGGCCTTGGAGCTGCCGAGTGACCAGCTGCACGGATACACGCCCGCACCGGGCCTGCCGCAGTGCCGTACCGCCGTGGCTGAGTCGCTCAACCGCCGCTTTGGTACGAGTTATGAGGGCAAGGATGTCTTTATGACCGTGGGTGCCGCGGCTTCGCTCACCTGCACGCTCAACGCCGTTACGAACCCGGGCGACGAGGTTATTGTTATCGCCCCGTATTTTCCGGAGTATCGCGTTTGGATTGAGAAGGCCGGCTGTACGTGTGTTGAGGCGCTCGCCGATGAAGATACGTTCCAGCTGAGCGTGGACAACGTGCTCAAGGCGATCAGCGATAAGACGGCGGCCGTCATCATCGACTCTCCCAACAATCCGACCGGTGCCGTATATACGTGCGACACGCTGACGCGACTGGCCAATGCTCTGCGCGAGGCCAACGCTCAGCGCGATCCCGAGAATCCGATTATGCTCATCTCGGATGAGCCGTACCGCGAGATTGTGTACGGTGCCGAGGTGCCTTGGGTGCCCTCGATCTACGAGCACACCATCGTGTGCTACTCGTATTCCAAGTCGCTGTCGCTGCCGGGTGAGCGCGTGGGGTGGATCTTGGTTCCCAACACCAATCCGCAGGCTGCCCGTCTGATGCCGGCTGTTGCGGGTGCTGCCCGTACGCTGGGTTTTGTATGCGCACCGGCACTCTTCCAGCGCGTAATTATCGACTGCATCGATGAGCCGAGTGACGTTGAGGCCTATGCACGCAACCGCACCGCGCTTACCAACGCACTAGCGGAGTACGGCTACACCTATGTTGAGCCGGATGGCGCGTTCTACCTATGGGTGAAAGCGTTGGAGCCCGATGCGAATGCGTTTTGCGAGCGCGCAAAGAAGTATGAGTTGCTTGCGGTTCCCTCGGACAGCTTTGGTATGCCGGGTTGGTTCCGCCTGGGCTATTGCGTGAGCTACGAAACGATTGTCAATTCGCTACCCGCTTGGAAACAGTTGGCGGACGAGTATCGTTAAAAGTAGAGCGCTCTGCCTACAATGTTTTACGCGAAACGGGGTTTGGTGTTAAGCCGGACCCCGTTGTCATGGACGTTGTGTCTTTGGGATGGAGTGGTTTTACGACTATCGAAGGCTATGCGTACAATGAATATAAGCGACGGCCGTGCCAGATAAGGAGACCCGATGCCCTACCTGCTTTCTTGTGACATTCATACCCATACGATGTTCTCTGCGCATGCATATTCGACCATTGAGGAGAATGTGTACTGGGCGGCAGAGCGTGGTCTGCAGGTGCTCGGATCTGCCGACCATTTGAGCTCTATGGTTACGGCTTGCCCCAATGACCTGCGCAGTTACCAGTTCTTTATCAACCAGGATATCTGGCCGCGCATTTGGAGCGGCGTGCTGGTGCTGCGTGGTGCCGAGGCCGATATCGTTTCGCTGGACGGAAGCCTGTTTGGCGAGGACACCCCTGTCACGTTCGATATCGCCGGCGATTCGTACAGCCGTCAGCATTCACTGTTCGATTTGGTTACGCGTAATTTGGATTATTTGGTTGCAAGCGTGCATAATCCGCAGATTGCTGAGGGCGCGACGCTGGCCCAGACGACCGAGATGTATATCAATACCCTGGAGCACCCCAAGGTGTTCATGCTGGGTCACACGGGGCGTTCGGGCGTGCCGTTCGATATCGACGAGGTGCTGTTGGCAGCTAAGGCCAAGCACAAGATTATCGAGATCAACAACCATAGTCTTGAACACGGTGTCGACACTGAGCATTGGGCCGTATGCCGCAAGATTGCCGAGCGCTGCGCCGAGCTGGGCGTGGGCATTGGCGTTTCGACCGATGCGCACATTGGCATGGCAATTGGTAAGCTCGATTACGCTCGCAAGATGCTCGACGAGATTCACTTCCCGTTGGATCTGATCGTGACGCGCGATCGCGAGACGCTGCTGCGCGAGATGGCGGCAGCCGGCGTGTGTGATCTGCGCAATGGGATGTAGCGGAATTTATAAACCAAGCGAAGGGGGGGCGGCCCAGACGGGTCGCCCCCTTTCTTGTCCCAAAAATCTACTGAGGTTGGTTAGCGGCGTTCGAGGACCGCTACGGTTTCGGTGTGGTCGGTGTGAGGGAACATGTCGACTGGCGTGATCTTGAGCAGGCGATAGCCTCCGTCGAGGAGCTGGTGCAGGTCGCGCTCTTGGGTCACGGGGTTGCAGCTGATATAGGTGATGCGGCGCGGCTTAAGTGCGCAGGCAGCTTCGAGGAACTCGGGCGTGGAGCCGGCGCGCGGCGGGTCGATGGAAAGAACGTCGACGCGTTCGTTGTTGTCGGCGGCATCCAGGATGTAGTCGGTGGCGTCGTCGGCCATAAACCAAGCGCTGCGGGTGAGGCCGTTGAGCTCGGCATTGCGACGTGCGTCGGCAATGCCCGCCGGGTTGCGCTCAACGCCGAGCAGCATAATGCCGATACCCTTGTTCTGGGCATCTTTAGCTGCGCAAAGACCGATGGTACCGCTGCCACAGTAGGCATCCATGAGCACATCGCCCTGGTGCAAATCCATGCCGTCGATAGCGAGCTGATAGAGCAGCTCGGTCTGTTGCGGGTTGGTCTGATAAAACGCGGTGGGGGAGATGTCGAATTCGCAGCCGAGCAGCTGGTCGCTCATGCATTCGGCGCCATACACGATGCGGGTTTCCTCGCCGAGGATGGCGTTGCCGGGGCGTCCGTTGATGTTTTGGGCGACGGTGACGATGCGCGGATCGAGTGCGGCGACAGCCTCAAAGAACTCCTGCGCATGCGGCAAGTCGCGCTGAGCGGTCACGAGCGTGACCATGACCTGGTCGGTACGCCAACCGCAGCGGACGACGGCATAGCGAAGCAAACCAAGATGCTTGTCCTCATTAAAGGCGGGAATATGCAGCCGCTCAGCTTCGCGTGCGATGCCGTTGAGAATCTGACGGGCGCCCGGTGCCTCGACGGGGCATTCGGGTACGGCAACGATCTTGTGCGTGCCGCGCTCAAAGAAACCGCAACGGACAGCGCCCTCCTTACCGGGAGCAAAGGGAGTGGCGGCCTTATGGCGAAAACCGCGCGGCGCAGGATATTTGCCCGGGTCGCCCAGGGTGACACCCATGCCACGAATAGGATCTACAGCAATGCCCTCACGCTCACAAAGCGAAGCAAAAAGCTCCTCCATAGCAGCCTGCTTAGCTGCCAACTGCTTTTTATAAGGACGATTGAGCGCCGTGCACCCACCGCAAGATTTCATGATCGAACAGGGAGACTTGGGGTCCACGGCCTTACGCGCAGACGAAACCCGATCTTTATGCGAGCGCTTGGAACGAGTCTGAGGCGCTTTATCCCCGCCTCGACGAGAGTCAGAACGCTTGGCCTTAGCCTTGCCCTTGGCCGACTTACCCTTCGCGTCCTGAGACGACTTGGATTTCTTAGAAGATTTTTTCTCCTCTGACCCCTCAGCCGCCTCGATCAAAGCACGACGAGCCTTACGCTCCGCACGAGATTCTGCCATGAATTAACCCCACTAATTTACAAATTGAAATCTGAAAGCATTGTACCGTGCCAAGTTAGCAGACGATATGCAAGCGCCCATTTCATGTCAGCGATAAGTCCAACGATGTTTGCCCGGCGTGGGCGGGGAGCGGCGCGTAATTAAGTTTATCGCGAGTTCCGCACGCAAAGGAAAGCACTTAATGTGCTTTCCGTCTTGCGCAGGACTGTAGAGCAGGAAACTTAATTACGCGCCGCTCCCCGCCCACGCCGGGCAACCTCTCCCTTGTACTTTATCAAGGTAGAGTGTATGATTCTGGACGTTACACGACTCACTTTACTTAACTAAAGTGCCATCAAGGGGGAATACCATGAACACCGATATGTCTCGTCGTCAGTTTGTTGGTCTAGCCGGCTCGCTCGCCACGGTGCTGGGCCTTGGTCTTGTCGGTTGCGGCGGTGGTGCCGGCAAGGGCTCTGCTGCCGGTTCTGCCGCAGCCAAGGATGTGAAGGGCGCTGCGGAGTCCAAGAAGCTCGTGGTGGGCTTTGATAAGTCCTATCCTCCGTACGGCTTTGTGGGCGACGATGGCGAGTACACCGGCTTTGATCTCGATCTGGCCAAGGCTGTTGCCGATAAGCAGGGCTGGGAGGTCAAATACGAGGCCATCGACTGGGACGCCAAGGATACGCTGCTTAACTCGGGCGCCATCAACTGCATCTGGAACGGCTTTACCATGGAGGGCCGTGAGGACGACTACACGTTCTCCGAGCCGTACATGCTCAACGAGCAGGTGCTGGTGGTAAAGAAGGATGCAGGCATCAAGAGCTGGGACGATCTTGCCGGCAAGACCGTGATTACCCAGACCGATTCCGCTGCGCAGGATGTGCTCGAGGGTGACCAGAAGGATCTGGCGGCGACGTTTGCCACGCTCGACACGATCGGCGAGTACAACACGGCCTTTATGCAGCTCGAGAGCGGCGCGGTCGATGCCGTGGCGTGCGATCTTTCGATTGCCCAGTATCAGCTTGCCGCCAAGCCCGATGCCTATACGCAGCTTGATGAGCCGCTGTCCAGCGAGCACTACGCCGTTGGCTTTAAGAAGGGCGACACCAAGTCGGCCGACGCCGTGACCGAGTCGCTCAAGGCGCTCTACGAGGACGGCACGGTTAAGGACCTGTGCGACAAATACGCGAGCTACGGCCTGTCCTTCGACAACTGGGTTCTCAAATAGCCACAGCACCCAACCTTGCGGCTCCAACCCTCCTCGCGTACCAAAGTACGCTTCGTCGGGCTTGTCGCTCGCAATCTTGGGCACTGTGCCTATTTGAGAATAAGATCAGCCGTTCTGTTGCTGCGAAGGAGAAGGTAGGTTGTCTATTCAGGTCATGATGCAGATGCTTGGCCAGGGATTCTTGGTCAGTTTGCAGCTGTTTGTACTGACGCTGCTCGGGTCGATTCCGCTGGGAATCCCCGTGGCGTTTATGCGCATGAGCAAAATTGCGCCGCTCCGCTGGATTGCGCGCATCTATATCTCGGTTATGCGCGGCACGCCGCTCATGCTGCAGATGTTTGCCATCTACTTTGCCCCGTACTACGTGTTCGGCATTTCGCTCACGCCCGATTCCAAGTGGACGGCGTGCGTCGTAGCGTTCATCATCAACTACGCCGGTTACTTTGCCGAGATCTATCGCTCGGGCCTGCAGTCCATTCCGCGCGGTCAATACGAGGCCGCCGAGGTGCTGGGCTACTCGCGCCTGCAGACGTTTTTGTACATTGTGATGCCGCAGGTTGCCAAGCGTATTCTGCCGGCGATGGGCAACGAGATCATCACGCTGGTCAAGGACACGTCGCTGGCGTTTGCCATCGGCGTGGGGGAGATGTTCTCGACGGCCAAGGCGCTGGTCGCCTCGCAAGTGAGCATGGTGCCGTTTGCGATTGCGGCGTTGATCTACTGGGTCTTTAACTTTGTGGTCGAGATGCTGCTGGGCGCCGCCGAGAAAAAATTGGATTACTACCATGATTAATTCGGTAATGAATATATCGAACGCGCGTAAGGCGTTTGGCGGCAATGAGGTGCTCAAGGATATCTCGCTCGAGGTAAAGCGTGGCGAGGTCGTGGCGATTATCGGGCCTTCGGGTGGCGGCAAGTCCACGCTGCTGCGGTGTGCCACGCTGCTCGAGACACTCGACGGAGGCTCGCTCTCGTTTGGTGACCTTGCCGTTGCGACGGATGCGGGTTCGGGCGCGGTCTATGCGAAGGGCGATGTGCCCAAGCGGGCACGCTCGCGATTCGGCTTGGTGTTCCAAAATTACAACCTGTTCCCGCACTATACCGTGATGAAAAACATCATCGATGCGCCGATCCGCGTGCTTAAGCGCCCGCGCGAGCAGGCGGAAGCTCGTGCGCGCGAGTTGATCGCGCAGATGGGGCTTACGGGCAACGAGAACAAGGTTCCGTGTGAGCTTTCGGGCGGTCAGCAACAGCGCGTGAGTATTGCCCGCGCCCTGGCGCTCGATCCGGAAATCTTATTCTTTGACGAGCCAACCTCGGCACTCGATCCCGAGCTGACGGCCGAGGTGCTGCATGTCATTAAAGACCTTGCCGCGCAGAATATGACGATGGTAATCGTGACCCACGCGATGCAGTTTGCGCGCGATGTTGCCGACCGCGTGGTCTTTATGGATGGCGGCCGCATTGTCGAGGAGGGTCCTGCCGAGCAGGTCATCGACCATCCGCGTGAGCAGCGCACCCGTGAGTTCTTGAGCCGTATCGAGGGATAGGCTCAGGTATTTACTCAACTATTAATTGAGGCGAAGCCGTCGCAGGTCTTACGGTCTGTGGCGGCTTTTTGTTTGCATCGACGGGGTTCAATAATCGCCTCACAAGCTTGTCTCTTCCTCTCGCCGCCTGTATTCATACGTGCGCCGAAAGGTATGCATGGACGGCCGCCCGTGAGGGTAGGGTGGTGGCATAGGACATTTGGAGGGTGAGTCGGCTCGGTTGCCGACCATGCTGCTCCCGGGATGGCACCGACCGCGAACTCTCCCCGTTGGCGTCGCGCATTGCGCGCGGCCCTGCAAGGAGGTCATCATGGGTGCTCCCAAGACCGGCAATGTAAGGAACGTGGTGCTCGTAGGCCAAGGCGGGGTGGGCAAGACTTCACTCGCCGAGGCCATGCTCCACCTTTCCGGCAAGACCGCCCGCCTGGGCGGCCACGACGGCACCAAGCCCACGCTCGACTATGACCCTGAAGAGGTCAAGCGTTCATTCTCCATCTCGACGACCATCGCGCCGATCGACTGGAAGGGCGCGCGCATCAATGTGCTCGATGCCCCGTGCTACCCCGATTTTATCGGCGACGCCTTTGCCGCGATGAGCGTCTGCGAGACGGCTCTGTTTGTGGTCGACGCCGAGGCCGGCCCGCAGCCTACGACGGTTAAGCTCTGGTATGCCGCCGAGGACCTGCGCCTGGCGCGTGCGGTGTTCGTAAACCGCCTGTCGCGCTCCGAGGCCAGCTTTGCGACCACGATGGACCTGCTGCAGGAGCGCTTTGGCACGCGCCTGGGCGCCGTGACCCTTCCCTGGGGCGAGGGCGAGGACTTTGACGGCATCATCGACCTGGTGCGCATGAAGGCGCGCCATTGCAACGGCACCGAAGCCGTTGAGTCGGAGATTCCCGAGGAGTATCGTGCCCAGGCCGAGGAAGCCCATGACCATCTGTGCGAGCTGGTGGCCGAGGCCGACGACGAACTGATGATGAAGTACTTGGAAGGCGAGGAGACGCTGACGCAGGAGGAGCTTGAGGGCCTGCTGTCGAAGGCGATTGCCGAGCGCATCTTTGTGCCGGTCTTTGCGGGCGATTGCATTAAGGAGCAGGGCGTCAACTCGCTGATGGACGACATCGCGACGTACTTCCCGGCGCCGACCGACTACGGCGAGATGCCGCTTATCGACGGCGATTCGCTCAAGATTTCGAGTGACGATGATCGTCCGGTGGCGTTTGTGTTTAAGACCCTGGCCGATCCGCAGCAGGGCCGCATCAGCTTTATCAAGGTGCTGACGGGTACGCTTGAGCCGGGCCTTGAGCTGGTCAACGCGCGCACGCGCAAGGGCGACCGTCTGGCTCACCTGTATGTGATGTGCGGCCGCGACATGACCGAGGTCGGTCACGCCTATGCCGGCGACATTATCGTGGCACCCAAGCTGGCGGCCGAGACGGGCGATACGCTCTCGATTACCGGCAAGGTCGAGGCTGCGGCGTTTAAGTTCCCCAACTCGCAGTACCGCATTGCCATCGAGGCCGAGAATCGCGGGGACGAAGAGAAGCTCTACACGTTTATCGAGAAGGCCTGTAAGGCCGATCCGACTATGAGCATCGACCGTGACGAGGAGACCGGCCAGACCATTATCTCCGCCGTGGGTGAGGCGCAGGTTTCGGTGCTGCTCAACCGTTTGGAGGACCGTACCAAGGTCGTGGCCAAGAGCGTGCCGATCCGCATTCCGTATCGCGAGACCATTCGCCGTACGGCAAGCGCGCAGGGCCGCCACAAGAAACAGACTGGCGGTGCCGGTCAGTATGGCGACTGCTGGCTGCGCGTTGAGCCGCTCATTGGGCCCGACGGCACGAGCGATGGCTATGAGTTTGTAGACGAGGTCGTGGGTGGCCGCATCCCGCGCTCGCTCATCCCCGCCGTGGACAAGGGTGTCCAGGAAACCATGAAGGACGGCATCATTGCCGGCTACCCGCTCACGGGCATTCGCGTGGCTGTGTACGACGGCTCGTATCACAGCGTCGACTCCAACGAGATGGCGTTCCGCGCGGCGGCTCGCATCGGCCTGCGCAAGGCGTGCGCCGATGCCGACCCGGTGGTGCTGGAGCCCATCGAGGAAATCACGGTGACTATTCCCGAAAGCTACGCCGGCGCTGTGATGGGCGACATCTCGGCATCGCGCGGTCGCGTGACGGGCATGGAGACCGATGAGCGCGGCGACACCGTGGTCATTGCCCAGGCGCCGCTGGCAGAGCTGACGGATTATTCGACGCGCCTGCGCTCTATCACGCGCGGCACGGGTGACTTTACCATGAAGCCCGCAGGCTATGAGCAGGTGCCTTATGACGTTCAGGCCAAGCTGGTCGAGCGCTATGAGGAGGGCCGCGCCAAGTAACGCGTGGTTTTGCCTGCAACATGCATGCCGATGCAAGGGCCGCCCTGGGTAACCGGGGCGGCCCTTTTTGATCCCTTGGGGACGGAGGAAAACGGATCAGTTTAGGTTTTGGGGCAGCTTGGTCGGTCCTAGTCTCCCGAGGCCTGGTTGCGGCCGGTAGCGTAGTCGATCTGCACGTGCGGCTGCAGGTTGTAGCAATATACGTGGAAGCAGAGGGTCTTGCCGTGGTCCTCGACCGATTGCGCCTCAAGGCGCATGCCACGGCAGACAAGTTCCTCTTCGTTATACATGGGCGTGACACGGTAGAGCACATGGTTACCCGTATCGCGGATGTAGCCGAGAATCTGCTCTTCAAACGGCAGCATGCCCGTCTCGTTGAGATAACGCGTGCCGGTGAGGAGATTCTTGCGATTGGCGTTCTCGCCGCAGAGTGACCAGGCGATAAGGTGGCAGCGGTTGTAGGGGCTCTGGCCTGGAATAAAGTCGTAGCGCTGTTGGTGCCAACCGGCAGGATGGATGCGCGAGATGTCGCCGCGCTTTCCCTGTCCGAGTGATTCGGGGCCCACGCAGGCGAGCGCTTTGCGGGTGCGGCCCAAGCTGTCGAGCTTGGAGAACTTCTTAAAGCAACCTTCTTCTGTAGCGCGCTCGTATTCATCGAGGGTGAATGACGGCGTGCCGAGCGGGTGCGTGCTGTCGGCGCGCAGGGCAACGTAGGGGTTGCCGGCGTAGTCGGGAATGCTGCTGAGATATACGCCGCGGGCGCGGTGGAGATCGGGGTTTTCGACCTCGTCGATGGGGGTGGCGGCGCTGTCTGTGGAAGCACCGTCGCCGGTGTCGGTTGCGGCGGAATTGGAGCCATCGCCGGAGTCTTGGCTATTTTGAGAGTCCGAGGAGCTCGCTGTTCCCGATTCGAGTCGGGCAACCAGGTCCGCCTCGTCGTCGGTGCGGCTGGGACTCTCGTCTTGCTTCTCGGCCAGAGCCGCTGCCTGCTCATCGCTTTGCGGCGACAACAGCTTGGGCGCCCCGTCGAGCGACCCTGCGAACAGCGCAAATCCCAGCACCACGGCGGTGCCGATGGAAAGCACTTGCTTGTAGGCGGACTTGCGCGACATTGAGGCTCCTGGATGGACGGTTGGGAGTCTACCAGTCTAGCAGGAGCCGGCAGGGGCCGTTCTGCCGAACAAATACTTAAGATTTGGAACAAACGCTACTGGTTCATTTGCCTCATATGGAGCTGCGGCGGTTGTGAATGTGGGGCTATTCAGCGTTTCACCAGATAAAACCTGCCAAAACAAACCCGTCCCTTATTGGCAGGTCAGTTAACGCAGTCCAGGTTGAGCATATGCGAGCGAGCGGGCTCCGGGTGCGGCAAGGTGACGTGAAACAAGCGGGCGCTGACCTTTTGGTCGCGCCCGTGCAGTTGAACGTCAGATTGCCGTGCCCGGAGCCTGCGCAGCGCCGAGCGGTTACGCCGTTTGTAAAACGGCGTAACTTAAAGGTTCATGTTGCCGTGGATGTAGGGGGTAACCTCGGGGGAGATATGGTCGCAGCCCAGCTCGCGCAGCGCGGACTCGATGGCGGCGGGCAGCGGAGTTTTGCCCTCGGCGTCAACGGCGTTGCCACCGAGGGTAGCAATCTTGGCGACATCTGCGGGTGCGGCCTCGATATGCATGCAGCCGCCGATCAAGCGCGCGCGTACCTGTGCCAGATCAAGATCGTGCAGGTAATCCTCGCAGGCGCGGATTAAATCGACCTTCTCGCGCGTAAGCTCCTCGCCCGTGGGGACGCGGGTGGCAAGACATGCTCCCGCCGGCAGGTTCCAAACGGGATAGCCCCATGCGCGCAGCAGCTCGCGCTCTTCGTCCTTGGTAAAGCCGACCTCCATGAGAGGGGAGCGTACGCCGAGCTCTTTTGCCGCACGCATGCCGGGGCGGTAGTCACCGCGATCGCTTGCATTGCTGCCATCGATGACGGTGGGAAAGCCGAGCGACTTGGCGTGGTTGACGATGGCGGTAAAGCCGGCGTGCTTGCAGTGGTAGCAGCGATTGGCATCGTTGCAGGCTACCTGGGGGAGCTGCAGCTGATCCACCGAAAGATTGAGCACGGGGAGTTTAAAATGCGGTCCTTCATTGGCTTGTCCATCAACGGACCGCTCAAACGAAGCCTGCTCGGGCGTGCCGATGAGCGGCGTGGTGAGATGGACGAGGAGGGTATTGGTAGGCATGATGCGGGCGCATACGGCGGCCAAAAAGCTGCTGTCGACGCCACCGGAAAACCCGATAGCCACGCGCCCGTATGCCAAAAGCAGCTGTTCGAGCGCCGATAGCTTGTCTTGAAGCTCCTCTGCGGGTGCCGTGGTGTCTAAAATCATGAAACGATCCTTATCGTTGAGTACTCGATTGAAAACTATAATCCTAATGCGTTACTTGCCATAAGACTTCTATCTGTGTAACGAAAGTGCAATATGGTATATACGTTATATACAAGTTGTCAAATGCGGTAGAGTTGCGGCAATGCGACAGCGAGAGTCGATGGGGGACCGATATGATCAAGGCTGTTATTTTTGACATGGATGGAACGCTGGTCGATACCGAGCGTTTGGGGATTAGGGCCTGGAAGGCAGGCGCCGCTGAGCTGGGGCTCGCGATTGATGAAGCGCTGATCCATCAGTTTATCGGTCGCACGCTACCCGATGTCATGAACATCCTCGATAAGCATTACGGCAGCCACGAGACCGCCGAGGCGATCTATGTCCGCCACAAGGAGATTCGCGACGAGATGGTCAAGACCGATCTGGAGCTTAAGGCCGGCGCTGCCGAGTGCATAGACGAGCTGTTGGCTGCGGGCTATCACGTAGGCCTTGCAACGTCATCGCGCCATGTTACGGCCGAGCGCAACCTTAAAGCATTCGGTCTTTTTGACAAGTTTGAAACGGTAACGTGTGGCGAGGACGTCGTGCATGGCAAGCCCGACCCCGAGATGTATCTGCTCGCCTGCGAGCGCGCGGGCTTTACTCCCGAGGAATGTGCCGTGGTCGAGGATTCGCGCAACGGCTGCGTCTCGGGCATTACGGCTGGCTGCCACGTCTTTGCCGTCCCCGATATCGTGCCGCTGCCGCAGGACGTGGTGGATGGCTGCGAGGCCGTGCTCGATACGTTGTTCGATCTGGCGGCGGCGGTCAAGGCCGTGCGCTAGACAATTGCGGCGTTGAAACGAGCAATTGCTTACGTTTGCGCTTAAACAAAAGGGGTCCGGCAATGGTCGGGCCTCTTTTGCTTGAGCGGCGACTTAGCATACTTGCGGGCGTGCTATAGATACGCACCGAGGTTGATGGCCGTGGCGTCGGTCTGGCTGCTTGCCTGGGTGCTGGCGCGTTCCAGCAGGAACGGACGTACCAGTTCTTGGCGGTTGATGTCCTCGGCGGCGGTGACTGCGGTGACGGTGCGCGCTGTAGAGCCGACGCGGATATGCTTGGTCTTTGCTGGGGCCTTGTTCTCGATTTGCTCCATGAGCAATTGAACGCCCTTGCGGCCAATCTCGTAGCCCGGGGGCGCTACCGTAGTGAGCGGGACCGATCCGCTCCAAGCGAGCGGGTTGCCATCGCAACCTGCTACGCGTACTTGCCCGGGGACGGCGATGCCTTTGTCGACCAGCGCCGAGATGACGCCCGAGGCCAGCACGTCGGTCAGGCCGACGACAAAATCGGGGCGTTCGTCGGCGGGGCGCGCGGCGATTTGGGTGCCGATGCCGTAGCCGTCGGCGGCGGTATTCCATTCGCCGGCGTCGATGACTTCGATCTTGATATCGGGATGTAGGGCGAGCGCCTTATGAATGCCAAGGACGCGCAGGGTGAGTTGCATAAATGCTGCTCGGCCGACGACGACAATATGGTGCGCGCCGCGGGCGATGGCGAGCTCGGCGATGATGCGGCCTTGTGCCTCGTTGTCGGCGGCCACGTAGTAGCCGGGCTCGGAGCAATGGATGTCCAGATGGACGATCGGCACGGGCATCTTGGTCAGGGCGGGGTGCCAGTCGGGGGATGCCATGGGCTGAACCATGACGCCGGACATCTGGGTGCCCATAAAGTAGCGCAGGTAATGGTCCTCGAGAATATCGTCGTTATCGGCGTTGGCGATGAGCAGGTCGTAGCCGTGCTTGCGGGCCTCGTTGTGGGCGCCGCTGGCGATTTGGAGTGAAAAGCCGTGGTCGAGACGGGGGAGCACCAGGCCAAAGGACTTGGTGGCGCCGCCCGCGAGCTGACGAGCGCTTTGGTTGGGCAGGTAGCCCAGTCGATTGATGGTTTCGTTAATGAGCTTGAGGGTCTCGGGACGCAGCTTTTCGGGGTGGTTGAGCGCGTTGGAAACCGTGCCCAACGAAACCCCGGCCTCGCGCGCGACGTCGCTGATTTTTA
>CABUBY010000013.1 GCA_902489955.1 uncultured Collinsella sp. | reverse complement strand
CCCCCCCCCCGGTAGCATTATTCACGAGTCGAGACGTCGTCTCTCTGAGCTCCTGCATAATTTCCTCCCCAGTCACACGGCGACCTGCCCGGGTGCTCCCCGGGGGCCGAGGCAGTCTGGCACATGCCCGCAGTCGTTCAAGGAATACCAACCCCAGCATATGTCTCTTAAGATATCTTAGTCTTATTCTATGACAGTTTTTGTCTCATTACCGATGAAATCGGCTCAGTCCCTTTGTCGCATGCTAGAGCGTGTGGAGCAGGGCGATGAGGAAGCGGATGCCTTGGAGGTAGGCGCGACGGGTGATGCGCTCGTTGGTGCCGTGGACGCCGCGGTCGCATTCGTCATCGTCGACCACAAAGGCGGAGAAGCGGATGCACTCGTGGCAAATGCGCTGGTAGTTGGCGGCATCGGTTGCACCAATCACGGTCGAGGGCACGATGCTCATCGGCTCTTGGCCCACCGCAGACGATCCGTTTTCCTCCGTCGGCTTGGGATCACGGAAATAGCGGGCGGCGATGGCGCGGACGGCCTCGAGCCCCGGACCGCCCACGCGCGGGGACGGCGAGGGCTCGGAGCTGCCGGGGCCCAGCTCGACCTCGACTCGGCCGGCGAGCCCAGCGGTGGCAACGGCCTCGCGGCAGCAGGCCACGACATCGGCCACGCTCGTACCCTCGAGCATGCGGAAGTTGATATTGACCCACATATCTTGCGGCATTACGTTGGCACCGGTACTGCCGCCCTCGATTTGCGTGGGCGCACAGGTGGTGGTCACAAGCGGGTACAGCTTTTTGCTGGCAAGGCAGTCGCGCACGATGGCATCCTTGCTGGCAGCAATCTCGTCTGCGGTATAAAGCCCCAGCTCGACGAGCTGCGCGGCAAGCAGATCGGTCACACGCGCCGGCCACTCGATATCGCAAATCGCGGCAATAGCGCGGCTGAGCACTTCGAGCGACGTGCCACCGTAAGGGTTGGAAGAATGCCCGCCCTCGCTACGCGTCCTCAACACGATATCGGCGTAGCCCTTCTCCGCGAGATCGGCATGCATAAGCCAGCCCTCGCCCGCGCCGTACTCGGCAGCCGGAACGATGCGGTAGTCGCCCTCGTC
Source organism: uncultured Collinsella sp. (assembly GCA_902489955.1). Lineage (GTDB taxonomy): Bacteria > Actinomycetota > Coriobacteriia > Coriobacteriales > Coriobacteriaceae > Collinsella. The sequence goes on along the minus strand of CABUBY010000013.1, from coordinate 22,240 downwards.
AATCAGGTACTCAAGCTCAACGCCGCGCTCCTCGAGCACGCGGCCAATGGCACCCGCGCCGAACTGCGTGGTTTCTTCGTCCTGGCCAAAAGCCAGCAGCAGGGTACGCTTGTGCTCCCAGCCGTGGGCCAGCGCATACTCAACCGCCTCGAGAATACCTGCGACCTGGTCTTTCATGTCGATGGCGCCGCGGCCCCAAATGTAGGTATCGTCCACATGTCCGCTAAAGGGGGCGTACGTCCAGTCGTCCTCGGTACCCGGCACCACGGGGACCACGTCCATGTGACCCATGAGCATGACGGGATTGAGCGCGGGGTCGGAGCCGGCAAGCGTCACCAACAGCGAATGGTCGATAAGCTCAACCTCGCCCGCCGCGAACACGCGCGGCCAGGCCTGCTGCATATAGGCACGCAAATCGGAAAACGGCTGCCAGTCCACCGCCTCGGCATCCATGCTCGAAATCGTCGGAAACGACAGGACGCGGCCCAAGCGCTCGCACGCACCAGCCTCATCCAAATCGGCAAAATCGTCCTCATGCGCAAAAAAGCGCCAAACCTCGGCCATGACATCCTTTCGATTGTGACAACGAGGGCCGCCCCACCGGAGCGGCCCTGTCGTTCACGTGTTTGCGGTCGGTTACTTGTCCTCGAGATAGCGAGAGAGGAACTCGCGGGTGCGCTGGTGTTTGGGGTTGCCGAAGAGTTCGGCCGGTGCCGCGTCCTCGAGCACCACGCCCTTGTCCATAAAGACCACGCGGTCGGACACGGTGCGGGCAAAGGCCATCTCGTGCGTGACGACGACCATGGTCATGCCGTCGGCAGCAAGTTTGCGCATGACCTCGAGCACCTCTCCCACGATCTCGGGGTCGAGTGCGGAGGTCGGCTCGTCGAACAGCATGATCTGCGGATTCATACATAGGGCACGAGCGATGGCCACGCGCTGTTTTTGACCACCGGACAGGCGACCCACGGCGGCGTGCGCGAACTTCTCGAGCCCCACGCTCGTCAGATGCTCCATCGCGACCTTCTCGGCCTCGGCCTTGCTCATCTTTTTGAGCGTGACGGGCGCGAGCGTGCAGTTGTCGAGCACGTCCATGTTGTTGAACAGGTTAAAGCCCTGGAACACCATGCCGATGTCCTCACGCAGCTTGTTGATGTTGCAGCGCTCGGCCGTGAGGTCCTGGCCGTGGAACCAGATGTGGCCCGCGTCCGGGGTCTCGAGCAGGTTGAGGCAGCGCAGGAAGGTCGACTTACCCGAACCCGAGGCTCCGATAATGGTGACGACCTCGCCGGGGTTAACGGACAGGTCGATGCCCTTGAGTACCTCGAGCGAGCCGAAGCTCTTGCGCAGGCCCTCGACGCGGATGAGCGGCTCATTGGTCTGTGCGGCGGCCGCAACGCCGGTAATGACGGTATCTGCCATGATGATTCTCCTCGTCCTAAGCCTAGTTGGAGCTGGGCAGCGTGACCGGAGCCTCGGCGCCGAGCTTTTTGCCAAAGGCCTCGAGCAGGCGGCTCGCCACGAGCGTCAGGATCAGGTAGACCACGAGCGCCACGCAGTAGACCTCCATCTGGCGGTAGTACACGCCGGCGACGGTGGTGGTGGCGTACATGAGGTCGAACACGCCGATAACCGAGAGCACCGACGAGTCCTTGATGTTGATGATGAGCTCGTTGGTGAGCGCCGGGATCGCGTTTTTAATGCCCTGGGGGAACACGACTTTGCGCATGGCTTGCCACTGCGACAGGCCCAGCGAGCGTGCTGCCTCGGCCTGGCCGGGATCGATGGACTCGATGCCGCCGCGCAGGACCTCCATCATGTAGGCGGTGGAGTTGAGCGAGATGGTAACGAGGCCGGCGGTGAAGGTGCTCCAAATCTGGTTGGCCTGAGCGGTCTCGAAGCCCATGCCGCGCAAAACGGTGAAGCCCGCGTAATAGATGAGCAGACCCTGGACCATCATGGGCGTGCCGCGCACGATGGTGGAGTAGACGGTCGCAAAGCCGCGGCCGATACTCTTAAAGAAGCGCACCAGGTCGTTATCCACGCGGTCGAAGGTCTGAATACGCAGGAACACAAAGAGCAGTGCCAGGAAGAATGCGATGACAGTGCCGAAGGTCGCAAGCGCGATGGTGATCTCGATACCGCGAATGAAGAAGTCCCCGCTCTTGTAGGTCATGTAGACCAGGCTCGACAAAAAGTCGCTGGGGTTGGAGTCCGAGACAATACTCACCTGCACCAGGTCGATAAACGACATGACGCAGCGGTCGATAAAGAAGATCGCCGCAATGGCAACGACGACATAGCTGCTCAGGCGCGCGCCGTGACGGAAGCGGTCGGAAGCAAACGGAGATTTCTCGCGATAGTCGTTCCAGTGCATGAGCTTGGTGACGAGCGCTGCCGCCGACGCGACGAGCCAGGCCCAAAGGATTGCCCAGAGGCAATCCTGGAAGACGCCCGTAGGCGCCAAGAAGCTCAACGGCGTGGGGTTGCGCTGGCTAAACGCCAGACCGAGCGCCGCGATAACGCTCGTGCCCAGATATACATAGCGATGGTCGGCCTTGATAAAGGAGGCCAGACGATTGATGGCTTTCATGCTGCCTTCCTATGCCGGCTGACGATCGAGGCACGCGTCCCACATCTGGTCGCGCTCCTCCTGGCTGATACCCTTGAGCGTCTTATCGATGAGCTTAAGCAGCTTGTCCGAGCCCTTGCGGCAGCCGACGTTTGCCGTGACCTCCTGCTTAAAGCCCTCGCCCTCGGCAAATTGAATCGGCACGATGCCCGGGTTTTGGGCCATATAGCCCTTCTCGTTCTCGGTGTTGTAGGTCACGGCATCGCACGTGCCCTGCAGCAGGTTCGAAAATACCGTGGGAACCGAATCGACCGGGTTTTTGTGCACAACGCCCGGGATTTCGTCGATGACGGTATCGAGCATGGTGTCCTTTTGGCCGAGCACCGTAGCGCCGCTAAAGTCGCTGAGCTTGGTCGCGTTTTGGTAGGGCGAACCCTCTTTTACGAACAGGCCAAAGTAGCCGATAAAGTACGGGTCGGAGAAGCCGACGGACTCCTCGCGCTCGGGCGTGGCGCTCATGCCGGCGATGATGAGGTCGATCTGGCCGTTGTTGAGCGAATCGATAAGGCCCGAGAAGCTCTGCTTGACGGCAACGGGCTCGCCACCGAGGGCCTTGCAGACGATCTTGGCGATCTGCACGTCGTAACCGTCGGCATAGGCGCCCTGCACGTTGTCGATGGGGATGGTGTACTCGCTGGCCTCGGAGACCTGCCAGTTGTACGGGGCGTAGGCCGCCTCCATGCCAATGCGGATCTTATCCTTGCCGATCACGGAATCGGACAGGTCGTCGCGACCGCCGCCCGTCGTGGGCCGAACCACCTTGAGCGTTGACGGGCGCTGACAGCCGGCAAGCGCGCCGGCGACGACGGAAGCGCTCGCAGCGAGAGCGCTACCCAAAAAGATGCGACGGCTGCATACCGGCTGGCGCTGCGCATCGCACTGTTGGGGAGAATGCATAATCTGCCTTCCCTGTTGAATCGTATGCTGACGACTTAACAGGATATACGCCAGCGACCAGCAGCGCAGCACAAGCTCGAAAAATTAATAGACACGCGGTAGTCATTGGGGACGCCGATGTTTTGGCAATGCCGGCGAGCGACGTCCAGAGCAAACAAGTGGCATGAAAAAGGCACGGCATAGACCTTCTGGTCATGCCGTGCCTTTTGAATGACAAATTGTCGCTCTGGGTGGCGCGCAGCGTCGACCGGTTCGCCGTTCGTCAGAACGGCGGAACACCTAAAGCAGCGTAACCTCGAAGGTACGCTTGTCGGTAGCGCCGGGGGCCAAGGTGATGGTGTTGACCTTATGCTCAAAGACGTCGTCCTCGGTGGACATGGTGGTGTGACCGGTCCAAGGCTCGAGCGCCACAAACGGAGCGTCGTTGGCGGCAGACCACACGCCGATGTACTTAAAGCCCTCAAAGTCGATCTTGACGCCGTGGCCCGACTTGCGGCCGCGCAGCGTGAGCGTGGAGCCCGGGGTATCGGTGAACATGATGGCGTCGTTATCGAAGCTGCGGTGCGTGATGGGCAGCACGTCCGAGTTATCGGGAGCCTTGTAGCTACCCTCGAACGTCATAAGGCCATCGGGCGTGATGACGGGGGCCTCGTTAGTCCAAGCCTCGGTAAACGCCAGCTCGTAATCCTCGAACGCCTCGTCCTCGGCGCCGGGGGCGGGCACGTTAAATGCGGGGTGGCCGCCCACCGAGAACGGCAGGTCCACGTCGCCGGTGTTGGTGACGGCAAAGGTCTGCGTAAGGGTGGCGTCGCCGGTCAGGGCATAGGTCATGTTGAGCTTAAAGTGGAACGGAAACGCCTTGAGAGACTCGGACGTGTCGGTGAGCTCATAGGTAACGGACGAACCGTCCTCCGACACCTCGACGATCTTGTGCTCCACGATACGCGCGATGCCGTGGCGCGCCATCTCGCAGGTGCCGGCCGCAGACGTCGCCGTGTTGTTGCGCAGCGATCCCACAATGGGGAACAGGATAGGCGCGTGCTTGCCCCAAAAGGCCGGGTCGCCCTGCCACAGATACTCGTTGCCGTTGAGGGCAAGGCTCGTGAGCTGGGCGCCCATGGAATCGATGGCCGCGGTGAGGCCGCCGCGCTTGATGGTAGTGACGGTGGACATACTACTTCCTCCAATGGTAAACAACGGTGTCGAGGGTTATTGTCCCACTCTTGGCAGCAGGGCTGAGCGGCAGGCGCAGTTATTGAGCAATAGCATAAAGGTCAAACCCACCCTGCGGCGCGCTATCGACCGTATCGGGTGCTTGCGAATTAAAACTCACCGGGACCATGCGCTTTGAGGCGCGGTAACGCGTGCCGTCGGTGGCGACGGGCGGCTCATCGACCGTGAGCTCGTAGTCGCCGGGCTTGAGCTCGATACCGTCACCTTCGGAATTAACGTATTGGTACTCGTCGATTGCTTGTCCCCTGAGCGTGCGGCCCACGATATGGACGAGCATTTGGCTGTCGCCGCGCGCGGTATCCCACGTCGCGCCGTCCTTAACCTCGACCGACACATGCACCGAGCGCGTGCGGCTGAGCGATTGCTCGACGGACATCTCGACCTTGGCGGCGTCTTGGCGCTGCCGCTCGACATGACCCCAGATGCTGCCGATTGCCGAGCAGGCGATAACGCCGGCCATGAAGGCGATGAGGATGGGGCCGAGCGGAGAACGGCGGCCCGCGTCTTCCTCACGAGCCAGGTCGGGGCGATGCGTGGGCGCTGGCGCCTGGGCGCCTTGCGCGGGCACGTCGAGAATGCTGAAAGATGCCGTACTGCCGGGGTCGATGGTGTGGCGCGGTTGCGGGGTCTTTGCCGGCGAAATGGACATGTCCGCCGGCTCATCGAGCGTGGCCGTGGCATCGGCCTTAGCCTCGTCGGCCTCGGCCTGGGCCCAGGCCTGTTCAAAGGTCAGGGGCTCGACGGGGTCGGAGGCGGCGTCCATCTCGACGGCATCGTTACCGGTCTCGTCTTCGTCGCTCGACACGTCACGCGGCGCGGGCTCGTCCCACTCCTCGTCCGGAGCCTCGCCCTCGCTATACCACCATTCAAAGTTATCGATATCCATACGGGGCGCCCCTTAGGCCTCGCAAATAAACACTTGTTAGCCTTATACCCGCAGATGGCGCTGGAGCTCGCACGGAATGCGATAAAGGGACTGCTCCTTTGTCGCATCGAAGTTGCGGTGGAATAGTTCCTGTTTGCACGCCCACTCGAGCTATTTAGGGACTATTTCACCGCAAGTTATTTGAGGGCGACGGGGATTTGGATACAGCAGAAGTCCTCTTGGTGAGACTCGTCGTAGCTCGTGGTGTCCAGGTAGCAAAAATCGGAAGCATTGCCGATGGGCTGGAGCGCGTGCCTGTCCATGCAGGCCACGATGGCGCGGATACCCTCGGGCTCGTACGGCATGCCCCAGCGACTCATGCACAGGTACGTGCCCTCGGGCAGCACCTCGACGCCAATCTCCGCCAGCTCGGCAGGATCGCTCGGCAGTATTTCCTCGGCACCACGCGGCAACACGGCAAAGGAACCGGCACCGGCGATGGGGTCGTCGGAATGCAGCGCCTCGCAACGCAGCATGGCGCCCCAACCGCGCATAGGGCGTGTGCCCGTGAGCGCACGCATGCGCAGAATCGCCCGCATGAGCGTGGGGTGCAGCATCGAGCGGCCACGCTCGATATCGCTCGGGAACTCCTCAAAGACCACGTAGCGGCGCTCGAATTGCTTGAGCTCCGGTTTGCCCTCGCGCTCGCGCCAATAGACCGCCTCGTCGTAAAAACTCAGCCGCTCCTGCACGCTCGCGCGCTCGGCTTTGAGCCCGGCAATCTGCTCGTCGAGCGCCTGCACCCGCGAGCGCAGGTGATCGGTCATCTCTCCAATGTCGAACGTCGAGGTCAGGCGATCGATCTCATCGAGTTCCAGTCCCAAGTCGCGCAGCATGCAGATCAGACGCATGAGCGGGATCTGCGTGGGCGAATAGAAACGGTAGCCTTTTTCGTTAACCACGGCGGGTTTAAACAGACCGATCTTGTCGTAGTAGATGAGCGTTTGGCGCGAAACGTTAAACAAGCTCGCCATCTCGCTAATCGCATACATACCCGTCTGCATAGGTCCTCCCGACACACCCTTTGACACGAAAAGCCCGCCGCCCACAGGGGCAGCGGGCTCAAACACTACTCGTATCCTACCCTAAAGATGCCTATGACCAGCGCTTATAGTTGGCGCACGACACGCCGACGGCCTCGAGTGCCTTGGCGGCGATGTGATGCACCGCCTCATCGAGCGTGGCGGGGCCGTTGTAAAACGTGAGCATGGGCGGCATGAGCATGACACCCGGCACGCGCGCCAGGCGTGCCATGTTGTCGACATGGATCGCACTGAAGGGCGTCTCGCGCACCATAAGCACCAGGCGGCGCTGCTCTTTCATCTGCACATCGGCCGCACGCAGCAACAGGTTTTCGCTGTAGCCGCTCGCGATGCCGGCGAGCGTCTTCATGGAGCAGGGAGCCACGATCATGCCGTCGACCGGATAGGTGCCGCTTGCGATGGCAGCGCCAATGTTCTTGTTGTCGTAGACCACATCGGCATAGCACGCAAACTCGTCGAGCGTCATGCCGAGCTCCTGCTCGATGGTGATCTCTCCCCCGCGCGTGACGACAAGCGCCGACTCAGCGCCGGCCTGGCGCAGGCATTTGAGGCATTCAAGGCCCAGTGCCGCACCGCTGGCGCCAGACACGCCAACGACAATGCGACGGGGACGAACAGAAGACTCAGGCATGACAACTCCTTAACTACTTGGTAGGGCTACTTACTAGAAGGCGAGCTCGGCGGCCCACTTGTCCTTGTCGATCTCCATGAACTGCGAGCGGATGAAGTTCTTCTTGAGGTTAAACGGAACCGTGCAGTCGAAGATGGCCTTGCAGGCGATACCGTGCTCGCGGATCGAAGGATCGAACGCGGGGTCGTTGGACGGATCGAGCACGTGGCAGTGGCAACCGGGGATGGTGATGAGGTCCACGTCGGCCTGGAAGCGCGTGGTCATGGCCCACATCACGTCGCTCATATCGAAGATGTCGACATCCTCGTCGACAAGGATGACGTGCTTGAGCTCGGAGAACGCCGAGAAGGCGAGCATGGCGGCGTTGCGCTGGCGGCCCTCGTCATTTTTGCTCGACTTCTTGAACTGCATGATGGCAACGAACTTGCCGCCACCGCAGGGAGCGGCGTGAACGTTGAGCAGGCGGCCCGGGATAGCGGTCTCGACCATCTTGTAGATGGAGGCCTCGGTGGGGATACCGGCCATGGACACGTGCTCGTGCGAAGGGCCGATGCAGCTCTCCATAATGGGGTTGACGCGCGTGGTGACGGCGGTGATCTTGATCACCGGGCAGACCTTGGCGCCACCGGTGTAGCCGGGGAACTCGGGCATGGCGTAGCCGTGGCCGTTGACATCCTCGTTGATGGTCTCGTCGTGCATGAGGTAGCCCTCGAGCACGTACTCGGCATTGGCAATGCACTTCTGCGGAACGGTGACGCAGTCGGCAAGCTCGACGGCGCGGCCGCGCAGGGCGCCGGCGATCTGCAGCTCGTTGAAGCCGAGCGGCGTGGTGGGAGCCTCGAAGCCGCAGCACATGTACACGGCGGGGTCCAGGCCGATGGAGATGGAGATGGGCATATCCTCGCCGCGCTGGCAGTACTCGTCAAAGAACGCACCCAGGTGACGGCTGCCCGGGGTGATCCACATGGCGAGCTTGTCCTTGTCGACGCAGGAGAAGCGGTGGATGGTTACGTCGGACTGGGTGCCATCGGGGCTCGTGCCATAGGCGAGGCCCATGGTGATGTAGGGGCCGCCGTCAACGGGCGTGTTGGTGGGAGCGGGAACGATCTTGCGCAGGTCAAAGCCCTCGTCGGTCGCCTTGTACACGACCTCCTGGCAGTCGACGTGCTTGCCCTCGGCGATCTGCTCGGGGGCGATCAGGTTCTCGAAGCGCTTGCCGATCTCGAGGCCCAGGTGCTCCTCGTCCAGGTCGAGCAGGGCGGCAACGCGCTTGCGGCTGGCAAGCATACCGATGCAGACCTTGGCGTCGTCAAAGCCCTTGACGTTGTTGAAGACCATCGCCGGACCCTCTTTGGTCGGGCGCATGACGGTGCCGCCAGCACCGACGTGACGGTAGACGCCCGAGACCTCGGCATCGGGATCGACCTGGGTGTCGGTCTCGAGCAGCTGGCCCGGCATCTCACGCAAAAAGTCGAGCGCGGAACGCAGGTCGTGGATCTGGGAAGCATCGGTAGTGGACATGGCGTACTCCTTTCGGGAGAGTGTCCGGCGACGGGGTAACGTAATGGGGCCGCGGCGCTCACAAATGGAGCGCTCGACCACTCGAAGTTCAAGCGCTTGGCTGCTTACAGCCGGGGCGCTCGACCGCTTACATCAGGCCAAAGAGGTGGAACCAGGCGGCCTCGACCAGCACGACGACAAAGACGACCGCGGTGAGGGGGATGCCCATGCGCATAGCCTCTTTGGAGGTGTAGCCGCCGGCGTCCTTGCCTTCGCCGATAAGGATCGGCAGGTTATGGAACGGCAGGATGTAGTGGATGTTGATGGACGTGAAGACGATGAGCGCCACGGCGAGTGGGCTCACGCTGGAGCCGGCGGCAAAGCTGATAAATGCCGGCACGCACACGCCGAGCACGGCCATGACCGAGCCCATGAACATGTGGATGATCATGGAAAGCGCGGCGACGAGCAGGGCGAACAGGAAGATGTTCTCAGGCACGGAGCTGGGGAGCACGACGTCGGCGATCCAGGCGTTCATGCCGGTGGCACCGCCCACGGAGCCCACGGCCATGGCGGCCGTCAGGAACATGAGGGACTTGATGTCGACAGCGTTCCAGCTGGCGGGAGTGAGGACTTCGCCGATGATGGGCATGGCGAGAGCAACGCCAATGGCCAGGGTGACCCAGCCGATATAGTCGCCCGAGACGGTGAGCCACAGCGCGATGGCGATGACAAGCCACACGATGGTGCGGATCTCCTTGACGGAGAGCTTGCCGAGCGCGGCCTGCTTGGCCACGATCTGCTCGCGATCGTAGACGAGCTCCTTGCTGGGCTTAAAGAGGAAAAGGCCCAGGAACAGGGTGCACAGCAGCGCAACCAGCATAGGCACGCTCATGTACAGGAACCAGTCGACGAAGGACGGGCTCATGCCGCCGGCCTCGGCACTGTACTGCGCAACGAGCGGGTTAAGCGTGGAGTCGCCCGTCAGGAAGAACATGGAACCCGGGGCGGCAGCGGCAAACACGAGGAAGCCGAGCTTGCCCTTGTCGTCGTCACCGTAGCCGGCGGACTCGGCGATGACCGAGACGACGGCGAGGATGAGGAAGGCGCGGGGGAACGGATGCGGGATCAGCAGCGACAGCACAAAGGTGAGCGCGAAGATCGAGATGATGAGCGACTTGGCGTCGCGCACGAACTTGAGCATGAACGCGTAGGCGATGCGCTCGCCCAGGCCCGACTCCTTGACCGCGCTGGCGATGAGGTAGGCGCCGATGACGAGCCACATGGTGGCCTTGGTCCACGAGCTAAACGTGGAGGCGACCGTCGCCGAGATGCTCGCGGCGCCCGTGTCGTCCACGCACACCTTGAACAGGACGAGCAGTGCGCAGTAGAGCAGGCCCACAAAGCCCGGCTGTGCCACGCCGCATGCCCAGAACACCACCGTGGCGAGCGTCAGTGCCAGACAGGTCTGACCGCCGACCGTGAGCTCGACCGTCGAGCTCAGCTCCGCCAAAGGAAGAAACTTCACCAGCAAAAAGACAACGATACCCAGCACAAAGCCAATTTCGCGCTTGGTGATCTTAAACGCCTTCTTTTCCGCTTCCATCTCCCCACCTTTCTTGTTGGGGGCGCTCCGAATTCGCAGCCATGTTGCCGCTTAAAAAGGGGCGCCCGTTATCGGACACCCCTTACGTTGCGCTGTGTTGCGGCAATACAGTCAAGCGGATTTTTTGGATGAGAAGCGATTCCCTAGACAAAAACCGTCACAACATTCGACGCTTTTCCTCGTTTTCGAGATTTTCGCCGAATGTTGTGACGGTTTGGATGTGGCAAAGGGACTGTCTTTTTTCACATAGCGAGGGCTGCGCGGATGGAGGGGACCTCCAGAGCCTCGCGGAGCCAGGGGGCCAGCTGCTCGGGGTGACCCTGCAGGTAGCCTTTAAGCTCGGACGGGGCCACGCGGCGCACTTCCGAGATCTCCTCTTGGTTGATATGCAGCTCGCCCGGCTCAACATGGGCAAGGTAGACCTCGCACCATTCGCACTCGCAGCGGCCGTCGCCGTGGTCCTCGCGGTAGGTCACGTGACCGAGGTGTTTGAGCTGGTCGGGTGCGCGCGTGATGCCGAGCTCTTCGTTGATGCGGCGCGCCGTCGCGGCGACAACGTCCTCCCCGGGGAGCGGATGGCCGGCACAGCCATCGGCCAGCACCCCGCCCCACAGGCGTTTGAGCGGACTGCGACGACAGAGCAGCAGGCGCGCGTCTTCGCCCTGGCCCTCGACCAGAAGCGTCAGAAATGCCTGATGCAGGATTCCCTCGCCGGTATGGGCCTCGATGCGGTCGACGGGGCCAAGCGCCTCGCCGGTCGCGGCATCGACCGCCACGACCTCGGCGCCTACGCCGCCCTCATCCCAGCCGGCGCGCAGAATGCGGGCTGCGGCCTCCTCGAGCGCGGCGATGAGTTCCTTGGTGGTATCGAGCATGCGCCGCAAGTCGTCCGCGGTCGCGTTCTCCACATGAAAACCCGTGCTTGCAACTACCGGCACGCCAAAGCGCGTGGCCAGCGCCGCCGCAATATCGTGCGCCGGGATCTCGTCTCGATGGCACGGAACGGCCAGGATGCTCACCGTCGCCGTACGGCCGGGCTCGGGGCGAGGAATGGCCTGCGCCGTGGCGCCCAGGTGCGCAAACTCCGGCGAGCAGGCGTACACCGCCATGCCTCGCGGCGTCACCGTCAACTGGGCCTCGAGCGCAAACTTGCCCTCGCCCACTACAACCTTTGTTGTGTGCATACCCATGGGATCTCCTGTCGCCCGCAATGTACCTGAGACCATCTTCGCCTGTATTGCGACTATACAGGCAAGCGCAGCCTGCGACAAAGGAGGCAGGCACCTGACACATTCTGTTAGAGTTGCAGGGATTGAATCCCGCTTATTCATGCGACATTGGAGTGACAACCTTGACCGCCGCAACCACGCCTAAAAGTAAGTCAACCGCCGCCGCGCTCTCCCCCGCGCGCACCAGGCTCTGCCTGGCGCTGCTCGTGCTGCTGGGATTCTCGCTCGGCTGCTCCGAGTTCGTGGTCATCGGCATCGAAAGTGACTTGGCGACGGAACTCGGCATATCGCTTGCCGCTGCGGGCCAGCTCATCAGCGTTTTTGCACTGGTCTACGCCATCGCGACGCCGGTGCTTGCGCTCAGCACGGGGCGTTTCCGTCGTTACCAGCTGCTCGTGTGCTACAGCATTATCTTTGTGCTCGGCAATCTGGTCATGGCGTTGGCGCCCAACTTCCAGGTGCTCTTTATCTCGCGCATTGTCCTGGGATCCGTCTCGGGCGCGCTGCTCGCCGTGGGCGTGACGTACATCCCCGAGCTGCTGTCCCCGCAGCAAACTTCGCTTGCCATCTCGGTCGTGTACGGCGCGTTTTCCGTGGCGATGGTCTTTGTCACTTCGATCGGCAAGTTTGTGGCCGACACGCTCGATTGGCACGTGGCCATGTACGGTACGCTGACCTTTGCCGTTTTGATCTGCGGAGCGCTCGTGGCGTTTATGCCGCGCGCCGGACAGACCGACGAACCCGCTACCTTCCGCGAGCAGGCGGGTCTGCTACGCGAACCGAGCATCATCACCGGCATGCTTATCTTTTTGTTTGGCGTGGGCTCGGTCTATGTATTCTACGGCTATGTGACGCCCTATCTGGAGCAGGTGCTGGGCATGGGCACGGTCGAAGCCAGCACCACGCTCATGGCCTACGGCGCGTTCTGCCTGATCTCGAACATCCTGGGCGGATGGATTGATGCGCGCTTTGGCATGAAGGCGCTGCTCGTGACGTTTGTGCTGCAGGCTGTGGCGTTACTCGGGTTGTTTGCTGTGGGCGGCACCATGCCGCTCGCGCTGGTCTTTGTCTTTAGCTTGGCGATGCTCATGTACCTGTTCTCGGTGTCGTGCATCACACACTTTATGGACGTGGCGCGCAGCCGCCATCCCAAGTCGATGGTGCTCGCGAGTTCGGTTGAGCCCATGGCATTTAATGTCGGTATTTCGTTTGGCACCGCGGTGGGCGGCGCCGTGGTAAGCAGCGTTGGTATTGCGTACGTGGGCGCGGTTGGTGCCGCATTCTCGCTTGTGGCCTGGGCGCTTACGCTGGTGACGATTAAGTTGGCTCGCTGGGAGCGCAAGCGGGCGAGAGCGTAGAGCGAGGTTCCCTCTAAAGCGTCTATCGTTCCAGTCGCGACGCTTACCTGACGACAGGCTAAGCCAGCTCCTTTAGCTGTGGTTCGATCTCATGTACTTCGAATGCACGATTTTCCAGTTTTCGTGTATCCGAAGTACACGAAATGTGCGCGGGGCACCTCAAAGGCGGCGGCAGACGCATTGTCTGCCGCCGCCTTTTATACTGGATTTTATAGATATGCGAGTCGTTTACTCCATGCCCAGCAGCTCACGCATCTGAGTTGCGTAGTTAGATGCCATGTTGCCGTAGACAATCTGCACGCCGCCGTTAACGTGCACGATGCCACGCGCTTCGAGCTTTTCGGTAAACTCGGCGTCATCAACCACCTTGTCACAGTCATTGAGCTGGATGCGCAGACGGGTGAAGCAGGCCTCGACAGACTTAATATTGTTGTCGCCGCCCACTGCCTCAACGATGGCGGGAATGAGGTCGCTGATCACGGTCTTGGGAGCCTTTTCGGCCTCATCGTCAGACTCTTCCTCGCGGCCGGGGGTCTTAAGGCCCTTCTTAAGAATGATGAACTTGAAGACGAAGTAGTACACCACGAAGTAGATGGGGCCGAGGAACAGGATAACCTGCCAGTTGGAGCCCTTGGCTGCACCCATAATGCCGTTAAAAATCAACGACAAGAGCGGGCCGCCAAAGGATGCGGAGCCAGCCACGTTGAACTGCAGGATATAGGTCAGCGCATAGGCAAGACCAGCCATGAGAGCGTGGAACACGTAGAGGATGGGCGCGATAAACAGGAAGGAGTACTCGAGCGGCTCGGTAATGCCGGAGAGGATGCAAGGCACCACGATGGCGATCATGAGCGCTGCGGTCTTCTTCTTGTTCTTGGGAAGCGCCGTCTTGTAGAAGGCGAGTGCAGCGCCGGGCAGGCCGAACATGGCGAAGATAACCTTGCCGTTCATGACAAAACGGCTGACCTCGATGTTAAACGGCGTGCTGGGAGAGCCCAGGATCGCGTTGTAGATATTGATAGCGCCCTGAACGGTCTGGCCGTCGATGGTCTCGACGCCACCGAGCGACGTGAAGAAGAACGGCAAATAGACAAAGTGATGCAGGCCAAAAGGCAGAAGCATGCGCTCGCCGGCGCCGTAGACAAATGCACCAAAGGCACCCGTGGTCTTGATGAACTCGGACAGCGCACCGAGAGCGTTCTGAATAAACGGGAAAACAAAGGACATGGCCAATGCGAGGACACTGCATGAGAGCAGCGTTACCGCCGGGATAAAGCGTGTGCCGTTGAAGATGGAGAACACGGCGGGCAGCTCAATCTTGTAGTAACGGTTATGCAACCATGCGACGATTGCACCAACCAGAAGACCGCCGATAACGCCAGTGTCGAGCGTGGTGATACCGAGGATCGTGCTCTGGCCCGTCGTAAGATTCGCGGGATCGATAACGCCAGTCGCCGTAAGGAACGTGCCCATCACGGAGTTCATGCACATGTAGCCCAAAAAGCCACAAAGCGCCGCGGTAGCCTTCTCGGACTTGGCGAAGCCATAGGCGAGACAAATCGAGAAGATAACCGGGATGTTGTTCATAACGATGCCGGCTGCGGCCTTAAGAATCGAAAAGAAAATCGCAAAGCCCGGAGCAGCAAGCCAGGGAACAGCTGCCGTAAGGGTGGGGCTGGTAAAGGCATTACCAAAGCCCTGAAGGATACCGGCGATTGGCAGGATCAGGACAGGCGTCATGAGGACTTTGCCCAGGCGCTGGAACTTTGCCAGCAGCTCATCTTTGTTCATGGGATACCCCTCTTAAAGAAACGGGGCGTGCAGCTCTACAATCCACACGCCCCATAACAGTTATCATGCACTGTAGAACTAGCTACTTAAGCTCCGGCCAGTAATCCTTATTGGCCTCGATGAGCTTATCGAGCACCTTACGCGCCTTCTTTGCGTCACCGACCAGACGATTAAGCGTGAGTGCCTGCAGGGCCTTCTCGTAGGAGCCCTCCATCCAAGCCTCAACAGTCAGACGCTCATAGGCGTACTGGTTCTCCATAAGGCCGCGATAGAAGGTGCCGATCTTACCGACAGCGTAGGGATGCGGGCCATTGGAGCCAACGCTCGCCGCAACCTCGACCATGGCGTCATCGGGCATGCCCTCGATAATCCCGTTGTTGGGAACCATGACAATGAAGGTCTTGTTGGTGTTGCGATAAATGGCCGAGGTGATTTCCACGATCATATCGCCATGAGCATCGTTCTGCACAACCGAGGAGTTCTTTGCGGTGCCGACTTTGGCAACACGCTCGCACTCGGCGAACACGCGCTTCTCACGACCGTTGATGACCTCGTCGGAACGAGTGTAGTCGGGGTCGAGGTGAGCGACCTTGTACTCGGGATACAGATAGTACTGCAGATAAGTGTTGGGCAGATAGTCGGGGAAGTCCTCGAGCATGTCCTTGACCATGGCGTAGGTATCAAGCCAGGACTGGTCACGCTGCTCGGCATCGGCAGGAAGGAAGCCGTTCTTCTCCGTGTACTCCTTAATCTGCGGGACGAGGTCATGGCCCTCTTCATCGTAGATGTGCTTGAACCAACCGAAGTGATTGAGACCAAAGTACACGGGCTCCGTCTTGCTCATATCGCGACCGAGCAGGCGACCGTAAGAGCGCATGAGGTTGACGGGCTGATCGCAGATGTTGAGGACGCGATGCTCATCGGGCAGGACGCGCTCGAGACCATATGCCACAATAGCAGCCGGGTTGGTGTAGTTGATAATCCACGCCTCCGGGCTATGAGCGCGAACGTCGTTGACGATCTCAACCATGTCATGCATGGAGCGCATACCGTAAGCCATGCCGCCAGGGCCCACCGTTTCCTGACCGATGATTCCCATATGCAGCGGAATCTTCTCGTCCTTGCTACGCATCTCGTAGCCGCCGGTACGAATCTGGCAGAGCACAAAGTCGACGTCGGTGTAAGCCTCGTCCTTATCGGTGGTGTAACCAAACTCCACACCGGGCTCCTCCTCGGCGAAGAGGATCTTGCCAAACTCGCCGATCGGACGCTGACGCTCGGCATCGATGTCATAGAGCATCACGCGGTTCAGCGGCAGAATGTCCATGTGCTTGGTCAGGGCTTTAAGAATGCCAGGGCACCACGTGGAGCCGCCGCCAACGATCACAATATTGAGCTTATCCTTCATGTTCCGTCCTTCCAGGGTTGGCTGATCGGTGTTCTCGAAGACCTTGGGCTCCGCGGTTGTCCTCGGCTTGCTTCGTTTCGATTGATATTTTGCGACATGAGGTCATCTGAGAGTCTCCGTGTGGGCCAATGCGAAACGGGGACACATGATTTCGCTCACAACACAGATATGTGTAGGCAGACACGCACGTTTGCCCAGTTCATGGGCAATAGGCAATCTTGACCGATTACCGATTTCTCACCTGGCAACACAAAGCGGTACCATATATACGACGAGGTGCGAGGGGCTGAAACATCTTATGAAAGATCAAGAATCTTTTTATGATCATGTGCGAGTTGGCGAGAGCAAGCTCAACGATCTCGAAGGCGAGATCATGCGCTACATCATCGAGCTGCGTGATGATATTGACGATGTCACGCTTAAGAGCGTTGCTGAACGGTTCTTCGTCGCTCCCAATACAATCGTCAGGCTTGCCCACAAGCTTGGCTTCTCGGGGTTTACGGAGCTCAAACAATCGTATTCCGCCTCGCTCGACCGCAATCGATTCACTATCGAGGCACTTCCTCTCGACACCCAGCTCGTACAGACCAAAGATCTGCTTAACGACCGGGTCATCGATTCGGTTGTGAGTCTTATCCAGGACGCCTCGCATATCGTGTTCTTCTGCTCGGGCTTTTCGAAGTACCCGTGCCTCGAAATGGCTGAAAAGCTCAAAATAATGGGCAAGAATACCGATACGCTCAGTGAACGCCACGTCATGAGGCATTACGCAGAACTCCTCGGCAAAAACGACCTGGTCTTCAGCGTTTCCGTAAGCGGCGAGACGCAGGTGTCTATTGACGCCACATCGATAGCCAAAACGCGCGGATGCAAGGTCGTCACGCTCACCGGGTTTTCTCGAAATTCTCTCTCGAAACTAGCCGACTACCCTATCTACACCGTGCAAAAAGAAATCCGCTTGGGCAGCATGGACCTCGACAGTCGATTGATGTTCTATTACGTTTTCGAATTGATATTTGAGCGCTACTTCAAACTGGCCAAGAAATAAAACTTGGCATGCGCCCGGCTTCGACTCTTTAGCAGCCTTCTATATGAAAGGTATCGTTCTATGCAACGTGTACTGTTTATCTGTCACGGCAATATCTGCCGCTCGACGATGGCCGAGTCGGTGTTTACCGAGCTGGTGCACCGCGCCGGGCGCGCGGGCGAGTTTGTCATTGATTCTGCCGCGACCTCGACCGAGGAGATCGGCAACCCGCCGCATCACGGTACCGTTGCCAAGCTACGCGAAGTCGGGATTCCCGTCGTCGCACATCGTGCACGTCAGGTGCGTCGCGCGGAGTATGGCGACTGGGACCATATTGTCTATATGGATGCTGAGAACGCGCGTGGCCTGCGTCGCATCTTTGGCGACGACCCTGACGGCAAGATCTCGCGCCTGCTCGATTGGACCGATCGCCCCGGCGACGTGGCCGACCCCTGGTACACCGGCAATTTCGACGCCACCTACCGCGATGTACTCGCCGGTTGCACCGCTATGCTCGAGCAGCTGTAGGCAATCGAGGTCGCGGGCCACGCCTTTGTCACATCCGGGACTGGCCCTAGACCGGCTTGACCTCCAACTTTATCCCCTCGGCGCAGGAGTCGCCCAAAACATCCGAAAGGGCCCAGGTCGCATATAGCGGCAAATAGAGAACCGCTCCGTTGCGCTCAACGTTGCCTCTCGAGAAAACAATCCCGAGCCTTACGCCATATTCAGCCGTATCAAGCACATGACCGAGCGCAGCGTGCGCGTGGTAATAGGAGCCCGATTTAACCTCGATCGGAACAGCCGTCCCATCCGGTCCATCGACCACAAAGTCCACTTCACCGCGCTTTTTTGTCTGATAGTAGTAAAGCTGGCGATTTTGGGCAGCCAGCTGCTGGGCCACCACGTTTTCGTAAATGCCGCCCAGATTGGGCTCCTTGCTATCAAGATACGCCGCTTGGGCGACCCCAACGGGGTAGCGCGCCATCAACATGCCCGTATCCGATTGATATAGCTTGAACTGCGATGGCCGCGCCGTCTTGAGCAGGGGCGATTTTGGCTCGGTTACGATATCGGCTTTGAGAGCAACGCCGGCATCGACAAGCCATACAAAATCTCGCTGATACTTCTCGTAGTGAGCCTTGGGGTCAATGGAATTGAGCACGAAGCGCTTGTTTTCGCCCTCGAGCATAATAGGGAGCTGATCGTAGATGCTCTGCACCTGAAGGGCTCGCCCGCTTGCATACTTGGAGATATCCCGCCGGTACTGTTCGTTGAGCTCTGACTGTAGCTGACGAACAGAGGCAAGGTCGCCCTGCGTGTCAAGGAAACGCTGCACGACCTCCGGCATTCCGCCGACAACGGTATAGGTCCTGAAGTTTGCCATCATCGCGTCATGAATGTAATCAGGAATGGGCCTCTCGCTGATACACGCGTCACGTATCGTTTGGCGAGCCCCCTCGCTCACCCCGATTGCCCAGCAAAACTCCTCAAAATCGAGCGGGAACATCCTAAGCTCGTGAACATACCCCACGGGATAGGACCTGACGCCCTTGAACTGAGTCCCGAGCATTGACCCCGAAAACGCCCAGCGGCACCTCCCGTCCTCAACAAGGAACTTTGCCATCGTCATGATGTCGGGGGCCTCTTGGACCTCATCGATAAACACGAGCGTTTTGCCTGGTGCAATCGACTTTCCCGAAAGAAGCGTCACCCTGCTGATGAAATCATCGGCATCCCGCGCCTCGAGAAGAGCATCTTTTGCCTGGCGATTTTCCATGAGGTTAAGCTCGATGTAGGTTGCATGGTTGGCTTTGCCAAATGCGCGAATCGAATAGCTTTTGCCAATCTGGCGAGAACCCGTAATGAACAAGGCCTTTTGCTCGGAAGACTTCAGCCAACGCTCCAGCTCTGCCGCTATTTTCCTGCGCAGCATAGGCTCTCCCCTCGGTGTCATCGAATGAAATGCAAAGTTTTATATGCTTGATTATCGATGAAACGCAGAATTTTTATAACCTAAAATCGGATGAAATGCAGAGATTTGAGATTATAAGCAAAAGAAGGGGCGCCACCGGCGAATGTGTCAAAGGGGCTGTCCCTTTGTCACATTGCGCTCGACTACTCGTCGACGATCTCGGCGAGCCAAACGTTCAGCGTATCGACCTCGGGGCAGCAGAACTTTGCCGTGCCGGGCTCGTTGCCAGGCACGGTTCCGCCATAGCGCAGAATGTCGATATAGGGAAAGCCCACGTGGCAGGCCATGGAGCACATCTTGCCGCGATCGCGGTCGAAGTCAAAAACGTCGCCCGGCTTGTGACCATGGTGGCAGCGGCACGCACCCAGCTGGTCCACGCAGCTCACGCGGATACGCGGACGCTTGCCGCGCGGCGCGCCGAGCGGCTTGTTCTCGCCCGCAGGCTTGGCGCCGCCCTCGCCAGCATTACTCATGGTCAATCACATCCAGGCAGGCCTCGATGGGAAGGCCAGCCGACTTGTCCTCTTGGTCGGCATTGCGCTCGATAAGCTCAGCCACCACGCGCATGGCATCGGACGTCGCGCGCTGCAGGCTCCAACCGGCCATAACGCGGCCGACGAGCACCGCCGAGAACGTGTCGCCCGTGCCCGGGAAATAGACCGGAATGAGCTCAAAGGGAATCGTGAAGTACTCCCCCGCCACATGGTCGTAACCGATAACCGCGTTCGTGCCATTGACCACGGCGCTCGTAATGACCACCGACTTGGCACCCAGCTCGCGCACGGCGTCCACAAGGGCGCGGGCCTCGTCGGGCGTGAGTTGCTCGGCGATAGGCGTATCGGTGAGCAGGCATGCCTCGGTATAGTTGGGCACCGCGTAGTCTGCGCACTCCAGCAGATGCCGCATAAGGCCAATCGTGGACTCGGGCACGCCCGCATAGAGCTTGCCGTTGTCGCCCATGATGGGATCGACGAACACCTTGGTGCCCTTTTGCGCGCGGCGGTGGCAAAAGTCCGAGATGATACGCGTCTCTTCCTCGGTCACGATAAAGCCGGTCGAGATGGCGTCGAACTCAAAGCCGAGCTCCTCCCAGATAGCGAGGCTTTGACGCACGTACTCGGTGGTGTCGTGGATGTAGAACTTGGGGTAGTTGAGCGTATCGGAAACGAGCGCCGTCGGCAGGTTATGGATACGGTAGCCCATGTGCGACAGCACCGGCAGCATGGCGGAAAGCGCGACCTTGCCGTAGCCGCACATATCGTTGATCAACAGCAGCTGAGTGTTCTTCATGAGAGTCCCCCTTGGGTCGGGCGCGGCACGATGGCGCCATAGTGCAACTAAGTGTAGCGCAGGGAGCACGGCAGGCGGGCGCTGGTGCCGTGGAGGTCGAATTGTTGCGGAAAGGTTACGGGAAGGAAGTTAGTCGTTGGGGACGTTCTTAAATGACTAGTCAAACAAGAACGTCCCCAACGACTAACCCAACGACTATCAGCGCAAGGAGTGTCCCCAAGTGCCGGCACATAAGGAACGTCCCTAAGTGCCACCTAAGTGCCAAAACGACTGGTCGGGCAACACCGATGTTTTGGCGAAGTCAGACACTATGACCCAATCCAGGGGCACGGAAACGACAGGAGCCCCCGCTCGTGACCGCGGGTCGGGGCTGCGACAATGTTGTTGAAGTGCCAGAGGCGCAGCCGCGCCGCAACGAGGTTGGGAGGCTCCCGTGCCTAGATATTCTACCGCCTTCGGAATGGACGTACACCTCAGGTCCACCACCGTCTGCGCGCTCGACGCGGAGACGGGCGAGACAGTGACGAGGAGGTTCCGCGGCAACCCGTGGGGCGAGGTCGCGGAGTGGATGTCGGGCTTCCCGGGCCCGTCGCTCGCCGCCTACGAGAGCGGCTACCTCGGCTTCGCCCCGCAGAGGGAGCTCTCCGGGCTCGGCGTCGACTGCGTCGTCGCGGCCGTCTCCAGGGTCCCGAGGTCGGCGGCAGACTTCTCGTCCAAGAACGACCGCAACGACGCGGCCAGGATGGCCAAGGCGATACTGTCGCACGATATCTCCCCGGTATGGGTGCCGTCCCCCGAGATCGAGGGGCTCAGGGACCTCGCCGGGGCCCACGACGCGGCGACCGCGAGGCTCGCGGCGGCGAAGCAGCGGCTCCTGGCGTTCCTCGCCCGCCGGGGTTACGCCTACGGCGGCACGACGCCGGCCGGAAACCCCCGGAGGTACTGGACGTACGACTTCCTCAGGTGGCTCGACAAGGTCCGGCCCGCCGACGACGGCGGCATCCGGGCGCTGGCGGCGCTGAGGAACGAGGTCGAGGCGGCCGCCGAGACGCGCGACGACCTCCTCGCCGAGTACAGGGGCCCCCTCTCGGCGGAGGTCGAGGCGCTCCAGTCGATCAAGGGGTGCGGGTTCGCGCTCGCCGCCGCCTTCGCGTCCGAGGTCGGCGACTTCTCGAGGTTCCGCTCCGGCAGGCAGGTGACGTCCTACTTCGGCCTCGCCCCGAAGCAGAGGTCGAGCGCGGACTCCGTGCGCCTCGGCGGGATCAGCGGGGCCGGCAACGCCCTCGTCAGGAGGTTGGCAGTCGAGGGGTCCTGGAGCTACGTCCAGGCGAGCCACCAACCGAAGCTGATGCCCAAGGGCAGCGGCGTCCCGCTCGAGGTAAGGATGCACGGGAGGAAGGGTTCCGAGCGCCTGCTCCGGCGCCGCGAGGAGATGCTCGCCAGGGGCATGCCCCAGGCGAAGGCGAACGCCGCCACCGCCGCCGAGCTCGTGAGGTGGCTGTGGGCCCTCGGCGCGATGTGCCGGGAGGCAACCGAATAGACATAGCCCCCGTCCCGGCGAGCCGGGCGGCCTTCGGGGATACCCCCGCTTTCGCTGGGCGCGCGGCAGCGGCCGCATGCGCGTAGTCAGACTTGGGGAGCCCCGCCGAAGGAATGGAGTGCGGGCCGACAGAACGGTATCCGCGGATATGAGAC
>CABUBY010000012.1 GCA_902489955.1 uncultured Collinsella sp. | reverse complement strand
GAGCGGGGGCTCCTGTCTTTTTAGTGCCCTCGGATTGGGTCATAGTGTCTGTCCGCGCCAAAACATCGACGTTGTTATGGGTAGTCATTGGGGACGTTCTAAAATGACTAGTCGAAAGGGACACCCTTGCGCCAAATCTGCCGGCCCCCACACTGGGCTCGTCCTTTACTTTACCTAGATAAAGTGAACGTGCAGATTCGTAACCCACTTGCAACCGTTCTATGGCACGATATTGAACGAATGTATGCTATGCGCCCGAGCCTTTCGGGCAGAGTGGGAGACAGTATGGTTAAGCTGTACGAGGACGGCATCTACCTGCGTGGCGGCAGCGAGGTTGTGCCTGCGGCCGAGGCTGCCGAGCGCGGTATTACGCAGACGCCCGAGGACGCCAAGCGTGGCACCATCGCGTATTCGATCCTTCAGGCACACAACACGTCCGGCGACCCCGAGGCGCTCAAGATTCGTTTCGATGCCATGGCGAGCCACGATATCACCTTCGTCGGCATCATCCAGACGGCGCGCGCCTCGGGCATGGAGCAGTTCCCGCTGCCCTACGTGCTCACCAACTGCCACAACTCGCTGTGCGCCGTGGGCGGCACCATCAACGAGGACGACCATGTCTTTGGCCTTTCCGCGGCCAAGAAGTACGGCGGCATCTTCGTTCCGCCGCACATCGCCGTCATCCACTCCTTTATGCGTGAGAACTTCGCCGGCTGCGGCAAGATGATCCTGGGTTCCGACTCGCACACCCGCTACGGCGCTCTGGGCACCATGGCCGTGGGCGAGGGCGGCGGCGAGCTGGCAAAGCAGCTGCTGCGCGACACCTACGACGTTGCCTATCCCGGCGTCGTTGCCATCTACCTCACGGGCGCCCCGCGTCCCGGCATCGGCCCGCACGACGTGGCGCTCGCCATCATCCGCGCCGTCTTTGCCAAGGGCTACGTCAAGAACAAGGTCATGGAGTTTGTGGGCCCGGGCATCGCGAGCATGACGACCGACTACCGCAATGGCGTTGATGTCATGACCACCGAGACCACCTGCCTGTCGAGCATCTGGGCCACCGACGAGGACACGCACGCGTTTTTGACCATGCACGGCCGCGGCGACGACTACCGCGAGCTCAAGCCCGCCGATGTTGCCTACTACGACGGCTGCGTCGAGGTCGATCTGTCGAGCATCAAGCCCATGATTGCGCTGCCATTCCATCCTTCCAACGGCTTTGAGATCGACGAGCTCAACGAGAACCTCGAGGACATCCTGCATGAGGTGGAGCTCGAGGCCGCCAAGATCGGCGAGGGCAAGACGCACTTTAGCCTGCTCGACAAGATCATCGACGGCAAGCTGCACGTGCAGCAGGGCGTTATCGCCGGCTGCTCGGGCGGCAACTACGACTCCGTGGTCCAGGCTGCCCGCGTGCTCAAGGGCGCCAACACCGGCTGCGGCGAGTTCTCGCTGTCGGTCTATCCCACGAGCCAGCCCGTGGCACTCGAGCTTACACGCCGCGGCTACATCTACGACCTTATGGAGGCCGGCGCGATTGTGCGCACGGCGTTCTGCGGCCCGTGCTTCGGCGCCGGCGACACGCCCGCCAACAATGGCCTTTCGATCCGCCACACCACGCGCAACTTCCCCAACCGCGAGGGTTCCAAGCCGGGTAATGGCCAGCTGAGCGCCGTGGCCCTGATGGACGCCCGTTCCATTGCGGCGACGGCTGCCAACGGCGGCGTCCTGACGCCGGCGACCGACCTGCCCGAGGAGACTTGGGACGAGGCCTGCGAGTACACCTTTGACGACGCGCCGTACAAAAAGCGCGTGTACTGGGGCTTTGGCAAGGCGGAGCCTGCCGACGAGCTGGTCGAGGGCCCCAACATCAAGCCGTGGCCCGCGATGGAGCCTCTCGGCGACGACATCCTGCTCAAGGTGTGCTCCAAGATCATGGACCCGGTCACCACGACCGACGAGCTCATTCCCTCGGGCGAGACGAGCTCCTTCCGCTCCAACCCGCTGGGCCTGGCCGAGTTTACGCTCAGCCGCCGCGACCCGGCCTACGTGGGCCGCTCCAAGGAGGTCGACGCGGTGGAGAAGCGCCGCGTGGCCGGTGAGTTCGCGGGTGACCTGGCAGCACTCGATGCCGAGCTTGCCAGCGTGTTTGAGGCGCTGGCCGGCGCGGGTGTCGCTGCCGATGCCAAAACGACCGAGTACGGCTCCATGCTCTATGCCAAGAAGCCCGGTGATGGTTCTGCCCGCGAGCAGGCCGCGAGCTGCCAGCGCGTAATTGGCGGCCTGGCCAACATCGTCCACGAGTACGCCACCAAGCGCTATCGATCCAACGTGATGAACTGGGGCATGGTGCCCTTCCAGATGGAGGCCGAGCCCAACTTTGAGGTGGGCGACTACGTCTTTGTGCCGGATGTCCGCGCCGCGCTCGACGGCGACCTAAAGGACATCACTGCCTACGTGGTGCGCGCCGATGGCACGGTCGAGCAGATTGAGCTCTACATTGCCGATATGACGGCAGAGGAGCGTGCCATCGTCAAGGCTGGCTGCTTGATCAACTACAACAAGTTCAAGGCCGCTGCCGAGTAACGTTGCTGTACGCCCCTGCCACACCTTTCCCTCGTGCTCACGCGCTTCGCGAGGGTCGCCCGAGGGAAAGGTGCGTCCGGGGCTATCGCGACGTTCTCGTTGGATCTTGAGGGACGCTAATAAATAGACTTGCTTGATGCCGCCTCTGTTATCGGGGCGGCTTCTTTTTTGTCGAAAACCGCCACAAAGGGGACAGGCACCTTTGTGGCGGTGGGGAACGAGCTCGATGTTGTTGTGATCGTTGAGCGGTATGTTAATGAGCGGCTCTACAGAATTTCATCCGGGTTGGCGGGTTTGGTTGTTTTGGGGATGCCGAGTTTGGATGACGCGAAATCGTCAACATCGTCCTTGATTCCATCTTTGGTGTAGACGGTGACCGTATAGGTGCTGTGCCCGAATTCGCTCTTGTCGCGTGTCGCCCAGGCCTGCCAGTAGGCAGCCCCGTTTCGCCCTTTGATTTTTCCGACACGGCGGAGTTCTGTTCGTTTTAATTTCTGGTTGCTATAGATGGTTCGACCGGCTTCCGCGGTGAGCCCGCACTGTCCAAGCAGCTTGTCGAGGACTTGGTTCATGTGGCGCTCATCGGTGTTTGGTGCGTAGTCGTAGGCGAGGGTGATGGAGTCGAGTGGCTGGTCGTCGATCAGATAGTTTAGCGCCTGAGGTTCAAGGCAGAAATAGGGGGAGCATCCGTCGACCTTGCCGAGCAACGGTAACTTGGACTGCCAACTTCCGGTGGGAATTGCATATTCGTAGAACACGCCACGGCAGACAAAGGAGAGCGAGGTGGCACGCGAGCCGGCGTCGATCATCCCGCAAAGATCGAAGGGCGAGGCGATACCAAAAGAAAAGGGCGTGATGACGATAAGGAAGAGCATCACGATGGGTATGGCGAGAATGGCGATGACGTTGCGACCGGTGGAATGAGACGGCTTCATATGCGCTCCTCGAGACAAAGATCTGTTGAGGATAGGCAGAAATGGATATGTTCAGAGAACAATTCAAGTTTAATCTCATGGCGCGAGATGGTCGACCGTTAGCGTCGAAAACCACCACAAAGGTGCCTGTCCCCTTTGTGGTGGTGAGGAGCGCGCGGCTTCTTTTGGTAATAGTGTTAGCTGGCGGTATCATTAGTGCAGGTGGCGAAGGTTTGCATTGTGGGGTGTTTTGCCGTGAGCCGTTCTGCCCGTATTGGATTGATTGTCTTGGCGCTTGCGATCGCTGTGGTTGGCGCGGGCGCTGTCGGTATGGCATTTCTACCTGCTGCGGTGACGGAGCCGTTGGTCAAGCCTGTGGCTCAATCTGTCGAACTTCTGACCGGCGACGACAAGCCCGAGACCATTACCGTTGATTTTGATGAGCAGCCGGCTGTGCTGGGTATTAGCAATTATCCGAGTATTCAGCTTGGGGCCATGCGCTATACCACGGATACAAGCCTGATCGATAGGGCGTCCGAGCTACTCAAGGGCAAAACATTTAAGCGTTGGTACGGATATGCGTCCTATCGGGCAAAAGCGAACGACATGGTTGGCGGATGTCACTCTTCCATCGAGCTGGACACTGCAAACGGCGCAAAGTTATGTGATGTCTCGTACGATCCGGGTTACGAGGGCAATGAGGGTCCGGGTATTTACATCATGGCCGGCGATGCAGCCTATGTCATGGAGGGCGACCAGGCCGAGCTCAACGATTTTATGGGTCAGTGTATCCAAGATGCCTATAAACAGACCTGCTTGCCTGACCCGCAGACTGCACGCGATAGTGGGTCTGCCCGTACATGGCTGTTCGAGGATGAGATGCCCTGGACCGTCGAATCGGGAAGTACGGGTTCGGCGAAGGAGTAGAGACCGCGACCACCACAAAGGTGCCTGCCCTCTTTGTGGTGGTTTTCGGTCTGTCTCGATCTGTAACATCTTGGCCGCTAAAAGTGGGCCTGGTGTTACAGATTTAGATTTTTGATCCGGGTGTTTTCTGTTCGTCTCGATTTGTAACAGATAGAGCTCTATTTGCTGACTAGATGTTACAGATTGAAATAGTAAGGGGACGAGGCCGTAGCGGGTGAGCGCACCTGCTTCCTATCTTTCAATCACTCAGAAAATCTTATATATAGAGACTTAGATTTGTGTATAAGATCGCGCAAAGCTGGCAACAATACTTCTCGAACAACGTGAAGCCGCCCCGTAGGGCGGCCGCCCCAAGAGAGGTGATTCCATGAGAATCGATAAGCTAGCAATGACGTCGCGCGAGGCGCTGCAGACCGCCATGAGCACGGCTGCCGACGCGCAGGCCGGCGCGGTAGAGCCGATTCACCTGCTGTCCGCCCTGCTCGGTGCCGGCGAGCGCAATATCTCCGTGATCATAGAGCGCATCGGTGCCGACCCGGCTCAGCTCGCACGCTCCACACAGGATGCCATCGACCACGCGCCCAAGGTTTCGGGCGAGGGTCAGCAGATGGGTCTGTCTAACGAGCTCGTCCGTGTCATCGAAAAGGCCGAGAAGAAGGCCACCAAGATGGGCGACAGCTTTGTGGTGACCGAGCATCTGCTGATGGCACTTGCCGAGGACAAGGGCGAGGCGGGCCGTGTGCTGCGCGATGCCGGCGTGACCAAGGAGCGCATCGAGCAGGTCTACGAGGAGCTGCGTGGCGATGACCGCGTGACGTCTGCCGAGGACAAGACCCAGTTTGAGGCACTGGAACAGTACGGCCGCAATATCTGCGACCTTGCCCGCGCCGGCAAGCTCGACCCGGTCATCGGCCGTACCGACGAGATTCGTCGTACCATCCAGGTCCTGTCCCGTCGCACCAAGAACAACCCCGTGCTCATCGGTGAGCCGGGCGTCGGCAAGACGGCCATCGTCGAGGGCATCGCCCAGCGTATCGTGGCCGGCGACGTGCCGAGCACGCTGCGCGACCGCGACCTCATCGAGCTCGACATGAGCGCGCTGGTCGCCGGTGCCAAGTACCGTGGTGAGTTCGAGGACCGCTTGAAGGCCGTGCTCAAGGAGGTACAGAAGTCCGAGGGCAAGGTCATCCTGTTCATCGATGAGCTCCACACCATCGTGGGCGCGGGTGCCACCGAGGGCTCCATGGACGCCGGCAACATCCTGAAGCCCGCACTCGCCCGTGGCGACCTGCACGCGATCGGCGCGACCACGCTTGACGAGTACCGCAAGTACATCGAGAAGGACGCGGCGCTCGCGCGTCGTTTCCAGACCGTTATGGTGAGCGAGCCTACCGTCGAGGACACCATCTCGATCCTGCGTGGCCTCAAGGAGAAGTACGAGATCTTCCACGGCGTGCATATCACCGATAGCGCGCTCGTGGCGGCTGCCGACCTCTCCGATCGCTACATCGCCGACCGTTTCCTGCCCGACAAGGCCATCGACCTGGTCGATGAGGCCGCAAGCCGCCTGCGCATGGAGCTCGACAGCATGCCGGTCGAGATCGACGCCACCACGCGTCAGCTCACCCAGCTGCAGATCGAGGAGCAGGCACTCATGAAGGAGACCGATGACGCCTCCAAGGAGCGTCTGGAGGCCCTACGTCAGGAGATCGCCGAGGTCCAGGAAAAGCTCAACGTGCAAAAGGCCGGCTGGCTCAACCAAAAGAACGCCATCGACCACGTGCAGGAGCTTAAGGGCCAGCTTGACGAGGCCAAGAGCGAAGAGGAGCGTGCAACGCGCAACGGCGACCTGGGCCGTGCGTCCGAGCTGCGCTACTCCGTGATTCCGGGCCTGCAGCAGCAGATTCAGGATTCCGAGGCTGCGCTCGAGGCACAAAAGCAGCAGGACGGCGAGGGCCTCAACGAGCAGGTGACCTCCGACGAGATCGCCGAGGTCGTGAGTGCCTGGACCGGCGTGCCCGTGTCCAAGATGATGCAGGGCGAGCTCGACAAGCTGAAGGGCCTGGAGGGCGAGCTGCATAAGCGCGTCATCGGTCAGGACGAGGCCGTCTCCGCCGTCGCCGCGGCTGTGCGTCGCAGCCGTGCGGGCCTCTCCGATCCGGACAAGCCCATCGGCAGCTTCTTCTTCCTGGGCCCCACTGGCGTGGGCAAGACCGAGCTCGCCAAGGCGCTTGCCGAGTGCCTGTTCGACGACGAGCGCGCGCTCGTGCGTATCGATATGTCCGAGTACATGGAGAAGTTCAGCGTCCAGCGTCTGATCGGTGCGCCCCCGGGATACGTGGGTTACGACGAGGGCGGCCAGCTCACCGAGGCCGTGCGCCGTCGTCCCTACTCCGTGATCTTGCTCGACGAGATGGAGAAGGCCCATCCGGATGTCTTTAACGTGCTGTTGCAGGTGCTCGACGACGGCCGTCTGACCGATGGCCAGGGTCGCCAGGTGTCCTTCAAGAACACGATTATCATCATGACGTCCAACGTGGGCTCCAAAGCCATCGCCGATCTGTCCGGTAAGGACGAGGAGGAGATGCGCCATCAGGTCGACGCTGCCATGGCTCAGACCTTCCGCCCCGAGTTCCTCAACCGTATCGACGACATCGTGGTGTTCCATCCGCTCGGCATGGCGCAGATCGAGAAGATCGTCGACATCCAGCTTGCCGACGTCCGCGCGCGTCTGGCCAAGGAGCGCATGACGCTTGCCATCACCCCGGCGGCCAAGCAGATGCTCGCCGTGGGCGGCCTGGACCCGGTCTTTGGCGCCCGTCCGCTCAAGCGTCTGGTCCAGCGCGAGGTCGTGGACGCCATCGCCGCCGCCATCATCGACGGCACGGTGCGCGAGGGCGATCAGGTGACGGTCGATGTCGATAAGGACGGCGGCTTTACCGTCGTGTGCGATAACACGCCGGCGGCCACCTACGAGGTCCCCGATGCCGAGTAGATTTTTGGGACATGCCTTAAAATCTGCCAGCCGTTTCTAAACGCCAAGGGCGGCGGATCCAATTGGGTCCGCCGCCCTTTTTCGTGCGACAATCGATGATGTCGAGCACGATTGCATGGCAAGGAGATATGCAGATGATAGACAAGAACAAGACGAACACGTCGGCGACCGATGCTGCACCCGCCGCACCCAAGCCTGCGCCCAAGCCGGCACCCAAGCCGCGCGACCCTTACATCCGTGCCGAGAACGAGGACGATGACGGCTACGATCCCTACAGCGATCGCCGCCCCGAGCGCGAGCCAATGTTCGAAGCCGACCCCTGGCGCTGAGTGCCACCAAAAAGGCCACCAAAAAGTTGCGGTGAAATAGGGACTGTTTTGCGGTTTGACCAGCAAAAACAATCCCTATTTCACCGCAACTGCGTTAGGGATTTTTCTACAGGGGGACGGTAGTCAAAAAAGCCCCGTCCCAAATCGACTGTCCAGGGAGTCGCATTCGGGCTTGGTTGTCCTCTCAGCCACTCGGCATCCTTCGAGCAGTAATAGTGAAAAAACTTGCTTAAGTGTTAATCAAGTCAGACATAATCTTGCTCTCTAATTAATCAAGAATCGCTATAATTTTGATTAGCTAGAGAGCAAGATTGGAGAATCATGGCATTCAACGACTTGATCGCCCAGAAAATAAAGGACTTTGAACAGCAGGGGGTTCCGCAGGTCTTTGAGCGAGACCTTGATCTAGGAAACCCACAGGAGCCAAAGCGCGACAACATCGTAAATGTGATTGTGGGGGCCCGCCGTTGTGGAAAGACGTATCGCCTGTATCAGGAGATGCGGCGGCTTCAGAGCCGGGGCGTCGAGCTTGACCGGATGCTTTACTTCAATTTTGAGGATGAGCGCTTGCGCCCGTATGAGCCATCGCTGCTGGCGGACGTGCTCGACACGTTCTATGCACTGTATCCTGTTGCTCGAACCGAGGGCGCTTACATTTTCTTTGACGAGATCCAGGAAATTCCCGAATGGGGTGCGTTTCTGCGGCGTGTAGTCGATACGGAGAAAGCGACCGTCTATGTGACGGGATCTTCTTCCAAGATGCTGTCCTCAGAACTTAAGAGCGAGTTCAGGGGTCGTTCTCTTGTGCGAGAGCTTTTTCCGTTGAGTTTTT
The DNA here is from genome assembly GCA_902489955.1 of uncultured Collinsella sp. Taxonomy (GTDB): domain Bacteria; phylum Actinomycetota; class Coriobacteriia; order Coriobacteriales; family Coriobacteriaceae; genus Collinsella. The sequence continues at coordinate 15,410 of CABUBY010000012.1, read as the reverse complement.
CGGAATACGTTCGATATAAGACGGGGAGCGTCCCCGAGCCAGATGCGACCTTTTCCCCGAGCGATGCAGCGCTGCTTCGACATCATCTGATCGGGTATCTTGAACAAGGGGGATTCATCGCGACACTTGAGCAGACGCCTGCAGACGCGATTCAGCTGCTACAGGAATATGCTTCGCGAACGGTCGCCATGGACGTCGTTGAACGTTACGACGTCAAGAACCCTCGCCTGGCATCGCTGTTCTTGACGCGGTGTATGGCATCTTCGGGACGAGAGCTGTCAGTGAACAAAGTGTACAACGAGTTCAAGAGCAGACAGATACCCGTCAGTCGTAATTCGCTCAGCGATTTACTTGAGTATTATGAGGACGCCTACCTGTTATTTTCTGTGCCGGAGTTCACGCGTTCACTGGCAAATAACATGCGGTCTGCGTCTAAGGTCTACGCTGTCGACCCTGCGATGTTTGGAGCATTCTCTCCCGCATCGGCATTGGACCAGGGCCAGAGGCTCGAGACCGCAGTGTTCAATGCGCTAAGAAGAAGGACTCCCGCGGTGAGGACCGGCTCGGTCTGCCGCCTGCTAATCAAAGAGAAGAGCAAAAGCCATGAGGTAGACTTTGTGGCTGGGGACGCGCTTCTCATGCGGGCTTATAGCCTGATTCAGGTGAGTGCGGATATGGCAAGTGAGAAAACGCGCGAGCGCGAAATTGCCGCGCTTGATGCCTCGATGGCCCAGTTTGATCTTGGCGAGTCGGCAATCGTTACCATGGATGAACAGACCGATATTCCATGCGAGCACGGTGTGGTACACGTTATGCCCGCATGGAAGTGGCTCCTTGCCTAATCATCTATGGGCCTGTGGGGTCAGGACCTCCTGGCTCCTTCATCACGATTGGGGAGCACGTTGCTGCGCCAGGCTAGTCCTGGGCTTTGATACTCGGCAGCAGGATCTGCGCGAGGTAGTCGGTCTCGAGTTTGGTGGCGGCGTCTGCGTTGCCGTCTTTGCCAACCAGGTCGTTCTTGATCTGGCTATACGTATAGCGGTTGCCGGTCGTCAGCTCGACAAGCTCAATGGCCGTGTCCATGGGGTAGGTTGACACGGGATTCTGGGTGCGCCCGTTGATAGTCTGGGGCACCACGTGCGGATAGACGGGGCCGCTGGCGTAGACGGTGTAACCGTTGCCTAGATTGGCTGCACCCAAAACCGTATCGCCCTCATCGGGCGTAAAGCTCTCGCCCTCACGCACCGTGACGAGCGTCACAATCGGCGTATCGCTGTCGCCGGCAAGATAGATGCATAGCGTGCTGCCATTTTGCCAAGTCTCGACCTTGCCGTACCACTCGACGGGGATATCGAGCTGGTAGAGGTCGGTTGCCTTGTGGCGGGCGTCGGCATCACGGGCCGCCTGTGCCTTTTGCGCGCTCACGGCATTGACGGCGGCGTCGCGCCGCGCGGTTGCCGCCTGCTGGAGCACCTTGGCGGTGGCGGCGGAGCTCGCGCCTCCCTCCTCGGCATATTTGGCGGCGGCATCGATCTGGTCGTCAGTCACCGTGTCGGCCGAAGGCACCTTGAGCTTAAAGGCGGCCTGGCTGCTTAGGTCCTGTCCGTCGCTCTTGATCGTGACCTGCGCCTTGGTGGTCGGGACGGTATAGATGGTGCCGTCGGCCGCGATGGGAGAGGCAGCGATGGAGAGCGTGTAATCGCCGGGCAGCAGTTTGATTCCGCGGCCGTGCTCGTCAACATAGAGCGTTTCGCTCACGGATGAGCCATCAGAATCCTGACCGCTCACCTGTACGGGAATCTTAGAGCTGGTGGAACAGTCGAGGCCCGCGGCATGCACGCCAATCTGCACCGACATCATCGTGTGGGCATTGGCGGCGACAGCGGCAGCCTGCTCTTGCTGATATCCGTTCCAGGCAGCATAGCCTGCACCGCCGGCGACGAGCGCGGCGGCCACGATACCGGCGACCATCAGATTGCGGCGCTTGGGCGACATCTTGCGATGACGAACCTCGGCCTCGCGTGCCGAGGGAACGGACGGCAGGGGAATATCGCCCATGGCGATGGTCTCGTCCACGGCTGGTGCGGAACCCAGGCCAGGAAGCTCGCGGGTCAGCGAATCCTCGGCCGGCAAACTGTCGAGCAAGACGGTTTCCTCGCCCGTGTCGGATTCGGGCTGATTGCCGGCCTCGCTTTCGGTGTCTTCGTGACCTGCCTCATCTTCGGCAGGCTCAACGTCGTCTGCATCCTGACCATCGGGCTGCGCCTCGGCTTCCGGCTCATCCTGCACATCAACGCCCGAATCGTCAAACGCAATCTCATCGAGTGAAATCCGGTCTAAGCTCTCCAAGGCCTCAGCGCAAGCTTCTGCATCTTGGGCCGCATCCTCTTGGCCCATCGTCTCATCATTCATACATCCCCCAAGCTCAATATCGGGACAACAATGTACCCAAAAACGGGGCTCCATAGAGCCGCCGCATGATTTGAAATCCGATTTTATATATGCGCGTGTTTTTGAATAGATGAATAGAGGCGCAACGACAAAAAGCCCCCGGAAAGCGAGCGAAACGCTTTTCGGGGGCTCTGCGAGACATTGGATTGAAAGGCCTGGTGAGCGGGCCTATGCCCAAGTGCCAACAGCGGCCAACATGTTACTCGGCGTGCGCGTAATCAACCTTGGCACGGCGAGCGGTGGCCTTCTCCCAATCGCTGGTGCCCTCAAAGACATCCTGCTTGTAGGGATTGCGGCCGAGCTTCTTGGCGCGGTAGGCGATGTAGATGATCGCGGCGACGTTGGCGACCAGTGCGGCGATCGAGACCGCGGTAGCGGCGCCGGGGTCGAGCGTGGAGTGGGTCACAAAGATGGACTCCTCCTGGAAGTACGGGAACACCTGGGCAAACATGCACCAAATGGCCAGCGTAAAGGCGCGGTTCTGGATCCAGCCGCCCTTGTTCCAGATAAAGGCGGCGACGGTGGGCGCCAGCAGCAGCGCAAAGCCGCAGAACCAGGAGTGGGTGGGCAGGCAGTTGTAGGTGTAGCAGAAGTTCCAGATGTCGTAGGCGATGATGTAGACCCAGGTCATGTCGGGCCACAGCATGTCGGTCTTGTCCTCGGAGGCGTAGACGCTCCACCAACCGGTCATGCAGAAGATGTTGATGATACCGGCGATGCCGTTGAACACGTTGTTCCAGCCGGCCAGCTGCGTAGCACCTTCGGAGGTGACCCAGGTGGACTCGCCCAGGACAAAGAAGTGATAGGCGCTCTCGAAATCGGACACGACGGCGATCATGATGTTGATGGCGACGATCACAAACGGCCACGCGCGGAACCAATGCGCCTTGCCGATCTTTCCCCACTGGTACTTAATGGCAATGAAGCCCCAGCAACCGGCCAGCGCTGCGTATACCTTGGCGTAGTGGAACCAGCTGTTCTGGTACACATGGGTGGGGTTGGTGAGCGCCCACTCGGCGCCCTGCGAGACGCCGATGGCGATGGCGACGCAGTAGATGGTCATGGCCAGCGGAGCCACGCCAAAGATGATTGCCGCGCCCAGCTTGGTGCGGCGGCCGACCTCGTTGAGCACGATCAGGCCGATAAAGACCATCGCCCAGCCGACCCAGTGGATAAGGGTATCGCTACCCCAAACATCGAACAGCATGCTGCTCTCCTTTCACACGCCCGCGGCCCCTCTTCTGATCGCGGGCAGTTTGGCCAAATGTCGTCAGTTCTGGGGCTTGCGCTCCGGATATTTGGCGGTATAGCCCTCGATGTGGAGTGTCGAGGCGATGATTTCCTTGACCGTCTCGTCGGGCACATCGGGGTGCGTGCGGATATACATCAACAACCCCATGATGAGGGTGTAGAACGTCTCGTAGACATGGTCGATGCGTAGCTCATGATGGGCGACAAAATCCACTACGGTGGTGTCGCAGATATACTGCGCCACGCGCTGGACCACGTTGTGCAAAAAGCCGCCGTAGAGCGCGCCGCTGCTCGAGGTAAGCGTGCTCGGCAGCTCGTGGCCGCTGGCGACCAGGCGCTTAAAGAGCGGGGCGACGGTGTCGAGCGCGCCCTCGATATCACCGACGGTGCGGTCGGCGTTCCACCGCTCGAGTTCGGAGATAAAGCCGTCGATCGCCTCGTCCATAACAGCGGTGACGGCGGCGTCCATGTCGGCGAAGTAATGGTAGAACAATGAACGCGTGCAGCCGGCTCGCTTGGTCACGGCCGATACCGATAGGTGGGACACGCCCAGCTCGGAGCTTACGGTGCGCACGGCATCGAGGATCTCGCGACGGCGTTCGTCGCCCGTCAGGCGCTTTGCCGCGCTATCGGATGCGGGGACGGCATCGACCACAGAGGTACCTGCTGTGTTGTTGCCCATGTTTTGCCGCCTTTCATCCTCTTTTGCCTGACCGTTCGCCTAACAGTCTTGAATATTGTTGACGGTTCGTCAATACTATTTTTGACACAATGTCAACAATGGCGGGTGAACGGCATGGGGCATGCCCGGCCTGCAAAAAAAGAGGGGCGCTGCGGCCTCGTCGGGCTGTGGCAAGAGAAGGGACAACCATGATTCTCAACGGACCGGGGATTAGCTACACCGAGCCCGACATCGGTTCGGAGTTCGTGCCGCCGCTGCCGGAGCATCCGCGCGAGGCCATCGTCAAGCTGTGCGAGCACTGCACCAACCGTCTGCTGCATCGCGATGAGCTGCTGGGCTACGAGTACTGGTCGTTTGCCGAGGCCGCGACTGACGAGCAGGCCGAAGTGCTCTGCAAGATGAAGATGCGCCGTCCCTATACGCTGCCCGAGATGGTCAAGCTCACCGGCATGACCGAAGCCGATATCGAGAAGATGCTCGACGATATGAGCTACACGGGCCTGCTCGAGTACAACTGGGAGAATCCCGAGCGCGCCAAGCAGTGGGTGCTGCCCATGCTGGTGCCGGGTTCCGCCGAGTTCCTCAACATGCGCGTGAGCCAGCTCGACGAGCACCCGGTCTATGCCAAGTTCTTTGAGCAGGCGTCCAAGGGGCCGCTGTCCAAGGCTACGCCGATGGTGCCGCCCGGTGGCGCCGGCATCGGCATGCACGTCATTCCGGTCGAGAAGGCCATCGACGCCGCGAGCACCTCGGTGCCGATCGAGCATATCGAGCACTGGCTCGACAAATACGATGGCAAATATGCCGCCAGCACCTGCAGCTGCCGCGCGAGCCGTCGCGTGATGGGTGAGGGCTGCGCCGACGACCCCGCCGACTGGTGCATTGCCGTGGGCGATATGGCCGACTATGTGGTTGAGACCGACCGCGGCCATTACGTGACGCGCGACGAGGTCTACGACATCCTGCGCCAGGCCGAGGACAACGGCTTTGTGCACCAGATCACCAATATCGACGGCGAGAACAAGATCTTCGCTATCTGCAACTGCAACGTCAACGTGTGTTATGCCCTGCGCACCTCTCAGCTGTTCAACACGCCCAACCTGTCACGCTCGGCCTATGTCGCCAAGGTCGAGAAGGACAAGTGCGTGGCCTGCGGTCGCTGCGTTGAGGTGTGTCCGGCCGGCGCCGCCAAACTGGGCCAGAAGCTCTGTAGCAAAAAGGCCGGTGGACAGGTGCCCGAGTATCCGCGCCAGGAGCTGCCCGATGCCACCAAGTGGGACCACACCAAGTGGTCGCCCAACTACCGCAACGACAACCGCATCGAGACGCACGAGTCCGGCACCGCTCCCTGCAAGACGGCCTGCCCCGCGCACGTTGCCGTTCAGGGCTATTTGAAGCTCGCGGCGCAGGGTCGCTATGACGAGGCCCTAGCACTCATTAAGCGCGAGAACCCGCTGCCCGCTATCTGCGGCCGTGTGTGCAACCGCCGCTGTGAGGATGCCTGCACCCGCGGCCGTGTGGACGCCGCCGTGGCCATCGACGAGGTCAAGAAGTTCATCGCCCAGCGCGATCTGGATGCCGCGACCCGCTATGTCCCACCTGTGGTGACCCCAACGCGTGCCGGCGGCTTCGACCAGAAGATCGCCATCATCGGCGCCGGTCCGGCCGGTCTGTCCTGCGCCTTTTATCTGGCCGAGAAGGGCTACAGGCCCGTCGTGTTCGAGAAGAACGAGCACCCGGGCGGCATGCTTACCTACGGCATTCCCAGCTTTAAGCTGCAGAAGGATGTTATCGAGGCCGAGGTCGAGGTCATTCGCCTGATGGGTGCCGAGTTCCGCTATGGCGTGGAAGTCGGTCGCGACGTGACGCTCGACGAGCTGCGCGCGCAGGGCTTTAAGGCCTTCTACGTTGCCATTGGCTGCCAGGGCGGCCGCCTTGCCGGCATTCCGGGCGAGGATGCCGAGGACGTGACCGTAGCCGTCGACTTTTTGCGCGAGGTCAACAGTGGCAAGATCGACGCGTTGCCCGGCCGCACCATTGTGGTGGGCGGCGGCAACGTGGCTATCGACGTTGCCCGCAACGCCTGCCGTCTGGGTTCTGGGCACGTTGAGATGTTCTGCCTGGAGAGCGAGGCCCAGATGCCCGCCAGCGAGGAAGAACGTCGCGAGGCCGTTGAGGACGGCGCGCACATCAGCTGCGGCTGGGGCCCCAAGGAGATTCACTTGGACGAGGCCGGTCGTGTCTGCGGTATCACCTTCAAGCGCTGCACGCGTGTCTTTGACGACGAGGGCCGTTTTGCGCCCGAGTACGACGAGAACGACCTGCGCCGTGTCGATGCCGACCGTGTCGTCATGTCGATTGGCCAGTCCATTGTGTGGGGCGACCTGCTGGCTGGCTCCAAAGTGGAGCTCGGCCGCGGCCAGGGTGCCCTTGCCGATCCCCAGACCTACCAGACCGCCGAGCCAGACATCTTTGTGGGCGGCGACGTCTACACCGGCCCCAGCTTTGCCATCGACGCCATCGCCGCCGGCCACGAGGCCGCGGTGTCCATCCATCGCTTTGTGCAGCCGGGCTCCACGCTCACCATCGGCCGCAACCAGCGCCGCTACACCGCGCTCGACCGCGACGATGTCGTGATCGAGAGCTACGACAACGCGAGCCGCGAGGTTGCGCATGTGGACCGCGAACGCGAGAAGGCTGCGCCGTTTAGCGAGTATGTTGAGACCTTTACCGAGAAGCAGGTGCGCGCCGAGACCGCCCGCTGCCTGGGCTGCGGCGCCTCGATCGTCGACCCCAACAAGTGCATCGGCTGCGGCCTGTGCACCACCAAGTGCGCGTTTGACGCCATCCATCTGGATCGCGACCGCCCCGAGTGCTCCACGATGGTCAAATACGAGCAAAAGCTTCCAAGCCTGGGCAAGTACGCGCTCAAGCGCGCCATCAAGATTAAATTCGGGAAGAAGTAAGAAACGCAACAAGCAGGAGAACGGCGCAGAGAGCGGTTGGACAGCGAGCGAGTCCCAGGCGTGGCGAGGTGCCTTGAAAGAGGAGGGCATAGGGCTTTTGCCCATGCCCGACGATTGAAAGGCAGATCGCCCGTCTGGGGCTCGCGCAGCGTCAAGCCGACCGCCGTTCGGTAGAACGGCGGAAGGAATTAAAAGTGCACGAGCTCGGAATCGTCTATCACATCATTCGCGATGTTGAGAATGTGGCGCGCGCTCATGGCGTGCGTCGCGTTTCGAGCGTCACGCTGCTGCTGGGCGAGGTCTCGGGCGTCGTCCCCGATCTACTACTCGACGCTTGGCGCTGGGCGGCGGATAAAAAGCCTATCACGCAGGGCGCGGAGCTTATCGTGGAGCCTGTCGAGGCCGTGACGCATTGCGAGGCGTGCGGCCGCGACTACGCGACGGTCGAGCACGGCAAGACTTGCCCCCATTGCGGCAGCGGTGAAACATACCTGCTGCAGGGCCAGGAGGTCATGATCAAACAGATCGAGACCCCCGACGAGGACCCGGCAGACGCTGCTCCTGACGGCCTCTCCGACGCCCCCGATGCCGTCGACGCCGCCAACCCTCTCCACATCGCCTAACATCTAATGTCTACATGGGCTAGAGTTCTAAACATATTTGCTTCGGTTAGTCAAGTCATGTCTGTTTAAACAAAATGGTGGCACGCAGACGCATTGGGATTCACCTAAAAGCGGTCTTAACGAACGGTGCACTTTTATATGTCTTTGAGAACAATCAGCAAATCACGTTTTAGCAGGCAATGAGCTATAAGCCAGCAACGTAATCAATTTGTAACAAACATAGACGTTTAAACAAATAATCCAACCTTTTGCGAATTTAGCTATAATTCCACAATCCAAACAGGTATACTCCTTTCATGTCGTGTAGGAAATACGTAGACAAAAAGGAGGTTATGTGATGGTAAGTATTGTTCTTGCTAGCCACGGGGACTTGGCAGCTGGAATCAAGCAGACGGGCTCGATGGTCTTTGGCGATCAGCCGTCTGTTGCCGTGGTCTCGCTCGAGCCGAGCATGGGCCCCGACGATTTCCGTGCCAAGGTCGAGGAAGCAGTCGCTTCCTTCGAGGACCAGGAGCAGGTGCTCTTCCTCGTTGATCTGTGGGGCGGCACGCCGTTCAACCAGATCAGCGGGCTCATCGAGGGCCACGATTCCTGGGCTATCGTCACCGGTGTCAACCTGCCTATGCTCATCGAGGCATATTCGCAGCGCTTTGACGCAAAGAACACTGCACATGCGATCGCAAAACATCTCGTGACTGAGGCTAAGGCTGGCGTGCGCGTCAAGCCCGAGTCTCTGGAGCCCGAGGAGAAGAAGCCGGCTGCGGCCGCCGCTGCTCCTGCAGGCGCCATCCCTCCGGGAACGGTCATCGGCGACGGGCACATCAAGATTGCCCATGTCCGTATCGACACCCGTCTGCTGCATGGTCAGGTGGCCACCACGTGGACCAAGCAGATCAACCCCAACCGCATCATCGTGGTTTCCGACGGCGTTGCTCACGACGAGCTCCGCAAGACCATGATCGAGCAGGCTGCCCCTCCGGGAGTCCATGCCAACGTCGTGCCCATCAAGAAGATGGCCGAGGTCGTCAAGGACACGCGCTTTGGTGACACCAAGGCCATGCTGCTCTTTGAGAACCCGCAGGATCTGCTCAAGGCCATCGAGGCCGGTGTCGACATCAAGGAAGTCAACATCGGTTCCATGGCTCACTCCAAGGGCAAGGTCGTCGTCACCAACGCCGTCGCTATGGGCGATGATGACGTTAAGACTCTCGAGGCCCTCAAGGCCAAGGGCGTCAAGTTCGAGGTCCGCAAGGTTCCTTCGGATTCCTCCGAGGATCTCGACGCCATGTTGAAGAAAGCTAAGGCCGAACTGGCCGCTCAAGCATAGTAAAGGAGGGTCCGATACATGTCTGCAATCACTATTCTGCTTGTTGCGATTGTCGCGTTGCTTGCCGGTATGGAAGGCATTCTGGATGAGTTCCAGTTCCATCAGCCGCTCGTGGCATGCACGCTTATCGGTCTCGTAACCGGTCACCTTCAGGAGGGCATCCTCCTGGGCGGTTCGCTCCAGATGATGGCCCTTGGCTGGGCTAACGTCGGCGCCGCCGTCGCGCCTGACGCCGCTCTGGCCTCGGTCGCTTCTTCGATCATCATGGTGCTCGCCCTCAACGGCGGCGCCACCGACTCGGCCAAGGCCGTTACCGCCGCTATCGCCGTCGCCGTCCCGCTGTCGGTCGCTGGTCTGTTCCTGACCATGATCTGCCGTACCCTGGCCACCGCTATCGCTCACGCCATGGACGGTTGCGCCGAGAAGGGCGACTTCTCCGGCATCGAGCGCTGGCAGTACGCTGCCATCCTCATGCAGGGCCTTCGTATCGCCATCCCGGCAGTACTTCTGTGCATCATCCCGGCTGAGGCTGTTACCAACGCGCTTAACGCTATGCCCGACTGGCTGTCCGGCGGCATGGCTGTCGGCGGCGGCATGGTCGCTTCCGTCGGTTACGCCATGGTCATCAACATGATGGCCACCAAGGAGACCTGGCCGTTCTTCATCCTCGGCTTTGTCCTTGCTGCCATCCCTCAGCTCACGCTGATCGCCCTTGGCCTCATCGGCATCTCCCTTGCCCTCATCTACCTTGGCCTTAAGGATCTGGCCAAGCAGGGTGGCGGCATGGGCGGCGGCTCCGGTGACCCGCTCGGCGACATTCTGAACGATTACGAGTAGGAGGGGAGTGATACATATGGCAGAGAACAAGATTCAGCTCACCAAGGCTGACCGCAAGAAGGTTTGCTTCCGTCATCAGTTCCTTCAGGGCTCGTGGAACTACGAGCGTATGCAGAACGGCGGCTGGTGCTTCGCAATGATCCCTGCGATCAAGAAGCTCTACACCAGCAAGGATGACCAGATTGCCGCTCTTAAGCGCCACCTGGAGTTCTATAACACCCACCCCTATGTTTCCGCCCCCGTCATTGGCGTTACCCTCGCTCTCGAGGAGGAGCGCGCCAACGGTGCTCCGATTGACGACGTTGCCATTCAGGGCGTCAAGGTCGGTATGATGGGCCCGCTCGCCGGCGTCGGCGACCCCGCCTTCTGGTTCACCCTTCGCCCGATTCTGGGCGCTCTGGGCGCTTCCCTGGCCCTGTCCGGTAGCATCGCCGGTCCGCTGCTGTTCTTCTTCGCGTGGAACATCATCCGTTACGCCTTCCTGTGGTACACGCAGGAGTTTGGCTACAAGGTCGGCTCCTCCATCGCCAAGGACCTCTCCGGCGGTCTGATGGGCAAGGTCACCGAGGGTGCATCCATCCTGGGTATGTTCATCATCGGCGCCCTGGTCGAGCGCTGGGTGTCCATCTCCTTCACCCCGGTCGTCTCCAAGGTCACGCAGTCTGCTGGCGCCTTTATCGACTGGGCTAACCTGCCCTCCGGTTCTGAGGGTGTCAAGGAAGCACTGACGATGTATAACTCCATCGGTGCTAACGCCCTTGATCAGGTGAAGGTCACCACGCTTCAGGCCAACCTTGATCAGCTCATCCCCGGCCTTGCCGCCGTGTGCCTGACCCTGCTGGTCTGCAAGCTCCTCAAGAAGAAGGTCAGCCCGATTGTCATCATCCTGGCTCTCTTCGCCATCGGCATCATCGGTCGCGTCTGCGGCTTCATGTAAGCACGTTTCGGCTTAAGACCGAGAATTGCTAGGCAAGGGCTTTTGAGCCATTGAAACGGACCGCACCCGGTGGGTACACTGGATGCGGTCCGATTGTTTTATTTGGAGGGCGAGGCGCGCATGGCGCAATCTCAGAACAGCACGGTCGATCTGGCAACGCCGGCAACCTGCCTGATGGGGCTTACCAGCCACGGTAACGTGATGGTGGGCAATAAGGCGTTTGAGTACTATAACGAGCGCAATCCCGAGGATTATATTCAAATCCCGTGGGACGAGGTCGACTATATTGCCGCCGAGGTTTTGCGCGGCACCAAGAAGATCACGCGTTTTGCCATCTTTACCAAGGATACCGGCCACTTTACGTTTTCGACGCGCGATGACAAAGAGACGTTGCGCGCGGTCCGCAAGTACGTCGACGAGGATAAGCTCGTGCGTTCGCCCGACTTTATCGATGTGACGGCCAAGGGCGCCAAGAGCATCCCCTCCGTTATCAAAAACCTCTTCCACAAAGGCAACTAGCTCCTCATAAGTTGCGGTGAAATAGTTCCTAAATACGGCTTTAGATGCTTCAGACAGGAACTATTCCACCGCAACTTCGAAGTCTAGTCATGCGACGTATTGCGATGCAGTAAATCTGCTACACTAGTACAACATGCCTCCGTAGCTCAGGGGATAGAGCACCGCTCTCCTAAAGCGGGTGTCGACGGTTCGAATCCGCCCGGGGGCACCAGAGAAATAGCAGGTCAGACGGTATAAATCGTCTGACCTGTTTCTGTATGGATAGGGGTAAAACCCGCCTGAGGGGTGAAAAAGGGGTGAAAGTTCATTCTATGGGGAAAACATCGCGACTTCATATTTCACCCCAGAGTTTCACCCTCAGGGCCGGTTTTCAACCCTTCCCACAGCCTACGGGCTGGATGTGGGACCCTCCGGCTATGGAAAGCGTTGAAAACCTAGGCTGTCGTTGCCGTAGGGCAAGCCAGTTTCCGGCAGCCTTTGATATCTTTTGATTGCTATTGAAGCCCCGTTGGACATTAGAAGACGTTGGAAGTCTGTCCTTTCGTTCTAATTCGATTTGCGCTCTGTCTTATTTGACAAAGAGGTCAGAGTTGAAGAACTCTTTCAGGGAAACGCCGAGCCCTTGTGCAATCCGGTCGATATTTTCAATTGATATGTTCCGCTTGCCGGTTTCGACCTCAGCGAAGTATGTTCGGGACATTTCGATAGAGTACGCAATAGTTTCCTGGCTATAGCCGAGTTCGTTTCTCAACTCTTTTATTCTCAGCCCAACCCTCATCTTTATATCTAACTGAGTCATTGGCACCTCCAAATAGGTTGTGCCAATGATTCGTTTCGGTTCTATATGAGTCACACCTATATAAGTGACAATTTGGAATACAATGCCGCTAAGTTAGACCTCTGATAATTGAACTGGAGTTTGCCGATGGATGAGTACGGCTCTCGGGAAATTAAACGATCGGATTCGACGAAGGAGGAGAATGCTAAGAAGCCGCTCATGCTCTTCGGGCGCGAGTTCTCCCGCAAGCAGGTCTGCGCGGCTGGTGCAGGAATCCTCTGTGCGGCGCTTCTCATCGGCGGCGGTGGATATGCCATCACACATGCGGATTGGACGGGCAAAGCGAACGCCCCTGCGGTGTCCCAGTCAAAGGACGATGAGGAGCAGGACATGGTGCTTTCCCTTGAGGTGAAGGCTGACGGCTGGGATACGGAAACCTCCACGCCCGTCATCGCCCATATCGAGGATGAGGACGGGAAAGTAGACTTCTACACCGCCATCGCCGCGAACAAGCAGGTGACCGTGAAGGTCGGTGAGTCCGGTACCTATACCGTCACATTCATTTCACCCGTGAACGCCGACGGTTCCATCTATAAGGTGTCATCGAAGAAGGTTACCGCCGGGAAGGCCGATAAGAAGACGGCCAGCACGGGTGTGACTTTCAACAAGGTGGATGCGGATAAGGTGACGAAGGATGACCTGACCGCCATCGCCAAGGACGTTGCAGCAGCCGTGAAGAAGGGTGATTCTACCCTGACCGGAGACAAGGGTGCCGAGGTCGTGAAGAAGTTCGAGGACAACATCAAGAAGAACCCGAACGCCGATGCCGATGCCGTCGAGAAGGAGAGCGAAAAGGCGCAGGAGACGGCCAAGGAGGACACGTCTGACGCGAAGACCCCGGAGACCTCCGACAACAAGAAGAACGATTCCGGTTCCAAGAACGATAGCGGAAACAACGGCTCTGGAAATAAGTCGGACAGCAAGCCGAGCGGAGGTGGCGGAAACTCCGGTTCCGGTTCCAGCTCGGGCGGCTCATCAAAGAAGGATGACACCCCGGCGCACCGGCACAACTGGGTTGCCCAGACAAAAACCGTTCATCACGACGCTCAGTACAAGACCGTCCACCACGACGCGGTGACGCATCAGGTATGGCATGACGCGGTGACGGAGGAACACTATATCTGCAACCAGTGCGGTGCGGATATCACGTCTGACCCTTGGGGGCATATTAACAACTCTCTTATGAATGGTGGTAATTGCGGAAGCTATCACTCTACCTATGTGACTGTAAAGCAGGGCTATTATGAAACCGTGACCGACCAAGCGGCCTATGACGATCAGGTGCAGGTGCGCGATGCATGGGATGAGACTGTGACCACTGGGTATAAGTGCTCTTCTTGCGGTGCCACGAAGTAACTTGAAAGAGCAAGGCAATCGTCTATTTCAGGTAAGGAAAGCCCCGACCAAATGAACTGCCTCCCATTTCTTGGACATGAGAAATGGGAGGCTTTTTATGCGTGTCGACTTGAGGGTGAAGCACGACATCGAGGCCAGGAAGGCGGCGATCGAGCTCTTCGAGCGAGGCCACGGCTCCGAGTCGGCGGCGAAGGCGCTGTCGGTCCCGCGCGACACCGTGAGACAATGGCTCTACGTATACCGGTCGTTCGGAAGCGAGGTGCTGCTATCCATGGACGGCAAGCAGGCCAGGTACACATATGAGCAGAAGGTCGCCGCCGCCTCGGCCGTGGTCGACGGCGGCATGAGCAAGCGGGACGCCATGGAGGCGTTCGGCGTCATGTCCCTGGCGCCGCTCAAGAGATGGTGCGCGCTCTACCGCGAGGGCGGCGCCGAGGCGCTCAGGCCCAAGCCCAAGGGCCGGCCGAGCGGTTCCAAGGCGAGGCCGCGCACGCGCGAGCAGGAGCTCGAGGAGCGCTGCCGAAGGCTCGAGACCGAGGTGGCCTACCTAAAAAAATTGCGTGCCCTGGTCGAGAGGGACGGACTCTGACCAGGGCGAAGGTCGAAGCCGTGGGCGCCCTGCGCGAAGAGGGGCACGGGCTGGGGTGCCTGCTGGAGTGCGCCGGCCTGGCGAGGTCGAGCTACTACTACGCGCTGTCGCACCCGAAGGCTCCCACCAGGCCCGAGCTCTGGGAGGCCGCCGCCGAGATATTCTCGCGCGCCGCCAACGGGTGCGGCCACAGGCAGATCGCCATGTGCCTGCGCGCCGAGCAGGGCGTGCGCATAGCCTGCAAGACCGTGCTGAAGATGATGCGCGAGATGGGCATCAGCTGCGGGATCCGCCGCGAGACCGACTACCACAGGTACAACTCGTACAGGGGCAAGGTCGGAAAGACCTTCGAGAACGTCATCGGGCGCGACTTCGCCGCCGACGGGCCGTGGGAAAAGATGGGCACCGACGTCACCGAGTTCAAGCAGCCCTGGGGCAAGGCCTACTTCGCGCCGGTCTACGACTTCGGCAGCAAGGAGATCGTCGCCTGGTCCACGTCGCTGCACCCCAACATGGCCCAGCAGCACGAGCTGCTCGACCAGCTCGTGTCCAAGAAGCCCAAGGGCTCCAGGCCGATCCTGCACTCGGACATGGGCTGGCAGTACCAGCAGGCCGGTTGGTGCAGGCGGCTGGAGGAGGCCGGCGTGGTGCAGAGCATGTCCCGGAAGGGCAACTGCATCGACAACGGCGCGACGGAGCAGGTGTTCGGCCACATCAAGGACGAGTTCTTCCGCGGAAGGACGTGGCCGGACTTCGAGTCCTTCAAGGCGGACCTCGACGACTTCGTGGTCCATTGGAACACGAGGAGGCGCCAGGTTAAACTGAAGGGACTGACCCCGGAGGAGTTCCGGAGCCAGTCCCTTGCGGCGTAGCTTTTATTTAAGCCGTCCAAGTTTTGGGGTGCAGTTCAAAATGGCCGGGGCTTTCTTAATGTTCATCGATCGGCCTTGCGGCCGATGGGTCCCGCCCATAAGCGGGGCCTCTCGCGCCGGGTCGCCGAGCACCGTCGTGCGACGCTCCCCATGGGTCGCGTC
>CABUBY010000011.1 GCA_902489955.1 uncultured Collinsella sp. | reverse complement strand
CACTTAATGTGCTTTCCGTCTTGCGCAGGACTGTAGAGCAGCAAACTTAAACAGCGGGCCGCCCGGACCGGGAATCCGCCCCCGCGCACAGAAGGGGATTCCTTTTGTGTAGGCTTTGCGGAAATATGCTCATTTTGGGATACGCCCGGCGGCGTGGTCTGTTGACGGCACAGCTAACGCCACGTATCCTATCGAACTGCGTGTTTCGTAGGGGGATGCTGACCCCTCGATTCAAGCCGTTGCACTTTACAGAAAGCTGGAATCATTCGAGAAGGAGTACGCTTTGCCTACTATTAACCAGCTGGTTCGCCAGGGCCGTCGTTCCGTGCCCAAGAAGTCCAAGAACGCTGCTCTGCAGCACAACTCCCAGAAGCGCGGCGTGTGCACCCGCGTCTTCACCACGAGCCCCAAGAAGCCGAACTCGGCTCTTCGTAAGGTTGCCCGTGTTCGCCTCGTCAACGGCATCGAAGTTACTGCTTACATCCCGGGTGAGGGCCACAACCTGCAGGAGCACTCCATCGTGCTCGTCCGCGGCGGTCGTGTCCGTGACCTCCCTGGTGTCCGTTATCACGTCATCCGTGGCGCCTACGACGCTGCTCCGGTCCAGAACCGTATGCAGGCCCGTTCCAAGTACGGTGCTAAGCGCCCCAAGGCCAAATAAGCCAGATAACGTTTTGATACTTTCGCCGTGTGCCGCCTAAGCGCCGCACGGTAGACACTTAAGGAGATTTCACATGCCGCGTCGTGCAGCAGCTAATCGTCGTGAGGTTCAGCCTGACGCCGTTTACAACAACCGCCTGGTGACTCAGCTCATCAACAAGGTCCTTCTTGACGGCAAGAAGGCCACCGCTGAGCGCATCGTTTACACCGCTTTCGAGATCGTTGCCGAGAAGTCCGAGGGTGGCGACGCTCTCGCTACCTTCAAGAAGGCTATGGACAACGTCAAGCCCACGCTCGAGGTTAAGCCCAAGCGTGTCGGTGGCGCTACCTATCAGGTCCCGATGGAGGTCAACTCCCGTCGTTCCACCGCTCTGGGTATCCGCTGGATCGTCAACTTCTCCCGCGCTCGCAAGGAGAAGACCATGGCCGAGCGTCTCGCCAACGAGATCCTCGACGCTTCCAACGGCCTGGGCGCTTCCGTCAAGAAGCG
This sequence comes from uncultured Collinsella sp., assembly GCA_902489955.1. GTDB lineage: Bacteria > Actinomycetota > Coriobacteriia > Coriobacteriales > Coriobacteriaceae > Collinsella. The sequence goes on along the minus strand of CABUBY010000011.1, from coordinate 23,175 downwards.
TGAGGACGTCTTCAAGATGGCCGAGGCCAACCGCGCGTTCTCTCACTATCGTTGGTAAGTTAAGGTAAGGAACTAACATGGCTAAGCCTAAGTACAAGCTTTCCGATACCCGTAACATCGGCATCATGGCCCACATCGATGCCGGTAAGACCACCACGACCGAGCGTATTCTTTACTACACCGGTAAGACCCACAAGATCGGTGAGGTCCATGAGGGCGCTGCCACCATGGACTGGATGGTTCAGGAGCAGGAGCGCGGCGTAACCATTACCTCCGCTGCTACCACGTGCTTCTGGAACAAGGACGGTAAGGACTACCGCATCCAGATCATCGACACCCCGGGCCACGTTGACTTCACCGCCGAGGTCGAGCGCTGCCTGCGCGTCCTCGATGGCGCTGTCGCCGTCTTCGACGCCGTTGCCGGCGTTCAGCCCCAGTCTGAGACCGTTTGGCGTCAGGCTTCTACCTTCAACGTCCCCCGTATCGCCTTCATCAACAAGTATGACCGCGTGGGCGCTGACTTCTTCAACGCTATCGAGACCATGAAGGATCGTCTCGACGCTAACGCCGTGGCCGCTCAGGTCCCGATGGGCGCCGAGGACAACTTCTGGGGCGTCATCGACCTGGTCACCATGACTGCATGGGACTTCAAGGCCGACGAGAAGGGTATGACCTACCCCGAGCCGATGGACGAGATCCCGGCTGAGTTTGCCGACATCGCTGCCACCAAGCGCGAGGAGCTCCTTGACGCTGCTGCCAGCTTTGACGACGAGCTCATGGAGAAGATCCTCATGGAGGAGGACTTCACCGTCGAGGAGCTCAAGGCTGCTCTGCGCAAGGGCGTTCTGGCCAACGAGCTCAACCTCGTCTTCGTGGGCTCCGCCTACAAGAACAAGGGCGTCCAGGAGCTGCTCGACGCTGTCGTCGACTACCTGCCCAGCCCGCTCGACGTCGAGGCCGTCACCGGTACCGATCCGGACACCGGCGAGGAGATCCAGCGTCATCCTTCCTTCGACGAGCCCTTCTCCGGCCTGGTCTTCAAGATCATGACCGACCCGTTCGTCGGTAAGCTCACCTACGTCCGCGTTTACTCCGGCCGCGCCGAGTCCGGCTCCTACGTGGTCAACGCTTCCAACGGTCAGCGCGAGCGCCTCGGCCGCATCCTCGAGATGAACGCCGCCGAGCGTATCGACCGTGACGACGCTGCCGCCGGTGACATCGTCGCTTGCGTTGGCTTCAAGAACTCCACCACCGGTGACACCCTGTGCGCCGAGGGCAAGGAGATCGTCCTCGAGAAGATCGAGTTCGCCAAGCCCGTTATCGACGTTGCCATCGAGCCCAAGACCAAGGCCGAGCAGGACAAGATGTCCTTGGCTCTGACCAAGCTCGCCGAGGAGGACCCGACCTTCCAGGTGTCCACCAACCACGAGACCGGCCAGACCATCATCGCCGGCATGGGCGAGCTGCACCTCGAGATCATCGTTGACCGTCTGCTCCGTGAGTTCAAAGTTGACGCTAACGTTGGTAAGCCCCAGGTCGCCTACCGCGAGACCGCTGGTCACGACGTCGAGAAGGCTGAGGGCAAGTTCGTCCGTCAGTCCGGCGGTCGCGGTCAGTACGGCCACGCCGTCATCAAGCTCGAGAAGATGGAGGAGGGCTTCGGCTACGAGTTCGTCAACGCTATCGTCGGCGGCGTCGTGCCCAAGGAGTACATCCCGTCCATCGACAAGGGCATCCAGGAGGCCCTGAACACCGGTGTTATCGCCGGCTTCCCGGTCCTCGACGTCAAGGTCACCCTGTTCGACGGTTCTTACCACGAGGTCGACTCCTCCGAGGCCGCCTTCAAGATCGCCGGTTCCATGGCTATCAAGGACGCCCTCAAGAAGTCCGATCCGCAGCTGCTCGAGCCGATCATGGCTGTCGAGGTCGAGACCCCCGAGCAGTACATGGGCGACGTTATGGGCAACCTCTCCGGTCGCCGCGGCAAGATTGAGGGCATGGAGGATCGCAAGAACAGCAAGCTCATCCGTGCCAAGGTGCCGCTGGGCGAGATGTTCGGTTACGCTACCGACCTTCGCTCCCAGACCCAGGGCCGTGCATCCTACACGATGCAGTTCGACTCTTATGAGCCTGCGCCCAAGTCCATCGTGGACGAGGTCATGAGCAAGAACGCCTAAGTTCGAGCTCCCTGTTACGTAATCCTGCGAGAACATCTCTCGCACTCTTTGGAGGTTTAAGTTGGCTACCCAGAAGATCCGCATTCGCCTCAAGGGCTATGATCACGAGGTCGTCGATCAGTCCGCGAAGCTCATCGTCGAGACCGCTCAGAAGACCGGCGCTCGCGTTTCCGGTCCTGTCCCCCTGCCCACCGAGCGCAACCTGTACACGGTTATCCGCTCGCCGCACGTGAACAAGGACTCCCGTGAGCAGTTCGAGATGCGCACCCACAAGCGCCTCATCGACATCCTCGACCCCACCTCGGGCACCGTTGATTCGCTCATGCGTCTCGACCTCCCCGCTGGCGTCGACATCGACATCAAGCTCTAAGCGATATCGCTCATAGCTTACAGAGCCCCGCTGCCATTACGGTAGCGGGGCTCTTTTGTTTTGAATGGTGACCTTGGGGACCCGGGCAATGCAGCCGAATGGGTGGCTGTGACGCCTTATTTGCCCACGGGACGCAGTGATGCCTCCTCAAAATGGAAGGATCGCAAGTCGTCTTCTGTCTCGATGCACGCGCGACCAAAGTCATCGACCGTTTGAAAGACGCCGCGTGCCAGCTCGTCACCGGCAGGGGAACGGGCGATAACGTGCTCCCCAATCCAATTGAGATGACCGATGTATTCGCCGTGGACGGGCGCGAGCGGTCCGGCGTCTTCTTCCATGGCGTTGAGACGCTCTGCCCATGTGTATACAGCGTTCACGACCGCGTGATAGACCTCCTTGAGTAGCACATCGACGGCGGGAACATTCTCGTTGAGGTCCGAGAGACCGATTGCCGGCAGGCCGCCATCGGGCACCTCTTGGGGCACATAGTTCACATTGACGCCAATGCCGCAGACGGCGAAAGGTTTGCCTTCGTTATCGCGTGCGGCCTCGACCAGAATGCCGCCGAGCTTGCGTCCTCGCGCGACAAGGTCGTTGGGCCATTTAAGGCGAATCTCGTTTGCAAGACCCTGCTTTTCGAGTGCTTCGAGCACCGCTAGGCCGCTGACGGCGGCAAGACCAGAGAACTTTGCAGGATTAACGCATGGGCGCAGGACAAGCGAAAGCAATAAGTTGCCGACGGTTGAGTCCCACTTGTGCCCGCGCCGGCCGCGCCCTGCTGTTTGAGCCCGGGCGGCAAGTCCTGTGCCGTGCGGCGCTCCCTGTTTTCCTGCTCCGAGCAGGTCATCGTTGGTCGATCCGGTTACGTCGACTATCGTTAAACGAGAATCCATAACAGCTGCTACCTCCTAAGTAAATAAGGCAATCGCGCAATGGTGTCGAGAGATAGACACAATGTGAAGCCTTTGTCGCATTTGGACAATTTAATGTTAACACGTCAACAAAGACTGAAATGCGTTATCCTCTCTTGGTCGATGTAAACACGTCAACAACTCAAAGGAGGTTAGTGATGGGTTTCACGATTCTTGGAACAGGCTCGGCGCTTCCTGAGCGCAGCGTTTCCAATGACGAGCTGTCTGAGTTCCTCGATACCTCGGATGAGTGGATTTTTACTCGCACAGGTATCAAGAGCCGCCACGTCTGCACCACCGAGTCACTTGACGACCTTGCCGTAGCGGCGAGCGAGCGGGCACTCCAGGTGTCCGGAATCGACGCGAGCCAGCTGGATCTGATTGTCTGCTCGACGACGACGGGTGACCACCTTGTTCCCGCCGAGGCGTGTGCCGTTGCTGAGCGACTTGGCGCGACGTGCCCTGCCTTCGATGTCTCGGCGGCTTGTGCCGGCTTCGTATTTGCGCTCGATGTCGCCGAGGGCTATATCGCCCGCAGCCGTGCCGAGCGCGTGCTTGTTGTTGCTGCCGAGCAGATGACGCGCGCGCTCGACTGGACCGACCGTGCCACCTGCGTGCTTTTTGGCGATGGGGCAGGCGCCGCAGTGATTGAAGCTGGGGGAGACAACCCCCTTGCCGTTGAGCTTTCGACGGCGCCCGACGTCGAGACGTTGCGCGTTCCCGGTCTGGTCGGTACCTCGCCGTTTAAGGCTTCCGCAGATAGCGCGAGCGTGCTGTCCATGAACGGCCGCCGCGTGTTCAAGTTCGGCGTCAACGCCATCTGCGACACGGTCCATAAGCTTGCGATCGATGCGTGCATTTTGGTCGAAGACATCGATCATTTTGTATTCCATCAGGCTAACGAACGAATCCTGAGCCAGGCGGTCAAGCGCCTGGGCGTGCCGGACGAGCGCGTGGTTCGCACGTTGCGCGAGACCGGCAACATTTCGAGCGCATGCATTCCGCTTGCCCTCGACCGGCTGGCAAACGCCGGTGCACTTCACACAGGCGACACCATCGCCTTGGTTGGATTTGGCGCCGGTCTGGATATAGGTGGCTATCTGCTTCGTTGGAAGTAGTCGCACATAGGAAATAAAAACGCCCCTAGGGCACAAACAAAGGAGAACTACCATGGCAGATCAGAAGACCTTCGAGCGTGTTTGCGACGTTATCCGCGAGACCGCCGGTCTTGACGATGTCGAGATGAAGCCCGAGTCCACGCTCGAGGAGATTGGTCTCGACAGCCTGGGCACCGTCGAGATCCTCGTTGCCGTCGAGGACGAGTTTGGCATCCAGCTCGATACCGAGGAGAACCCCAAGACGGTCGGCGAGTTCGCCGATACGGTCGAGGCGGCATTGGAGAAGTAGAGATGCTCAAGACTCCTCTCTGCGATCTGCTCGGCATCGAAAAGCCCGTGTTCCAGGGCGGCATGGCCTGGATTGCCGATGCCTCGCTGGCGTCCGCAGTGTCCGAGGCGGGTGGCTTAGGCATCATCGCGGCCATGAACGCCGACGCCAACTGGCTTCGCGACCAGATTCATGAGCTGCGCGCCAAGACGGATAAGCCCTTTGGCGTCAACGTCATGCTCATGAGCCCGTTTGCCGACGAGGTCGCGCAGGTCGTGATTGACGAGCGAGTGCCGGTCGTCGTGACGGGCGCCGGCAATCCCGCCAAGTACATGAAGGCGTGGAACGAGGCGGGCATCAAGGTCATCCCGGTCGTTGCCTCGGTGGCGCTGGCGCGCCTCGTGGCACGTCGTGGAGCCACGGCGGTTGTTGCCGAGGGTACCGAATCGGGCGGCCATATTGGCGAGACCTCGACGATGGCACTGGTGCCGCAGGTCGTCGATGCGGTTGACATTCCCGTCGTGGCCGCCGGAGGTATTGCCGACGGCCGCGGCGTGGCGGCCGCCTTTATGCTGGGCGCCGAAGGCGTGCAAGTGGGTACGCGCTTTCTGGTCGCAGACGAGTGCACCGTCTCGGAGCAGTACAAAGAGATGGTCCTGAAGGCCAACGACACTTCGACGCGTGCGACCGGTCGCTCGACGGGACATCCAGTGCGCGCCCTCAAGAGCCCCTTCACCAACGCCTATGCCAAGAGCGAGGGTTCCGGCGCGAGTGCCGAGGAGCTCGGTGCTATGGGAACCGGTGCGCTGCGTAAGGCCGCCAAGGACGGCAACTACGAAGAGGGTTCGTTTTTGTGTGGACAGATTGCCGGCATGGTCAACGAGCGCCAGAGCGCACGCGAAATCGTTGACGACCTGGTCGATGGCGCCGAGCACGTCCTGAAGGGTGCGTGCGCATGGGTGGCGTAGCGTTTTTGTTTGCCGGCCAGGGTGCCCAGCACCCCGCGATGGGCGTCGACTTGATCGAGACATCGCCGGCGGCTGCTGAGGTGTTCGCCATTGCCGATGAGGTGCGCCCGGGGACGAGCGAGCAGTGCCGGAGCGCCTCCAAGGAGGAGCTCTCGCAGACCGAGAACACGCAGCCTTGCGTGTTCGTGCACGACTTGGCTGTCGCCGTCGCCCTGCGCGAGCGCGGCGTGGTGTCTGCCGCCTGTGCGGGATTCTCGCTGGGCGAGGTCGCTGCACTCACCTTTGCGGGGGCATTCGATACGCGAGCGGGTTTTGAGCTCGTGTGTGAGCGCGCGGCATTGATGGCCACGGCGGCCGAGCGTCACCCCGGCGGCATGCGCGCCGTCATCAAACTTGATGCTGCGCAAGTCGAGAACCTGGCTGCGCAGGCCGGCGAGGACTGCTGGCCGGTCAACTACAACAGTCCCCAGCAGACGGTTGTGGCCGGAGCGCCCGATGCGCTGCAGACCCTCGACGTCCTAGTAAAAGAGGCTGGCGGCCGCGCCATGAAGGTCGCGGTGTCGGGTGCATTTCATAGCCCCTATATGGCCGAGGCGGCCTGTGGCCTTGCCGCATATATTGAGGCCGGTCACGCGCCGTCCCCGTTGCTCATTCCTGTTTTGGCAAATATGACAGCGGCGCCCTATCCGGCGGACCCCCAGACGGCATCGGAGGTGCTGGCCAACCAGGTGAGTCATGCCGTGCGCTGGGTCGACACGCTGCATGCTCTGCAGGATCAAGGCATCGACACGTTTATTGAGGTCGGCCCCGGCAAAACGCTGTCGGGCCTGGTCAAGCGTACGCTGAGCGACGTTCGTGTGTATTCGTGTGAAACGGTCGAGCAGGTCGCAGCTATTGCCGACGAGCTCGCATAGTTCACAGGGCTGTAACCCGAAAGGAATGACATGGGCAACTTGAACAACGGCGCGCTCGAGCGCAACGACTCACGTCGCGTGGCACTGGTCACGGGCGGCTCGCGGGGTATCGGCCGCGCCTGCGCTATCGGTCTGGCGGAGGATGGCTACGATATCGCCGTCGTCTATGCCGGCAGCGTCGATGCGGCGCGCGAGACGTGCGACGCCTGCGAGGCGGCTGGCGCCACGGCGCGCTCATATCAATGCGACGTGGCCGACCCCGCTGCCGTCAACGCGTGCATGGAAGCGGTCCTCAACGACTTTGGCTCCATTTGGGCGCTCGTCAACAACGCTGGCATCACCCGCGATGGCCTGCTCATGCGCATGGGCGATGACGCCTTCGACCGCGTGCTCGACGTCAATCTCAAGGGAACATTCAACATGACGCGCGCGCTCACCAAGACCTTTATGCGCCAGCGCGGCGGTTGCGTCGTCAACATGAGCTCGGTCGTGGGCCTGATGGGCAATGCCGGGCAAGCCAACTACGCTGCCTCCAAGGCGGGCGTGATCGGCCTGACCAAGGCGGTGGCGCGCGAGCTTGCGCCCCGCGGCGTACGAGTGAACGCGGTCGCCCCCGGGTTTGTCGAGACAGATATGACGGCAAAGCTCTCGGAAAAGGTGCGTGCGGCAACCGAGGAACAGATTCCCCTTAAGCGCATGGCGTGCCCCGAGGAGGTGGCCGGCGTGGTGCGCTTTTTGGCGAGCGATGCGGCTGCCTACATTACGGGTGAGGTCGTGCGTGTCGACGGCGGAATGGCGATGTAGAAACCAGGGCCGAAGAACGGCTTGGATGAGGAGACCATGATGGAACAGAGAGTTGCAATCACCGGCATAGGTGCCGTATCGCCGCTCGGCAACACGGCGCTTGCCACCTGGGCGGCCATGTGCGCCGGCACGTGCGGCATCGGCCCGATCACGCACTTCGATATCGATGCGTTTACCGTCAAGGTGGCGGCCGAGGTCAAGGGCTTTGACGGCAACGAGTACTTTGGCAAGCGTGACGCCAAGCATCTCGACCCCTGCGTTCAGTTTGCGATGGCGGCTTCGGACGAAGCCATGCACGATGCGGGCTTTGATGTCGAAGGCGCCATCGATCGCGAGCGCCTGGGCGTCTACGTGGGCTCGGGCGTGGGCGGCATGACGACGCTCGTCGACAACGTCCATACGATTGCCGAACGTGGGCCCCGCCGCGCATCGCCCTATATGATCGCGATGATGATCCCCAACATGGCATCGGGCAATATCGCAATCCGCCACAAGGCAAAGGGCCCGACCCTGCCCGTGGTGACCGCGTGCGCAACCTCGGCCCATGCGGTGGGCGAGGCGTTCCGCGCCATCAAGCACGGCTATGCCGACGCGATCCTCGCGGGCGGCGCCGAGGCTGCAATTATCCCCGATGCCGTTGCGGGCTTTACGTCCTGCCGCGCATTGACCACCAACCCCGATCCCGCGACGGCCTGCCGTCCGTTCGATGCAGACCGCGACGGCTTTGTGATGGGCGAGGGCGCCTGCGTGCTGGTTCTCGAGGGCATGGAGCATGCGCAGGCGCGCGGTGCGCACATTTATGCCGAGGTCGTGGGCTACGGCAACACCGATGATGCCTATCACATCACGAGCCCCGATCCCGAGGCTGCCGGCATTGCCCGTGCGATATCGCTGGCGGTGGTCGAGGGCGACGTTAAGCCTTCCGAGGGCCTTTACATCAACGCTCACGGCACCTCGACCAAGCTCAACGATTCGTCCGAGACGGCGGGCATAAAGCGTGCGCTCGGCGAGGACGCGGCACGCGCCGCACACGTCTCGTCGACCAAGTCGATGACCGGCCACATGATCGGTGCCACGGGCGCCATCGAGGTCATGGCCTGTGCCATGGCGCTCGAGCAGGGCGTGGTGCCGCCGACCATTAACTACCACACACCCGATCCCGCCTGCGATCTTGATTACACGCCCAATCGCGCGGTTCGCGCCGACCTTACCTGGGCGCTTTCGACCAACCTGGGCTTTGGCGGGCACAACGCCGCCATCGCACTGCGTAGATATACGAGGAGCTAGAGCATGGATTCCAAAAGACTTGCCGAGATAGCCGATGTTATGGAGGACCGCGGCCTCACGCGCGTGCGCGTTGAGGAGCCCGATGGCACCGCGGTCGAACTCGAGCGCGCGAGCGCCGCACAGCCGGTTGCCGTGCCCATGCCCATGCCGAGCGCTATGGCCACTCCAGTTGCAGCTCCCACAGTCGCGCCTGCCGCACCGGAGCCCGCCGCGCAGACACCTGTTGCCGCACCGGAGCCCAAGGGCACCGAGGTGACCGCTCCCATGGTCGGCGTTTTCTATGCTGCCCCAGCGCCGGGCGACGAGCCGTTTGTGCGCGTGGGCTCCAAGGTCAAGGCCGGCGAGACCCTCTGCATCATCGAGGCCATGAAGGTTCTCAACGAGGTAACGGCCGAGGCAGACGGCGAGGTGCTCGAGATCTGCGTGGCCGACGGCGACCTCGTGGAGTTTGGCAGCTGCCTCATGAGAATCGGATAGGTGATATCCATGAACAAAGAAGAGCTCAAGAAGCTGTTGCCGCATCGCGAGCCGATGCTTTTGCTCGACGAAGCCGAGCTGGTGGGCGACGAGGCCCACGGCAAGATCACGATTACGGGTGACGAGTACTTTTTGCAGGGGCATTTTCCGGGAAACCCGGTGGTCCCCGGCGTGATTCAGTGCGAGATGCTCGCCCAAAACTGCTGCGTGCTGCTGATGGGCGATGAGGAAGCGCGCGGCGCGACGCCGTTCTACACGAGTCTGGACAAGGTGCGCTTTAAGCGTCCGGTGCGCCCGGGCGACACGGTTGATCTGGTGTGCACCATCACGCGTGCGCGCGGGCCGTTCCGCTTTGCGACGGGTACTGCGAGCGTCAACGGTGAGGTTTGCTGCCGCGCCGATATGTCTTTTGCACTCATGCACGAAAGTTAAGGAAGGCTTCATGTTCGACAAAGTGCTCATCGCCAACCGCGGCGAAGTCGCGGTCCGTGTTATCCGCGCGTGCCGCGATATGGGCATCAAGACCGTCGCCGTTTATTCCACGGCCGATGCGGACGCGCTGCACGTGCAGCTTGCCGACGAGGCGTATTGCATCGGCGGTCCGCGTCTTGCCGAGAGCTACCTCAACGACGATGCTGTGCTCACCTGTGCCGTAAAGTCGGGAGCTAAGGCAATTCATCCCGGCTATGGCTTTTTCTCCGAGAAGGCGAGCTTCGTGCGCGACTGCGACAAGTATGGCCTGGCGTTTGTTGGTCCTTCGGCCAAGGTGATCGACAGCATGGGCGACAAGGACGCCGCACGTCGAACGGCTGCCGCGGCGGGCGTGCCCATCGTGCCGGGCTGCGATTTGCTCAAAAGTCCCGAGGAGGCAACGGCCGAGGCTGAGCGCATTGGCTGCCCCGTGCTTATTAAGGCGCGTGCGGGCGGCGGCGGTCGCGGTATTCGTAAGGTCGAGCGCGCGGAAGATGCGGCAAAGGCCTTTATTGAAGCACGCGCCGAGGGCGAGGCCGTTTTTGGCGACGGCGAGTGCTACATGGAGAAGTTCGTCGCGCCGGCGCATCACGTTGAGGTACAGATTATGGCCGATAAGCAGGGCCATGTGTTTTCGCTCGGCGAGCGCGAGTGCTCGGTGCAGCGGCGCAACCAAAAGCTAATCGAGGAGAGCCCCGCGCCGTGCCTCGACGGACACGACGACATTCGTGCTCGCATGCACAAGGCGGCACGCGACCTGGCTCGTGCCGTCGGCTACGAAGGAGCCGGTACCATCGAGTTCCTGTATTCGGACGACGGCAATTTCTACTTTATGGAAATGAACACGCGCTTGCAGGTGGAGCATCCGGTTACGGAGTTTGTGACCGATACCGACTTGGTCAAGTGGCAGCTGCGCGTGGCAGCCGGCCAGCCTCTGCCCTTTGAGCAGGAGGACATGCCGGTCCGCAACCACGCCATGGAGTGCCGCATCAATGCCGAAACGCCGGACTTTCTGCCGTCATGCGGAACGGTCACCGCGTTGCGTGTGCCGGGTGGTCCGCGCGTGCGCTGGGATTCCGCCATGTTTACCGGTGCTAAAGTTCCGCCGTACTACGACTCCATGCTTGGCAAGCTCATCGTGTGTGCGCCCACGCGTGACGGCGCCATTCGCAAGATGCGCTCGGCCCTGGGCGAGCTCGTGATTGAGGGCGTGAGCGAAAACAGCGAGCTTCAGCTCGACGTGCTGGCAAACGACGAGTTCTTGTCGGGCATGTATCACACCGATCTGATGGGGCATCTCTATGCTGATGAATAGAAAAGCGAAGACGGTCAACGTCCTCGAGGGACCGATGACCGAGTCGTGCGCCGAGTTTCCCGCGCGCCACGTGTTTATCAAGTGCCCGGAGTGCCGCCGCGTGATCGATGAGGCGCGCCTGCACGACAACCTCGAGGTCTGCCCTCGTTGCGGCAAACACTTTCGCGTGAGCGGGCGCGACCGCATGCGCATGACGATTGACGAGGGCACGTTTGAGGAATGGGATGCCAGTCTGGCGCCGGAGGACTTCCTCTCGTTTCCCGGCTATGCCGACAAGCTCAAGAGCGTGAGCGAGCGTTCGGGCGAGCACGATGCCGTTGTGTGCGGCAGGGGCAAAATCTGCGGTTGCGATACCGCGCTCTTCTTTATGGACGCCAACTTTATGATGGGCTCGATGGGTTCCGTGGTGGGCGAGAAGATCTGTCGCACATTTGAGCGAGCGACCGAGCTTGGATTGCCAGTTGTCGGCTTTACCGTTTCGGGCGGTGCGCGCATGCAAGAGGGCGTGACATCGCTTATGCAGATGGCCAAGATTTCTGCGGCGGTTAGGCGCCACAGCGAGGCGGGCGGCCTGTATATCACGGTGCTTACCGACCCCACGACCGGAGGCGTAACCGCGAGCTTTGCCATGGAGGGCGACATTATCCTGGCCGAGCCCGATGCCCTGACGGCATTTGCCGGCCCGCGCGTGATCGAGCAGAACATGCACAAGCGCCTGCCCAAGGGATTCCAGCGCTCCGAGTTTTTGCTGGAGCACGGCTTTTGCGATGCCGTTGTTCCGCGTGGCGAGATTGCGCTCACGGTAGGCGAGCTGCTGGCGCTGCACGAAGGGCACGCGCCCGGCCTGGGGGCACCGCATGAGATCGTGCATACGGGTCGCCGCGGCAAAAAGCTGGGACACTTGTTCAAGCGCTCGGCCGCACCAAAAACCGCGCTCGAGATTGTCAAGCAGACCCGCTCGGCAGATCGTGCCACGGCAGGCGAGATGATCTCGCTGGGCCTGGATGGATTTGTGGAGCTGCACGGCGACCGCTACTTTGGCGACGACGCCGCTGTGGTGGCTGGCATTGGCTGGAAAGATGGACGCCCCGTAACGGTCATCGCCATCGAGCGCGGCACCACGACCAAAGAGCGTATGCGCCGCAACTTTGGTATGGCACATCCCGAGGGCTATCGCAAAGCGCGTCGTCTGATGCGCCAGGCCGAAAAGTTTGGTCGACCGGTTCTGTGCCTAGTCGATACTTCGGGCGCGTTTTGCGGCATCGGTGCCGAGGAGCGCGGCCAGGGCGAGGCGATTGCCCAGAATCTCATGGAGATGAGCGGCCTTAAGACGCCGATTGTCTCGGTGGTGACAGGCGAGGGCGGCTCTGGTGGCGCGCTGGCGCTATCCGTGGCCGACCGCATCCTGATGCTCTCGAGCTCGGCCTATTCGGTCGTGAGCCCCGAGGCCTGTGCGTCGATCCTGTGGAAGGATACCGACCGCGCGAATGAGGCTGCCGAGGCGCTTAAGCTCACGGCTCCCGATCTGTTGGCGCTCGGCATCATCGACGGCATTGTTGACGATAGGGGCCTGTCGCATGAGGAGATCGCCGGTGCCGTCATGTCCTCGGCATTTGATGCCTTCGATACGCTTGGGCAGCTCGACGAGGCGACCCTCACAAACCTCCGCTACGAAAAGTACCGCGCAATCGGTCAGTACCGCACGATGTGACAAAGGGGCAGCCCGCATGTCACATTGGGAAAGGCGTTCCATGTCACAAGTTTCTAACACCACGTTTGCAACGACGGTTTCATCAAACGCCATGGCCGTGGTGGACTATCTGTCCAAAAGCATGATGTCGGCGTTGCCGTTTATTGTCTGCGCGGCGTTGTTCCGCACCGTCGCCGTCATTATGGGCGAAGGCATGCTGGGCCTGTGGTCTGCCGATTCCGAAATCTATCGCCTGTTCTACAGTTGGCTCTATAACGCCGGCTACTACTTTTTGCCCATCTATCTTGGTTGGGCGGCCGCCCGCCAGCTCGGTTGCTCGGAGCAGCTGGGTATGATGCTGGGCGGCGTATTGATTGCGCCCGATCTGCTCAAGCTCGTCGATGCCGCATCGACGACGGGGGCATCGATGACTTCCGTGTATGGTCTGCTTCCCGCGCCGGTCAACGATTACACGACGACTGTTATTCCGGTTCTCATCTCGGTGCCCGTGCTATGGCGAGTGGAGTGTTTCTTTAAGCGCGTTATCCCTAAGGCCGTGGCGTTTTCGTTCGTTCCGTTTGCAACCATGCTTGTCATGGTTCCGGTTTCGCTGTGCATTACGGCGCCGGCGGGCAGCTATCTGGGCATGCTGTTGGGCCAGCTTATGTTTATGCTTGGCAATTCCGGTGGCATCGTGTCGCTGCTCACGCTCATGGGGCTTGCCGCGGGCTGGGAGTTCCTAAAGATCGCCGGCGTCAGCAACGTTGTCCTATCGCTCGCCTATGCGCAGTTTATGAGTGTGGGAACGGATTCGTGCATCCTGATCGCCGCGACGATGGCAACGTTCGCCGTTTGGGGCATGCCCTTTGGCGCGTCGCTTCGCGTTGCGGATAAGGACGAGAAGGCGCTCATGCTGGGCTATTCGATCTCGGGCGTGCTTGGCGGCGTAAGCGAGCCGGCGCTGTACGGTTGCGGCTTTAAATATGGCAGGTGCCTGACGTGCATGGCCATTGGCGGCGCCGTCGGAGGCCTTGTTGCGGCCGTGGGCCACGTTACGGCCTATACCATCGGCATGACGAATGTCCTCATGGTCATTGGCTTTGCCACGGGCGGCATCTCGAACCTGCTGTGGTGCTGCGCTGCCGGCGGTGTGGCATTTGCGGTGTCTGCGGCGCTGAGCTACTGCTTTGGCGTGGTGCCGGCGAAGGGACAGACGATGGGGGACGGAGCCGATTCACCCGAAACCTCGAAGAGCGTGGCCGAAGTAAGCGCGTAAACCTGTGCGACAAAAGGACGATTACTTTGCCATGCTCCAAGGCCGTGGCCCGTGTGGGTCGCGGCCTTTTTGTATCTGGGGGACAAAGTGGCTACACTACAATCCGTTTGAGCAATAGATATATAGGCAGTACCGTGGGGGCGGATGTAGATGGTCGAGTGGATTGTTAAGCGCGCGCAGGGCGACCGTGCGCGCGTGGGCACGTTGACGGGCGTGGTGTGTATTCTCGCCAATGTTGCGCTTTGTGCTGCGAAGGGCGCAATTGGTGTGGTTTCGGGATCGGTTTCGATTGTGGCGGATGCCATGAACAACCTGTCCGATGCCAGCTCGAATATCGTGAGCGTGCTGGGCTTTAAGCTGGCGAGCAAGCCCGCCGACCCCGAGCATCCATACGGCCATGGTCGCTACGAGTACCTCTCGGGTCTTGTCGTGGCGGCGCTCGTGCTGCTGATTGGCATCGAACTGGTGAAGTCCTCGGTGGAGCGTATTGTCAACCCCGAACCTGTCGAGTTCTCGCTTGCCCTGGTGGCAGTCCTGGCGCTTTCGATGGTTGTTAAGCTGTGGATGGCGGCGCTCAACCAAAAGCTCGGCGACCGTATCGAGTCCGAGACACTGCATGCGACTGCCCAGGATTCCAAGAACGATGTTCTTGCCACGGGCGCCGTGCTGGCGTGCGCAATTGTTTCGCAGGTGACGCACATCAATCTTGACGCATGGGTCGGCCTTGCCGTTGGCGCCTATATTGGCTGGAGCGGCTTTGAACTTATTCAAGATACGGTGAGCCCGCTTTTGGGTCAGTCGCCCGATCCTAAGCTGGTCAAGCACATTCGAGACAAGATCATGAGCTATCCCGGCGTTTTGGGCGTTCACGATTTGATGGTTCACGACTACGGCCCGGGCAGGAAGTTTGCAAGTGCGCACGCCGAGATGGCGGCCGAGGCCAGCCCGCTGGAAAGCCACGACACGCTCGATAACATCGAGCAGGCGTTTAGGAACGAAGACGGCATGATTGTCACGCTTCATTACGATCCCATTGTGACCGACGATCCCAAGGTGGCGAGCATGCGCTTGCGCATCAACGCAATGGCCCAGGAGATCGATGGTCGCCTCTCGATCCACGACCTACGCTGTGTTCCGGGCCCCACGCACACCAACGTGATTTTTGACTGCGTGCGTCCCTCGGATCTGCAGATGAGTGCCGAAGACTTAAAGCACGCGCTGGCACAACGGGTCGAATCGGAATATCCCAAGTCGATTGCCAAGATTACGATCGACGAAGACTACGTAGGGCATACCCACGAGTAAGGCTGTGCCGGCAAAGCAAGTTATACAGAAGGGGAGAGCATGAAGCGCCTATACCTACTCCGCCACGGCCAGACGGAATTCAACGTCAAAAAGCTGGTCCAGGGCCGCTGCGATTCACCGCTGACCAACCTTGGCCGCAAACAAGCGGGAATGGCAGCCGCATGGCTCAAGAGCCACGACGTTGTTCCCGACAAAGTGGTCTCTTCGCCCTTAGGCCGAGCCATGGACACGGCTCAGCTCGTCG
The DNA here is from genome assembly GCA_902489955.1 of uncultured Collinsella sp. Classification (GTDB taxonomy): domain Bacteria; phylum Actinomycetota; class Coriobacteriia; order Coriobacteriales; family Coriobacteriaceae; genus Collinsella. The sequence goes on along the minus strand of CABUBY010000011.1, from coordinate 7,580 downwards.
CAACCGAACTCCTTGGCCCGGACGCAGCAGTCGAGCCCTGCGAAGGCATCATCGAACGCTGCTACGGCACCTTCGAGGAAGGTCCCCACGATGCCCTTCCCACCGACGTTTGGGATCCGGGCGAGGACCTGGTCCCCTTCGGAGGAGAAGGAAGCCGCGCACTGCAAGAACGCATGGTAGGCGCCCTCACCAATCTCATGGGCTCCGAGGGCATCGAAACCCTCCTAGCAGTAAGCCACGGCAGCGCCAGCCGCCAATTTATCAAGGCCGCAGCCCCAGAGGGCTTTGAGCTCCCAACAAAACTCCCCAACTGCGCCATCATGATCTTCGGTTTTGACGATGCGCGAGAAGAGGACGATACGCCCCAATGCAAGTTCACCTTGCAACAAATTGTGGACCCTCAACAAAGTCATTAGCCTGAGCGAGCAGAGTTAAGCAGACATCAACGTGGCGTTCCCAGTGTGCGGCGGAGGGGGCGGGCCTGAGACATATTAAGGTTGTCGCGAGTTCCGCACGAACAGGAGAGCACTTAATGTGCTCTCCGTCGTGAGCAGGACTGTAGAGCAGCAACCTTAATATGTCTCAGGCCCGCCCCCTCCGCCGCACGCTGGGAACGTGCCACGCACTTTACCTGCGTAAACAATGTGAGTGAAATATGAATCTCGATGGATACGCCCGCAGCCGTGTATACTAAACAGCTGTGTGAAACCAGGGGAGTATTCTGGCTGGACAAAATGCCTGCTTAATAGGGTTGTCAGGTAGTCCGGGCGAAATACAAGGCTGGGGAGCACGTCGTGTAAGTAGTGGTCCTCTAGGGGCGTACGCTCGGTGGTGTACGCATTGTCCCAAGACCACGCGAGAGTTGGGATCATATCTTGATCAGCATGATTCTCGGCCGCAAGATTGGCATGACCCAGGTTTGGGACGAGGACGACAACGTCGTTCCCGTCACGGTCATCCAGGCTGGCCCCTGCGCTGTCTCGCAGGTTAAAACTCAGGCAACCGACGGCTATGATGCCGTCCAGATCGGTTTCGGCGACATCAAGGCCAAGAACGTGAACAAGCCCATGGCTGGTCACTTCGCCAAGGCTGGCGTCGAGCCTGTCCGCTTCCTTCGTGAGGTCCGCGTCGAGAACGGCGAGGAGCACAAGGTCGGCGAGGTCGTCACCGTCGCTGATTTCGCTGATGTCGAGAAGGTCGACGTCATCGGTACCTCCAAGGGTAAGGGCTTCCAGGGTCGCATCAAGCGCTGGGGTCAGCGCCGCGGTCCTATGACGCATGGTTCTCACTTCCAGCGTCACCCCGGTTCTATCGGTCAGTGCGCCTATCCTGCGCGCGTCCTCAAGGGCGTCAAGATGGCCGGTCACATGGGTAACGAGCGCGTTACCGTCAAGAACCTTTCCGTTGTCCGCATCGATGCCGAGCAGAACCTCATCTTGGTCAAGGGCGCTGTCCCGGGTGCCAAGAATGGTCTCGTCGCCATCCGTATGGCCTAAGGGCCCAGCCCATTTAGCCCAGCGTCATACCAAGGAGAACACTTAAATGGCAAAGTTTGAAGTAAAGAACAGCGAGGGCAAGAAGGTCGCCGAGGCCGAGCTCGCCGCTGAGGTGTACGGCATCGAGCCGAACATCCACGTTATGCACCACATCGTCAAGTGCCAGATGGCCTCTTGGCGTCAGGGCACCCAGTCTGCTAAGGGTCGCTCTGAGGTTTCCGGTGGCGGCAAGAAGCCTTGGCGTCAGAAGGGCACCGGCCGTGCCCGCCAGGGTTCCATCCGTGCTGCCCAGTGGCGTCACGGTGGCGTTGTCTTCGCCCCCAAGCCCCGTTCCTACGCTAAGCGTATGAACAACAAGGAGGTCAAGCTGGCTATGCGCTCCGCGCTGTCCGCCAAGCTGGCCGATGGCGAGCTCGTGCTCGTCGACGACTACGGCTTCGAGAAGCCTTCCACCAAGGCTGCCGTCGCCATGCTCAAGGCTCTCGGTCTTGAGGGCAAGCGTCTGACCATCATCGTTCGCGATGAGGACGTCAACGCCTACCTGTCGTTCCGCAACATTCCCAAGACGTTCATCATCACCGCTGACGAGGCCAACACCTACGATCTCGTCAACAACAACGCTGTGCTGATGCCCGCCGACATCGCCGCTCACTTCGGGGAGGTGCTTGCATAAATGACCGCCCACGAGATCATCATCCGTCCGATCGTGTCCGAGCGTTCCTTCTCCGGCATGGAGCTGAACAAGTACACGTTCGAGGTCGCCAAGGATGCTAACAAGTATCAGATCAAGGACGCTGTCGAGGAGATCTTCGGCGTCAAGGTCGTTCGCGTGAACACCCTGACGGTCAAGCCCAAGACCAAGCGCGTGCGCTATGTCGCCGGCAAGACCCGTTCTTGGAAGAAGGCCATCGTCACGCTGGCCGAGGGCGACACCATCGAGGTCTTTGGCAACCAGGCCTAAGACTCGCTGCTGTTGAGTGAGCTCATGCCTCCCAAATAGGGGAGGCGAGAGCTCAAGGTTTTGGGCGTATAAAATGGACACGCCCGGAACCGTGTATACGTCCGGTGTCATCGCACCCGAGGCAGAACCTCGAATCCCTGTCTGCGATGGCTAACGGATTCCTATTGAAAGGGATTGTAATGGCTGTAAAGCACCTTAAGCCGACCTCCGCTGGTAGGCGTTGGCAGACGATCTCCGATTTCTCCGAGATCACCTGCACCAAGCCCGAGAAGTCTCTTCTCGAGCCCCTGCCCAAGAAGGCCGGTCGTAACAACAACGGCCGCATCACCACCCGCCACCAGGGCGGCGGCGTGAAGCGTCGTTACCGCGTGATCGACTTCAAGCGCAACAAGGACGGCGTGCCCGCCAAGGTTGCCACGATCGAGTACGATCCGAACCGTTCCGCTCGCATCGCTCTGCTGCACTACGCTGACGGTGAGAAGCGCTACATCCTGGCCCCCAAGGGCCTCGAGGTCGGTCAGACCATCATGTCCGGTTCTGACGCCGACATCAAGCCGGGCAACGCTCTGCCCCTCGCCGACATTCCCGTCGGTACGCTCATCCACGCCGTCGAGTTCCAGCCGGGCAAGGGCGCTGCTATCGCCCGTTCCGCCGGTAACTCCTGCCAGCTGATGGGTAAGGAGGGCAAGTACGCTATCGTCCGTATGCCTTCCTCCGAGATGCGCCGCATCCTCGTTACCTGCCGCGCCACCGTCGGTGAGGTCGGCAACGCCGATCACTCCAACATCGTCATCGGCAAGGCCGGCCGTAAGCGTCACATGAACGTGCGCCCGACCGTCCGCGGTACCGTCATGAACCCTGTCGACCACCCGCACGGCGGTGGCGAGGGCAAGAACCACACCTCTGGTCGTCCCTCCGTTACCCCCTGGGGTAAGCCGACGAAGGGCCTTCGTACGCGCAAGAAGAAGAAGGTCTCGAACCAGCACATCATTCGTCGCCGTAAGAAGTAATTTCGGATACCGAGTTTTAGGAGAAAGCACTTATGAGCAGAAGTCTCAAAAAGGGCCCGTTCGTGGAGACTCGCCTTCTCTCGCGTATCACCGCGATGAACGAGGCTGGCAAGAAGGACGTCGTGAAGACCTGGTCCCGCGCGTCCACCATCTTCCCCGAGATGGTTGGTCACACCATCGCCGTCCACGACGGCCGCAAGCATGTGCCCGTGTATGTTACCGAGTCCATGGTTGGTCACAAGCTCGGCGAGTTCGCGCCGACTCGTACGTTCCGTGGCCACAAGGCCAAATAGGGGGTTAACCGTAAATGGCAACTAAGTCTATTGAAACTGAGGCCACCGAGGTTCGCGCCGTCGCTAAGTACGTGCGTGTTTCCCCCAGCAAGGCCCGCCTGGTGGTCGATCTGATCCGCCGCAAGCCTGTCGCTCAGGCCTTCGACATCCTCCACTTCTGCGACCGCGCCGTCGCCGTGGATGTCGAGAAGGTTCTCCGTTCCGCCGTTGCGAACGCCGAGAACAACAACGGTCTGCGTGCCGACAACCTGGTTGTCGCCGCTGCCTATGTTGACGAGGGTCCGACGCTTAAGCGCATCCGTCCCCGCGCCAAGGGTTCCGCTTCTCGCATTCTGAAGCGTACTTCCCACATCACCGTCGTCGTTGCTCCTCGAAAGGAGGCGTAAAGCTGTATGGGTCAGAAAGTCTACCCCACCGGCTTCCGTCTTGGCATCACCGAGAACTGGCGCTCCCGCTGGTTCGCAGAGAAGGATTACGCTAAGACCCTCGGTAACGATCTCGAGATTCGTAAGTACCTCGAGAAGCGTCTTTCCCGCGCAGCTGTCTCCCGCGTCGAGATCGAGCGCGCTGGCGACAAGGTGAAGGTCATCATCCTCACTGCTCGCCCCGGCGTTGTCATCGGTAAGAAGGGTGCCGAGATCGATACCCTCCGTACCGAGCTCGAGAAGGTCGCTGGCGTCTCCAAGGGCCAGCTCTCCGTCGACGTTGTCGAGATCAAGCGCCCCGAGCTCGACGCCAACCTCGTTGCTCAGTCTATCGCCGAGCAGCTCGAGGGCCGCGTTGCCTTCCGTCGCGCTATGCGCAAGGCTGTCCAGTCCGCCCGCAAGGCCGGCGCTAAGGGCATCCGTATCCAGTGCTCCGGTCGTCTCGGCGGTGCCGAGATGGGCCGTCGTGAGTGGTACCGCGAGGGTCGCGTGCCTCTGCACACCCTCCGTGCCAAGATCGACTACGGCACGGCTGTCGCCAGCACCACCATGGGCGCTTGCGGCGTGAAGGTCTGGATTTACCTGGGCGAGAAGCTCCCGGGCCAGCCTGTTCCCAACCCTGCACTCGAGGGCTCTTCCCGTCCTCGTCGTCGTAACTCCGAGAGGAGGGGTCAGTAGTGCTTGCCCCTAAGCGTATTCTTCACCGCAAGGTGCAGCGTGGCTCCATGAAGGGCCAGGCCAAGGGTAATACCGAGCTGCATTTCGGCGAGTTTGGTATCCAGGCTCTCGAGGCCCATTGGATCACCAACCGTCAGATCGAGGCCGCTCGTATTGCCATGACCCGCTACATGAAGCGTGGCGGTCGTGTCTACATCACGATCTTCCCCGATAAGCCCATCACCAAGAAGCCTGCCGAGACTCGCATGGGTTCTGGTAAGGGTAACCCCGAGGAGTGGGTGGCCGTCGTCAAGCCCGGCCGCATCATGTTCGAGGTCAAGGGTGTTCCCGAGGAGGTCGCTCGCGAGGCTCTGCGTCTTGCGCAGCACAAGCTCCCCATCAAGACCAAGATTGTTGCTGCTAAGAACGCTGAGCAGCGCATCGAGAAGGAGATGGCTGAGGAGGCCGCTCTCGAGGCCAAGTGGGCTGCTGAGGACGCCGCCGCCGCCAAGGAGGAGAACTAATGAAGCCCGCAGAGATTCGTGAGCTCTCGGACGCTCAGCTCGTTGAGAAGCTGAAGGAAATGCGCGCCGAGCTCTTTAACCTTCGTTTCCAGATGGCCACCAGCCAGCTGGACAACACCGCTCGCGTCAACACCGTGAAGAAGGACATCGCTCGCGTCCTCACGGAGCAGCGCGCCCGCGAGATCGCAGCGGAGAAGTCCGCTGTCGCCGAGTAGGACCTAAGGAGAGAACATGACTGATTCGCGTAACTCGCGTAAGGTCCGTACGGGTGTCGTTACCTCCGTCTCCGGTGCCAAGACCATTGTTGTCACCATCACCGAGCGCAAGCGTCACCCCAAGTACGGCAAGATGATGACCAGCTCCAAGAAGCTGCACGCTCACGACGAGGAGTGCACGGCTGGCGTGGGCGATACCGTCCGCGTTATGGAGACCCGTCCTATGTCCAAGATGAAGCGTTGGCGCCTCATCGAGGTCGTCGAGCGCGCTAAATAAGCAGTCGCTCTTACGACTTGTACGTTTCCGAAGATGTGCGTATGCCTGGCTTGCATACCACGGGCCGTATAAAGGCTGCGCACCTCTCTTCGGTTCTTAGTTCGGAGGAACATCTACCATGATTCAGATGCAAACCATGCTGAACGTCGCCGACAACTCCGGCGCTCGCAAGATTCGCTGCATCAAGGTGCTTGGCGGTTCCAAGCGTCGTTATGCAGGCATCGGCGATGTGTTCATCGGTGCTGTCCAGGAGGCTACCCCTGGCGCCAACGTCAAGAAGAAGGACGTTGTCCGTTGCGTCGTCGTTCGCACCGTTAAGGAGATCCGCCGCAAGGATGGCTCCTACATTCGCTTTGATGAGAACGCCTGCGTTGTCATCAACAACGATGGTTCGCCCGTCGGCACCCGTATCTTCGGGCCCGTCGCTCGCGAGCTTCGTGACAAGAAGTACATGAAGATCGTCTCGCTCGCTCCCGAGACCCTGTAGTTAGGGGAGATATATGTATATCAAGAAGGGCGATAAGGTCCAGGTTCTCTCTGGTAAGGATCGCGGCAAGCAGGGCGTTGTCCTGCGTGCTCTCCCCGCCGAGAACAAGGTCGTTGTCGAGGGCGTTTCGGTCGTCAAAAAGGCCGTCAAGCCCAACGCTGCCAACCAGCAGGGCGGCATCGTTTCGCAGGAGGCTCCCATCGACGCCTCCAACGTCAATCTCGTTTGCCCCGAGTGCGGTAAGGTTACCCGCGTCGGTCACGAGAAGGACGGCAAGAACAAGCTGCGCGTCTGCAAGAAGTGCGGCCACAAGTTCTAAGCTGCCCGCAACATCAAGTTGCTAGCAAAGGCCCGGATGCCACGGCACCCGGGCCTTTTTCTATCCCTACTCATTGGGGATACTCATTGGGGACAGACTTAAATGAGTATCCTAACTGGGTAAGCATAAATGAGCGGGTCGTGCTGTATAAATTGCTTGTGTGCGCGTTTATGCGCGTTAGATTGCGTTTAATTACGCACCTATGCGTATATATGCACCGTTTACGGGGCAATAATGACCGTTTAACGGTGAGATACGCAAAAACGCGCACAGACGCGCGTGTTTGTGCGAATATAGAGCTGTCAGAAATGCAAGACGTTCTATGACACAGGAGACACATAATGGCAGATTCCAAGCAGGCTCCACTCGACGCCGCGGCAGCCGCCAAAGCAGCATTTGCTGCGGTCCAGGACAAGCCGTTCCCTAACGACATCTTTACGGCTCCCGAGCTCCGTTGGGCTGTGATCGGTTGCGGCGTTATTGCCAACCAGATGGCTCAGTCCCTTGCCCTGGCCGGCCGCAAGCTTACGGGCGTTGCCAACCGCACGCTCACCAAGGCTCAGACTTTTGCCGACCAGTACGGCGTCGAGAAGGTCTATAACACGGTTGAGGATCTCTACGCCGATCCTGACATCGACGCCGTCTACATCACCACCCCGCACAACACCCATATCACCTATCTGCGCGCCGCCCTGGCGGCCGGCAAGCACGTTCTCTGCGAGAAGGCCATCACGCTCAACTCCGCCGAGCTCGATGAGGCCCGCGCCATTGCCGCCGAACACAACGTGGTCCTTATGGACGCTACCACGGTGCTCCACATGCCCTTGTATCAAGAGCTGCGCCGCCGCATGGATGCCGGCGAGTTTGGCCACATGAACCTCGCTCAGCTCAACTTTGGTAGCTACAAGGAGTACGG
>CABUBY010000010.1 GCA_902489955.1 uncultured Collinsella sp. | reverse complement strand
CTCGTTGATGGCGGCGACAAGCTTCTCGGTAACCTCGGGAGCGCTCATCTCGGGCTGCAGATCGTAGGTAGCGACCTTGGGGGAAGCGACGAGCACGCGCTCCTCGCCCTCCTTGGGCTCCTCGATGCCGCCGTTGAGGAAGAACGTCACGTGGGCGTACTTCTCGGTCTCGGCGGTGTGCAGCTGCTTCAGGCCGTTGGCGGCGATAACGTCGGCCAGGACGTTCTCGGGGAACGTCTTGGGGAAGGCGACCTCGACGTCAAACGTCGGATCATACTCGGTCATCGTCACAAAGTGCGAAAGCTTGATCTGCTCGCGCTCAAAGCCGTCGAACTCCTTGTCCGTGAACACACGGGTCATCTGACGTGCGCGGTCGGGACGGAAGTTGAAGAAGATGGCCGCGTCGCCCTCGTGGATGCCCTCGTTGTGGGCAGCGAAGGGCTCGACGAACTCGTCGCCGCGCGGGTCCTTCTCGTAGTAGGCCTTGATACCGGCAACGGGGTCGGTATCAGCATCGGACGCGTTGACCATGACGTCGTAGGCGCGCTGGATGCGCTCCCAACGGTTGTCGCGGTCCATCGCCCAATAACGACCCGAGACGGTGGCAACGCGAGCGTCGCAACCGGTCTCCTCGGAAATCTTGGCCAGGAAGGCGCAGAACTCACTCATGTAACCGGCACCGGACTGCGGGTCAACGTCGCGGCCATCCATGAAGGCGTGGACGCGAACGGTCTTGACACCATGCTCGGCAGCCATCTTGACCAGAGCCTCGACGTGGTTCATGTGGGAGTGAACGCCGCCAGGGCTCATAAGGCCCATGAGGTGGAGAGTCTTGCCGTCAGCCTTGACATCGTCCATGGCCTTGACGAAAACCTCGTTCTTGGCGATGGAGCCGTCCTTGATGGCATTGTTGATGCGCGAAAGCTCCTGGAACACGATGCGACCGGCACCGATGTTGAGGTGACCCACCTCGGAGTTGCCCATCTGGCCGTCGGGAAGGCCCACGTCCTCGCCCGAAGCACCGAGCGTGGTATGAGGATACTTCTCGTACAGGCCATCAAGGAAGGGCGTCTTGGCAGCGGCGACGGCGTTCTCGCCATCAGCCGGAGCCAGGCCGCAGCCGTCCATGATAATCAGGAGTGCAGGAAGATGACGTTGTGCCATATGTCCTACTCGCCTGCCTTGACGACCATAGAGGCGAAGTCGGCAGCCTTGAGCGAAGCGCCGCCCACGAGGGCGCCGTCAACGTCGGGCTTGGCGACGAGCTCGGCGATGTTGCCGGGCTTGGCGGAACCGCCATACAGCACGCGGATGCCGTTAGCGAGCTCCTCGCCGAACATCTCCTTGAGGGTCTCACGGATAGCACCGCAGACCTCCTGAGCGTCCTCGGCGGTAGCGGTCTTGCCGGTGCCGATGGCCCAGATGGGCTCGTAGGCGACGACGACCTGCTTGGGGCAGGTGATCTCAAGACCAGCAAGGCCAGCCTTGACCTGGTTCACGACGTGCTCGACATAGGTGCCAGCCTCGCGGACCTCGAGGGACTCGCCGCAGCAGAAGACGGGAACGAGGCCGGCGGCAACGAGAGCCTTAGCCTTCTTGTTCTGGTCCTCGTCGGTCTCGTGGAAGTAGTCGCGACGCTCGGAGTGACCGATGATGCAGTAGGTGCAGCCAGCGGACTTGAGCATGTCGCAAGAGGACTCACCGGTGAAGGCACCCTTGGCCTCCCAGTACACGTTCTGTGCACCGAGGGCGATGGGGGCAGCCTGAATGCGGTCATGAACCGTGGTGATGTCGATGGTCGGAGGGCAGACGAGCACCTCGACGCCAGCCGGAACCTCGGGCAGAGCCTGAGCCAGCTCGTCGGCGAGCTTGGCAGCCTCGGCGACGTCGTTGTTCATCTTCCAGTTACCAGCGATAAGAAGGGCGCGATTAGGCATCGAGAAGCGCCTCCACTCCGGGCAGGGCCTTACCCTCGACGAGCTCCATGGAAGCGCCACCACCGGTGGAGATCCAGCTCATCTTGTCGGCCAGGTTGAACTTGTTGACAGCTGCGACAGAGTCGCCACCGCCGATGATCGAGGTGCAGTCGGCCTCGGCGACAGCCTCGGCGATAGCCTGGGTGCCGTGAGCAAAGTTGTCGAACTCGAAGACGCCCATGGGGCCATTCCAGAACACGGTCTTGGCGCCCTTGACGGCCTCGGCGTAGAGCTCCTCGGTCTTGGGGCCGATGTCCATGCCCTCACGATCGTCGGGGATAGCGTCGGAAGCGACAACCTCGGGGACAGCGTCCTCGCCAAAGTGATCGGCAACGCGGTTGTCGATGGGGAGCAGGATCTTGACGCCCTTCTCCTCGGCCTTCTTGAGCATCTCGCCAGCGCGCTCGACCCAGTCCTCTTCCTTGAGGGACTGACCGACGGACAGGCCCTGAGCCAGGAAGAAGGTATAGGCCATACCGCCACCGATGATCAGGGTGTCAGCAGAGTCGATGAGGTGATCGAGAACGCCGATCTTGGAGGAAACCTTGGAACCGCCGACGATGGCGACGAAGGGGCGCTCGGGCTCGGCGAAGATGCCGGTCAGCGTGTCGACCTCCTTCTCGAGCAGGAAGCCGGCGACGGCAGGCAGGTAAGCGGCGGGGCCCACGACGGAACCCTGGGCGCGGTGAGCGGTGCCGAAGGCATCGAGAACGAAGACGTCACCATAGGAAGCGAGCTTCTTGGCGATCTCGGGATCGTTCTTCTTCTCACGCTTATCGAAGCGGACGTTCTCGAGAACGAGAACCTTGCCCGGCTCGACGGCAGCGACAGCCTCAGCAGCCTTCTCGCCGTAGGTGTCGGCGACAAAGGCAACGTCGAGACCAGAGAGCTCAGCGAGCTTCTTGGCGACGGGCTCGAGAGACAGCTCGGGCTGGAAGCCGGTGCCCTCGGGACGGCCGAGGTGGCTCATGAGGATGACGCGAGCGTTGTGCTCAACGAGATAGTTGATGGTGGGCAGGGCAGCCTTGATACGGGTGGTGTCGCCAACGACGCCATCCTTGATAGGCACGTTAAAGTCAACGCGGACGAGAACGCGCTTGCCGTCGACATCGATGTCGCGGACGGTCTTCTTGGTAAAGGCCATGTTTGCTTCTACCTTTCGTACGTGTCTGCCTCCCATTACGGCAGACGATTTCCTATAAAAAGGGCGCGACCCTAGGGTGTAAGCCCTATGAGGCCGCGCCCTTCTTTAGACGCTCAACGAGCTATTCGTTAAAAGCTAAATTAAGCAACGAACTTCTCGAAGTACTTGATGGTGCGGACCATCTGAGAGGTGTAGGAGTTCTCGTTGTCGTACCAAGAGGTGACCTGAACGAGGGTCTGGCCGTTGCCGAGGTCAGAGCACATGGTCTGAGTGGCGTCGAAGATGGAGCCGTGGGTCTCGCCGATGATGTCGGTGGAGACGATGTCGTCCTCGTTGTAACCGAAGGTCTCGGAGATGGTGGCAGCGTAGGCCTTCATAGCAGCGTTGACCTCGTCGACGGTGACCTTCTTGTCAACGACAGCGTAGAGGTTGGTGATGGAGCCGGTCGGCGTCGGGACGCGCTGGGCGGCACCGATGAGCTTACCGTTGAGCTCGGGGAGAACCAGGCCGATAGCCTTGGCAGCACCGGTGGTGTTGGGGACGATGTTGACGGCGCAGGCGCGGCTACGACGCTTGTTGCCCTTGCGCTGCGGGCCGTCGAGCGGCATCTGGTCGCCAGTCCAGGCGTGAATGGTGGTCATGATGCCGGACACGATGGGAGCGAAGTCGTTCAGACCCTTGGCCATCGGGGCGAGGCAGTTGGTGGTGCAGGAAGCAGCGGAGATGATGTTGTCCTCAGCGGTCAGCGTCTCGTGGTTGACGTTGTACACGATGGTGGGCAGATCGCTGCCAGCCGGAGCGGAGATGACGACCTTCTTGGCGCCAGCGTTGATGTGGGCCTGAGCCTTAGCCTTGCTGGTGTAGAAGCCGGTGCACTCGAGAACGACGTCGACGTCGAGGTCGCCCCAAGGCAGGTTGTTGGCGTCGGCCTCCTTGTAGATCTTGATCTCCTTGCCGTCAACGGTGATGGAATCCTCGCCAGCAACGACCTCGTGATCGCGAGCGTAGTTGCCCTGCGTGGAGTCGTACTTCAGCAGGTAAGCGAGCATATCGGGAGAGGTGAGGTCGTTGATAGCGACGATCTCGGAGCCCTCATGACCGAACATCTGACGGAAAGCCAGACGACCGATGCGACCGAAGCCGTTAATAGCAACCTTTACTGCCATTGTGTCTCCTTTCGTAAGGCCCCCGCGAGCTACAGCGCCCGCCGTTGAGGCCCACAAACTAACCACTCGCCTAATATACCTTTTTTTTGACTTGAATTTCACGAGAATGCTCGAAATTGAAAATCAAATTTACGTTAAAACGTTTTAAATACTAAAACAGCAGCTAAATCCGTATATAAGTCGATACTTTAATCTACCTGTTTGCTTCAATGAGCTTTTCAAGCCGTAAAACACGATGGTAGAGGGCCGACTTCGACAAGGGAGGGTCAGCCATCTCCCCTAAATCACGCAGCGAAAGATCGGGATAGCACTCGCGCAGGTCGCAAAAGACCGCCAAGGCATCCGGAAGCGCATCGCGAAGGCCTCGCTGCTCGAGCTCATCGATAAGCGCAAGCTGATGCTGGGCAGCACCGGCGCTTCTGGTCTGGTTGGCGAGCTCGGCGTTCACGCGACGGTTCACATCGTTCTTAACCAACTTGACCGCGCGCGCCTCCTCAATCTCGGCAACGCTGCGCTTGGCACCAATCAGCTTTAATAGATGCTCGATTTCCTCGGCGCTCTTAATGTACACGGCATATGACCCCCGCCGCGCATTAACACGAGCATGGACCCCAATCTGCTCCAACAGATCGCAAAGCCCCTTGGCATATTGCTCGCCCTGCACCGCGATCTCCAAATGAAAGTCGCCGCGGGGATCGGCCACGAAACCGCCGGCGATGAGCGCGCCGCGGATGTAGGCAAGCCTGCAGCAGGGACGGGCAACGATGTGCCGGGGAACACCGGCGACGAGCCCTCCCCTGCGGTCGAGAATGCCCAGCAGCACCAGAGCCTTGTCCAGGTCGGGTTGATCGGGCAAGGTGATGAGGTAGTTTCGAACCTTATGCAATACAGATTTACGGACGGTGAACTCCGTTTTGAGCTTAAGGATGCGATGCGTCAGTGTGATCATCGTGCGCGCGACGGCGCCCGTCTCGGTCGCGACCGTCAAACGATACCGCCCAGAGCCGGTAAGCGAGAGCGTACCGCTCACGCGCGTGAGGGCGGCAAGCGTCGACAAGTCGCAGTATTCACATTCGGGTTCGCAGCGCGCAAGCTCGTCGCGCACCTCAGCGGTAAACGACATGCAGGCCTATGCTTTCGTGTTGGCGCGCGACAGGTCGCGATGGGAAATGCTCACGTGATATTGGGCACCTTCCAAATAACGTGCCGTGGCTTCGGCAATGGCAACGCTGCGGTGCTGGCCGCCTGTACAGCCGATGGCGATAGAAAGCTGCGGCTTGCCCTCCGCGATATAGCCCGGCATCACCGTATCGAGCAGCTGTGTCCAAGCCTTCCAAAACTCCTGCGTCTTGGGATGGTCCAGAACAAAATCGGAGACCTTTTTATCGAGACCGGTCATCGTGCGCATCTCGGGATCGTAGAACGGATTAGGCAGGAAGCGAACGTCGATCATAATGTCCGCCTCGACGGGCATGCCGTGCTTAAAGCCAAACGAGAACACGTGGACGTCCATGAGCTGCTGGTCGGACAGCTCGGAAAATGCCATACGTAGCTTGTTACGCAGCGCAGAGGTGCGCAGACGGCTCGTGTCGATAATCATATCGGCTCGGTCGCGCACGCCCTGAAGCTGAAGGCGCTCGCGCTGAATGGCATCGGCCGTAGTCTCCCCCGGCTTGGCAATGGGATGACGGCGGCGATTTTCGCTGTAGCGACGAATCAGCACCTCGTCAGAAGCCTCCAGGAACACGATGTCGCAGCTCATCTCGCGCTCTTCGAGCGCGGCGACCGCATCGAGCAACTCGTCAAACAGTCCCTGGCTACGCAAATCGCAGGTAACGGCGAGATGCCTGCCCACGCCCGTATTGATGCCGACGAGCTCGGCAAGCTGGGCGATGAGACGCGGAGGCAGGTTATCGATGCAAAAATAGCCCATGTCCTCGAACACGTGCATGGCCTGCGTGCGGCCCGATCCGGACATTCCGGTGATGATGACGATATCGGGGATGCGCTCCGAGCGCTCCGCCGCATCCATGGCATCTCCCTTTTGCATGTGCTGCCTCCCGAAAACAAGCGCGGGACCCAGCAACCCGGATCCCGCGCGGTCAATTGCCTATATTGAGTATACCGCCCCGAGCGGATACGAGGCCTGTCTTACGCCTCAAGCGCAGCCTTGAACCAACTCGTAATACTCGTGGGGTGCGTGATGGCGGTGCCGACGACAACGGCCCAGGCGCCAGCATCGATCGCAGCGCGAGCCTCCTCGGGCGTATGCACGCGACCCTCGCAAATGATGGGAAGGCCGGGGAATTCCTCAGTCGCCTGGCGCAGGAGCGGCAGATCGGGACCGTCGGCCATGGTGCAATCGATAGCGGCAACACCATGAGACAGCGTGGTGGACACCAGGTCGAAGCCCATGTCAACAGCACGACGAATATCCTCGATGGTGGCACAATCCGCCATCAGGAGCACACCCTCCTCGTGCAGCGGGCGGAAAGTATCCTCGACCGTCTTGCCATCGGGGCGCGGACGATCGGTGGCGTCGATCGCCACGATATCGGCACCGGCAGCAACGCAGGCGCGAGCGTGACGCAGCGTCGGCGTGATGTAAACGCCCTCGTGCCCATCTTTCCACAGGCCGATGACGGGAACCTCACAGCGACCCTTAATGGCGGCAATGTCGGCAAGACCCTGGCAGCGAATGGCGGCGGCGCCGCCGAGCTCACAAGCTCGAGACATTTGAGCCATGGTCTCGGGCGTACGAAGCGGCTCGCCCATATACGCCTGAACGCTCACGACGAGCTTGCCCTTCAGGGATTGAATCAAAGGATCGACGGTCATAAGGCTGTAACCTTTCTCAGAACAGCCTCCCGAGGCGTGTTGTCTCGGGAGGCTCCTACAGCAGATACGTTTACTTCAACGAGGCAAGAAGATGCTCAGCGGCACCGATGAGCGGAGCATCGCCCTCCAGAGAGCCGATGAGGATCGGCGTGTCCTGAAGCGGATCGAGCGCCTGGCTGGCATAGCCCTCGTGCACCGAATCCTTCCACGTCTGTGAACGCCAATCGGGACCTTGGTGAATCACGCCGCCCGAAAGCACGATGACCTCAGGGTCCAGGATGTTAGCGAGCGAGCCCAAGCTGGCACCCAGCGCAAAGCCGGCGTCATGGATGACCTCGGTCGCCTTTGCGTCGCCCGCACGGCACAGGTCGTTCACATCGCGACCGACCGAAGGACGGCTGGGGTCGACGCGACCAAAGCGCTCATCGTACATTCGACCAATGGAAGTGCCCGAAGCAACCGATTCAAGATGGCCGGAACGCCCGCAGGCACAGGGAATGCCAGCGGCAGCCGAGCACTCGATGTGACCCATATGGCCGGCAGCACCATGGAAGCCCTGCATCACGCGGCCGTTCTCGACATATGCGCCGCCGATGCCCGTACCGATGCCAAGACACAAGACGGAGAACTTGCCCTTGCCGACGCCCCAGTGGGCCTCACCCAGAGCATGAGCCTGCACGTCGCCTACGACGGCAACGGGAAGACCGAGGTCCTCGCGCAGGCGCGGCCCCAACTGAACGCCGGACCAGCCGGGCATGATCTCGTTGGCATACGCGATGGCGCCCGTCTTGGGATCGACGACGCCGGCGGCACCGATGCCGACGCCAAGGACCTCGACATCGGGATTCGCCTCGAGAGCAGCCTTGATGGACGCCTCGATACGCTGGAAGACGGCCTCGCCGCCCTCTTGGGCCTCAGTGGGAACCTCGGCCTCAAAAACGGGATGAGGCACGCTGCCGTCAGCCGGGTACTCCATGATGGCAGTCGCGATCTTAGTTCCGCCGATATCGACAGAGCAGACGTACTTGTTCTCCATGTCGCTCTCCTTAGGAGATAAAAAACAACTACAGGAAATGAAGGCTGCGTTATCGCCGCAGCTTGGTAAAGGTTTCCCGGGTGCCCGATCTTGGGGCTCAAGCGGTCGGGCGTTGACCTAATGGGTCACGCTCGACCGCTTGAGCCCCAAGATCGGGTGCCCGGGGAGGCTTTACAGGAGACCGTTGTCCTGGAGGACCTTCTTAATCGCCTCGACGTTCTCGCCGGTCATGGCCTTCACCGGGCGCGGCATGGTCGGGCTGTCGAAGATGCCCATGAGGTTCATAGCGGTCTTGAAGGCGCCGACGCCACCGGCATAGCCCTGGACGCCCGAGGTGACATCCCAGATGTGCGAAATCTCATTGAGGCGATCCTGCTCGGCCTTGACGGTAGCCCAGTCACCAGCCTGAGCGGCCTTCCACTGACGCACGTAGCCCTCGGGCTCAACGTTGGCGAGACCCGGGACGGAACCGTCGGCGCCACCGAGGTAGGCGCCGTCGACAACAACCTCGTGACCGGTGAGAATGCTCATCGGATGGCCGTTCTTCTCGTTCTCCTGAACGAGGTAGCGGAACGAGATGTCATCACCCGAGGAATCCTTGACGCCAGCAAGGACGCCCTCGGCGCCGAGCTTGGCAAGGAGCTTCCAGGGGAGCTTGGTGTGAACGCAGACGGGAATGTCATAGGCGAAGATGGGCAGGTCGAGTTCCTCGTGCAGGATGCGGAAGTGCTCCTCGACCTCGGTCATGCCCTGCAGGGCATAGAACGGGCAGGTGGCGACGAGGGCATCGGCGCCCAGCTCCTGGGCGACCTTGCCGTGCTCGATCATGCGCTCGGTCTCGGTATCGATGATGCCGACCAGAACGGGAACGCGGTGGTCGACGATACGAACGGCCTCGGCGATAATCTGGCGACGGCGCTCGTCGGTGGAGAAGACGACCTCGCCCGAGGATCCCAAGAAGAACAGGCCATCGACGCCGGCATCGATCATGCGGTTGATGCTGCGCTCAAAGGAGGCAACGTCGAGCTGGTGATCTTCGGTATCGGGAACAACGACGGGAGGGATAACGCCGGTGAATTTCTGAGTTGCCACAAGAATCTCCTTAGCTGTCTGGCGGGCGGCCCTATGCCACCCACTCTTGTTGGCAGTGTCCAGGCCGTCTAGGCCAAAGAACACGAGTAGAACGTTTGGTTAAAAAAGTCGACGACTTCGTTTTCGAACGCATTGATGCGCTCGTGAGCGTATTTTGCATAGATGATATGCCTCCGGTCACACTCAAGACCGTTGAATACGGCAAACTGGCCCTTGGGATCGCTCACGGTATCCATAAGCGATGTGCCCATGAGCACCAATCCGCGCACCCGAGACGACAGCGCCTCGAGGCCGTCAGGAAGCGGATTGGCAACCGCCGTGCAGACGAGGCCCCGCTCGTCCAGAGCAGAAACCGCCAGCGCGACTCCGCCGCCAAGACCCTCGCCCCATGCAAAGATGCGGTCGGGGTCCATGCCATCCAGATTGCGCGCCACCTTCGCCAGCGCGCAACCCCAACGGACGCGCTCGACAAAAGCGGGCGAAGAAATCCCCCGCCGCAGGTCGTCCGCACCAGCAACATCGTCATCCAGCGCGAGGACGGCATACCCCATGGCGGCAAATCTCGTCATGTGATGCCAGCCGCGCACAGGCCGATCGATGTCGTGGAACATCAGGCACAGCGGCACGCGCTCAGATACTCGGGCACGACCGACAGGCTCGATCAAACGAGCGTGAATCGCATCGTCACCGAGCTCAAAGGAGACCTCCGAGTAACGGGCGCAGGGGTTAACAAAGTCAATCGCCGTAATGGCCAGACCTTGAATCTCAAGATTCGAAGCGCATGTCTCTAAATCAGAAACACCTGCTTGGACATCACCGTGCCAGTCCCGATATTCTGCGAGCCTTGACGAAACCGTTCCAGGAATTCCCACGAGCCCGGGGATCATCAGCTCGTTAACATTGCTCTCGCACTTAGACATGAGCCTCCCCTCCCTTGCAGAAAAACGGAATGATCAGATCATCAAAGTCCTGAATCTCCTCGTGGCCAAAGCCTTCAAAGAACTCATGACGCTTTTCGCAGGTCAGGTTGTTATAGACCGCAAACTGCGTCGCTGGCGGACAGACGATATCGGCTGTGCCGGTGCCAAACAGCACGGGGCATTTGACCATAGGGGCAAAGTTCTTGGAATCGAAGTACGCCAGCTTGGCATAGGCTTCGTCAATACGAGTCGAGTCCTCGTCAAACCAGCGAGACCAATAGCGCAGGCCCTCGTAGGCAATGTCGTCGGCATCCAAATCCCAGACCAGGCGGAAATCTGACAGGAAGGGATAGAGGATGGCGGCACGATTGATAAGCTCGCTGTTAAGCGCACAGGTCGCAATGCCCAAACCGCCGCCCTGCGACGCGCCGTTCACAAACACACGGGCAAGATCGATGCCCTCGAGCTCGCGAACGATGCGGCACAGGATGCGAATATCTTGGTGCAAGCGGACATAGTAGAGGTTGGCCGGGTCGCCGTCGATACCGGCGACGATATGGCCCGCGACCGTCGTGCCCTCAAATCCACCAATGTCCTCGGAGGGGCCTCCTTGGCCAGGACAATCGAGAGCAATGAGCGCCATGCCCATGCCCGCAAACGACGCCTGCTCAAACCAGCTGCGGCTTGCACCCGGATACCCATGGAACTGAAGTACCAATGGCACAGGCTCGTCCGACACGGGTTTAAGGTACTTGGCATGCAGGCGTGCACCACACATGCCGGTATACCAGAGGTCGAAAAACCGACAGGTCGCGGAATCCGCAACCGAAGCCGCCTCGATCGCGTAGTCGAGCTCGACGGTGTCGGCCTCGGCCATGCGATCCTTCCAAAAGAGATCGAAATCCGATGGACGGGGCATAGCGCCTCGATATTCACCAAATTGCTGTTGTAGCTCCTGAGCACTTGGCATGGCTCGTGAACCCAACCTTTCGAATTCGCAACGGAGGTGCGCCCGGCAAGGGAACGGGAGGGAAAGCGAGGCTACTCGCCGAGCTTGGGATGCAGCAGCGACGGCGCAGCGCCGAGCAGCATCTTGGTGTAGGGGTCCTGGGGGTGCTGGAAGACCTGCTTGGCCTCGCCCTGCTCAACGATCTTGCCGCCATTCATGACGATGATGTCGTCAGAGATATAGCGGACCGTCTGGATGTCATGGCTGATGAACACCATGGCCAAGCCGAGCTCCTTCTTAAGGTCGGTCAGCAGGTTCAGAATCTGCGCGCGGACCGAAACGTCCAAAGCCGAGGTGGGCTCGTCGGCGATGATGGCATCGGGGTTCAGCGACAGGGCACGGGCAATTGCGACGCGCTGGCGCTGGCCGCCCGAAAGCTGGCCGGGAAGAACCTCGGCGGCAGAGCTGGGCAGACCGGTGAGCTCCAAGAGTTCCTTGACGCGCTTCTCCTGCTCGGCCTCGGTACCCAAGTTGTGGACGCGCATGGGGTCGAGCAGCTGCTCGCGAACGACCATGCGGGGGTTGAGCGCCGTGGCCGGGTTCTGGAACACGACCGAGATGACGCGACCCATGTGGCGACGGTCCTCGGCGGTACGTTTGGTAACGTCCTTGCCCTTAAAGTAGACCTTGCCGCTCGTGGGGGCCTGCAGGCCGCACATGACGTTAGCGGTGGTGGACTTACCGCAACCGGACTCGCCGACGATGCCGATCGTCTGACCGGGCATGAGCTTAATCGTTACACCCTGGACGGCGTGAACCAGGTTGGGGTGCAGAATCGAGCCGGTACGGGTCCTAAAGGTGACGTGGACGTCATCAAGGAAGATGATCGGCTCGACGCCGTTGACTGCGGTCTCGCTCATCTACATCACCTCCGCGTGAGGGGTCAAACCATTTGCCTTGAGCACCTCGTCGGGGAGCTCGGAATAGAAGTGCTCGGTGCCGGGCACGCGCTTGAAGACCGGACGGGTGTCCAGGCCAATACGCGGATGGCTCGAGCGGGGCGCGAAGCGATCGCCCTTGGGGAAATCGCGCGGGCTCGGAACGGCGCCGGGCACCTGGTGCAGGCGGCCCGAACCGCTCTCGATGGACAGAACGGAGCCCAGAAGACCGCGGGTGTACTCGTGAATCGGGTTGGTGAGCAGCTCCTTGGTGGGCGCCTGCTCGATAACCTGACCAGCGTACATAACCGTGATGTTGTGGGCGACCTCGGCGACCAGCGCCAGGTCGTGCGAAACGAAGATCATGGCAAAGCCGAGCTTGGCCTGAAGATCGTTGAGCAGCTTGATGACCTGCTTCTGGACGGTAACGTCCAGAGCGGTCGTGGGCTCGTCGCAGATGACCAGCTTGGGGTCGCGGGTAAGGGCCATAGCAATCAGGACACGCTGACGCTGGCCGCCGGAGAGCTCGTGCGGATAGCTCTCGAGCGTGCGCTTGGGATCGAGGCCGACGAGCTCCAGGAGCTCCTCTGCGCTGCGGGTTCCGCCGCGCTTGGTGAGCTGCTTCATCTGGGCAGAGATGAGCATGGAGGGGTTGAGCGAGGACAGGGCGTCCTGATAGACCATAGCGATATCGGTACCGCGCAGGCCGAACCACTCCTTCTTGCTCATCTTGAGCAGGTCACGGCCCTCCCAGAGGACCTCGCCGGAAAGGTGCTCGTCCTCATCGGTCAGGCCCATGATGGCCAGCGTGGTGATGGACTTACCGCAACCGGACTCGCCCACCAGGCCCATGGTCTGACCAGGACGGACGTCAAAGTTGACATGGTCGACGACGTTGATATCACCGTGATGCTCAAACTGGATGCAGAAGTCACGGACCGAGAGAATCGGTTCGACAGACTCGTCGGGCACATGGCGATCGTCACGCTTGAGCTCGACATCGCGCAGGGCGCCAAGGCGAGCGGAGAGGGACTGGGCCTGCTCCTTGTAGGCACGAACGGGGTCGGAGACCAGCAGGTCGGCCTCGCGACGCTTGGAGGAATCGGTCGGATCCAGGGCGGCGGAGGGAGCAGCGGCCATGGCGTCGGTAATGCCCTCGGAGAGGATGTTGAGCGCCAGGCAGGTGATCATGATGGCCAGGCCCGGGAACAGCGCCTGCCACCAACGGCCAGCGAGCACGCCGCCGCGGGCGTCGGCGAGGATGTTGCCCCAGGTAGCGGTGGGCTCCTGGATACCAGCGCCGATGAAGGTCAGCGAGGCCTCGAAGATGATGGCGTCGGCGACCAGGGTAACGGTGAAGACCATGATCGGGGCGATGCAGTTACGCAGAACATGCTTGATCAAAATCCACGGAGCCTTGGCGCCGGAAACGATGACCGCGCGGACATAGTCCTCGCCGTACTCGGACACGATATTGGCGCGGACGATACGGGCAATCTGCGGAGTGTACATAAAGCCGATGGCGAAGATGATCGACGGCACGGAGTTGCCCAGGATGGAGACGAAGACGGCCGCGAGGGCGATGCCCGGGATGGACATGATGATGTCCAGGATGCGCATGATCGTCTCGGAGACGGCCTTGCGCGAAACCGCCGCAAGGGCGCCCACGACCGAGCCGCAGACCAGAGCCATGGCAGTGGCGCCAAAGCCGATAATCAGCGAGTAACGACCACCGTAAAGCATACGCGACAGAATGTCGCGACCCTTATCGTCGGTACCGAAGATAAATCCGTTGCCGGGAGCCTGGCGAGCCGTAAAGATCTCGACCGGGCTATAGGGAGCAAGAAGGGGCGCCAGGATCGCAGTCAGGGCGACCAGCACCAGCACGACGGCGGCAATCTTAGAAGACAGCGTCATCTTCTTCCAGCCACCGAGCTTGAGCCCCTTGGAGGCAGCCTTCTCGAGCTGCTCGGTTTGCTTCTCTCGAATCTTTACCATAATCTACACCGTCCTGATGCGCGGGTTGATGAGCAGGTAGAGCATGTCAACCACGATGTTGATGATGATGAAGGCAAGAGCAACGACGATGACGACGCCCTGAACCAGGTTCGCCTCGTTGCCCTGAACGCCCTGCAAAATCGCGGTGCCCATGCCGGGGAGGTTGAAGATAACCTCGATGACGACGGCGCCGCCCATGAGGTAACCGATCTTAAGACCGAGGGTGGTGACCGGGGTGATCAGCGCATTGCGAAGAACGTTGATGCCGACGACGACCTTCTCGGGAACGCCGGCGCCGCGAGCCATACGGACATAATCCTTGTCGAGCTCCTCGACCATGGCGGTACGCACGATACGAGTCATCTGGCCCGTCAGCGGAAATGCCAAGGCGATAGCGGGCATGATCATACGTCCCAGATAGCCAACCGGATTCGTGGTGAAGTGAGGCAGAGCACCCGATGCCGGGAGCACCTTAAGGTAGGAAGAGAACAGCAGGATCAACAGAACGGCAAGCCAGAACGACGGGGTTGCCAAGCCGGCGATGGAAAAGACGCGGATCACTTGGTCCGGCCATTTGTCGCGATACAGTGCCGCGATGACGCCGAGCAAAAACGAAACGACTGCACCGATGGCAAGACCGATAAAGGTCAGCTGCATCGTGACGGGCAGGGCCGTGGAGATGCGTTTGGCAACGGAGTTGCGAGCAGCACCATAGGTGCCCATGTCGCCATGGATCAGATCGCCCATATAGCGCACGTAGCGCACGGGCCAGGGGTCGTCCAGACCATACTTCTCATGGTACTCGGCAACCGCCTCGGGCGAGGCACCGTCACCCAACGCCGTGTAGGCGGGGTCGGTCTTGGAGAACGACATAAGGAAGAACACCAGGACGGTGACGCCCAATGCCATGATCGGCAGCGCCACAAGACGCCTTCCAATCAAACGTAGCAAGTTGTTCACGTTCTCTCCCCTTTCTTTTGTCGGTAGGACCAACTGGTATATGAGTACGGATACTCATTACAAGACCCGAGCGACATCGTTGCCGCCCGGGTCTTTGTTTCAACTATGAGGATACGGTCCCAACGACCGACATCCTGCATACAGACTCAAGCGAGTCTTACGCCTTGACGGTCGCAACGCCCCTGAAGGACATGCTCGTCGTGCCGATGCCCTTGAAGCCATCGAGGGCCTCGCCGTTGGGCGCAGTGGACGGATCGTCCCAGGAAGCGGAGACGGTCTTGACGTGGACAACGGGGTAGAGAACGGCGTTGTCGGCGATGATGTCGAAGCACTCGTTCCACTTCTTCTGCTGCTCGTCGCCCTCGGCGGCAAGAGCCTCGTCCATGAGACTGTGGAGCTTCTGCCACTCAGCGGACTCCTTCCACGGGCAACGGGTCTGCATCCAGACGTTGTCGCCGTACCACCAGTTGAGCAGCAGGTCGGGGTCGGCGCCGAAGCAGGAAGGATCGCCAGGGGCAAGGAGGATATCGTAGGCCTCGCCGCCGTCGATGGCAGCGTAGGTGGCCGGCGAGGTATCGGTCTGGATGGTCACATCGAAGCCGAGAGCGTCGAGGTCGTTCTTGACCTGGGCGGCCATGCCCTTAATCTGCTCGTTGTCAGTGGTGCGCAGGGTGATGGCACCCGGGGTGATGCCAGACTCCTCGATGAGCTTCTTAGCCTTCTTGGCGTCGGTCTTGTACACCGTGGAAGCCTCATGATAGTTGGTGAAGCTCTTGGGCAGGTAGCAGCTGGCAGCGGTGGCAAGGCCGGCGAAGGTGTTGCTGACCATCTTCTCGGTGTCGAGCGCATACATGACAGCCTGACGGACCTTGACGTTGTTCCAAGGCTCCTTGGCGACGTTGAACATGATGAAGCGGGTGCCGAAACCCTGGACGTTATCGATCTTGCAGCCGGCGCTCTCGAGCTGGTCGACGGCGTCAGCGGTAACGAGCTCCATAACGAGCGTGGAGCCCTCCTGCTGAGCGGTAACGCGAGCGGTGGGGTCGGTCAGGATGCTGTACTGGATCTTCTTATCCTCGGCAGCATACTCACCGTTGTACTCGGGGTTGGGAACCAGGGTGATCTCGGTATCGGAGATAGAGTCATACATCCAGGGGCCGGAGCCGATCGGCTGCTTGGCGCGATCCTCCTCGGTCTGGGTGGCCGGGGTAACGCGGACGATGGCCAGACGATCCTTGAGCAGGGAGAAGTTGGGGACCTTGGTCTTGACCGTCACGGTGCTGGCGTCCTTGGCCTCGATGGACTCGAAGGGCTGGAAGAACGGAGCATAGGTAGCGGAAGCGGCGCAAGCGGTGTAGGAGGCAACGACATCGTCAGCGGTGACCTCGGTGCCATCGGAGAACTTGGCGCCCTTGCGGATGGTGACCTCGAAAGTGGTGTCGTCCACAGACTTGGGATCGTCGGTGGCGAGCTCGTTGAAGGTGCTGTAGTCGTGGTAATCGATGCCGTAGAGGCCCTCGACGACGTGCCAGTTAGCACCCAGGCCCACAGCGGAGCCGGTGCTGGCGGGATCGAAGCTGGACGGAGCGTAAGCGGAACCAGCGGTGATCACGCCGCCGCCACGGTTGGCGGAATCGGTGGAACCGGAAGCGGAACCCTCGTCGCTAGAGCTGCCGCCGCAGCCGGTGAGACCAAGCCCTGCGACAGCAGCGACGCTGCCGGTGAGGCCGAGGAACGAACGCCTGGACATACCCTTGTTGATGATGGCCATGTCTTCTCCTATCAATAGAGAATCTTACTCGGGAGCACCTAGACTTGCCCCCGCGCAACTTGCGGACGATATATACCTTACCTACCGACGTACCCAACTGAGGTGCCGCGCTCGGCGACCGATACATACATACGCTTGAACGGTATTTACTACCGTTCACCGAATTCATTGACAAACGATTCGTCAGACAGTATGTATCGACGAGGTGAGATATCAGTCTTCGTCAACCCGCAGGATAGCAGGGTTGTTCACCATGGCTAGTCAAACGTTTTAGCGTTAATAAAACCAGAAATCGGCTGGTAATCGCCGCGAAATAAATGATTGAAAATCGGCCAATCATGTATATCAGTTGTTTAGAAGCGCATTTAGTTTTCGGAACGGTTGGCCGATGTCTGGGCGCGCTCGGCATTCCATGCAACGAGCGCCTCGTGGACCGCCTTGGCGACATCGGCCGGAACGCCTCGAACTTCTGCAATCTCCTGCTCGCTTGCCGCACGCAAACGCTTCATCGAACCAAAATGGCGCATAAGGGCACGTTTTCTGGTGGGTCCCACGCCTGGAACGTCATCGAGTACCGAAACTGTCATGGCTTTATCGCGCAACTCACGATGGAATGTGATTGCAAAACGGTGCGATTCATCGCGCACCTGTTTAATTAGATAGAGCGAAGCAGACCCGGTCGGCAGCACGACGGGAGTCTCGTCCCAAGGCACAAAAACTTCCTCATCGGCCTTTGCCAAGCCACAAACTGGTATATCGAGCCCAAGAGCCTCAAGTTGCTTGATCGCAGCGGTCAATTGCGGCTTACCGCCATCGACAACGAGCAAATCGGGGCGCGAGCCAAAGCGCTCGTCGGCCATGCGCTCGGGAGCATAGCGTCGTCCCAAAACCTCGGACATCGACACGAAGTCGTTTGCCTCGTCCAATTCGGCCTGAATTTTAAAACGACGGTACTGGCTCTTGTCGGCGCGCCCGTTGGTAAACACCACCATCGAGGCGACCGTAAAGGTGCCATGCAGTGTAGAGATATCGAAGCACTCGATACGCAACGGCGGCGCCGGCAGCGCCAGCGCGCTTTCGAGCTCCAGGAGCGCTTGATTGGTGCGGTCGTCAGCGTACCCCGTTCGCATCATGTAGCGCATGAGGGCATGGCGCGCATTTTTGGATGCCATATCGAGCAAACGGTGCTTTTCGCCACGCTGCGGCCTATGGAGATGGCAGGAACGCTCGCGCTTGCCTGCAAGCCACTCCCCCAGCGCCTCCGCATCCTCAAGCTCGACAGAGAGGTTTATCTCAGCTGGAATATCAGCCGTCTCGTCGTAATAGCGCTTAAGAAAGCCCGATTGAAGCTCCTCTTCGTCGACATCCAAACCCTTATCGAGAATAAACTCGCAGGTTCGAACCGTTCGACCCTCACGCACGACAAAGACGCAAGCGGCGGAGATGGTCTCCTCGCGATAGAAACCGATGACATCGATATCGACACTGGAGGGAAAAACGACTTGCTGACGGTCGTCCAGACCCCTGATGACCTCCAAACGACGTTTGACGCGTGCCGCGCGCTCAAAGTCGAGCGCCTCGGCGGCATCCGTCATCTCGGAGGTCAGCTCATCGACGACATCCTTGCGATGGCCCGACAAAAAACGTTCGACACGTTTGACGTTCTTGGCATAGTCCGTAGGAGAAATCGCGCCGACACACGCACCCGGGCCGCGCCCGACATGGTAGTCAAAGCAGGGACGCCCGTTTTGCGCGCAAATCATATTGACGATGTCTTCCTCGCCCCTGTGGGACTCGACGATACGACGACAACGACGCCACTCCGCACAGGATGCGGAGCAGATGGGGATAACCTTGCGCAGCGTATCTATCGTCTCACGTGCCGCACGGCTATCGGTATAGGGACCAAAATAACGCGTTCCCGGCTTATGACGCTCGCGCGTATATTTGATAGCGGGATACAGGTCGCCCTTTGTAATGGCGATAAAGGGGTAGCTCTTGTCATCCTTGAGGTCGACGTTAAAGTACGGATGGTACTGACCAATCAAATTGCGCTCGAGCACCAACGCCTCGTGCTCGGTCTCCACCACGATATAGTCAAAGCTCGCCACCAGCTGCATCATCAGCGGGATCTTTTGACGCTCATCCTGCAGTGTCACGTACTGGCGCATACGGGAACGCAAGTTTTTTGCCTTGCCCACGTAGATGACATCGCCCTTGGCATCCTTCCAAAGGTAGCATCCGGGCTGTGTGGGAACGCGCGAAACCTGCTCGGCAAGCGTTGGTATGTTGTCGTGACCGGCCACGCGCACCTACTTGCGACGAAGCAGCGCCGAGACCTCGGGCATCTTAAGGACGACGGCAAGGCCAAAGGTAACAACAAGCGAGGCGACACCCGCAACGCAAACGTAGCCAAGAGTAATCAGAATCGAGCCGCCAAGTGCCCCGACAAAGTGTTCAAGCGCCCACATGACGCCGGCGCCTGCGGCAGCACCTAGGCCACCGAGCAAAAGGCCAAAGAAACCGCCATGTAGGATAGATTTGACCTGAAGGCCACGCAGGCGACGACGCAGCCACCACAGCGAACAGCCGACCAAGATCACGTAGTCGACGACATACGAAAGCGCGATTGCCGGCATACCGAAGCCCAGCACAACGCCAAACAGCAGAACCGAGCCGGCCTGGCCGATGGCGGAATACAGGCAATAGCGGCTATAGGGCTTCATGTCGAGCAAGGCAGAGAAGCTCTTCTGCATCAACACGACCACGCCGTAGAGCGGCAGCGAGAGCGCCAGGTAGACAAGGTACTCGGACACCAGCGCCACGCCGGATTCATCGAACTTGCCAGCACAGTAGATCATATTGAGCGGACGTGCGAAGACAATCAGGTACAGTGCGAACGGAATCAGGAAGAACAGCATCTGGGCGACGCCACGCGAAATGCCCGTGCGAACGCTGTCGTAATCCTTCTCCTGTGCGTCATGAGAGAGCTCGGTATAGAGCGCCGTCGAAAGCGAGGCGGCAATCAGCGCGTAGGGCAGCGTGTACCACAGGCGCGCATAGGCGATGACGGAAGGACCCGTCTCGGGCTGGACCACCAGCGCGGCAGCGTTGGTGATAGAAGTCGAGACAAACATGCACACCGTGGCGAGCAGCGTCGGGATACCGAGCGCAATCGTCTGGCGCAGCGCGGGGTCCTTAAAGTCGATATGGATATGGGGATGCACGCCGTGCTTGCCAAGCGCGGGAATCTGACATGCCATCTGAACAAAGACACCGAGGGTCGTACCGGCCGCAATCAAGATGATGCCGGCACGTTCGCCAAACTGTGCGGACACGGGCGCAAAACCCATAAAGCTCGCAATGACGATCACATTGTTGAGGACCGGGGCAAACGTCGACCAAAAGTAGTCGCGGTGTGCGTTGAGAACGCCCGAGAACACCGAGCCCAAACCATAAAACAGAATCTGGATGGCAAAGAAACGGAACATGAACGCAGCGGTATCCATGCTGCCACCGTCACCCGAAAGGAACGATTGCGTCCAGATAAAGCCCGGGGCGAACACGGTCCCCAGCAACGAAATGCCACCCAGCACTAAAAGCAGAATGCCGAGCAGGTTGCCCACGTACTCGTTCGAGGCCTCGCGACCCTGCTCACACCTCACGCCCATGTACACGGGCAAAAACGCCGTTACGAGCATGCCGCCCATCACGAGTTCGTAGAGCATATTGGGCAGGTTGTTGGCGACCTGATAGGAGGACGAGAGTAGCGACATGCCGATAGCGGCCGCCATTGCCCACGTGCGGATAAAACCGGTGACGCGAGACACGATGGTCAGGATGGTCATAAGCCCGGCGGAACGACCAACCGTGGAGTAGTCCGACGAGCCCATGTCGTCAGTGTCATCTCGCGACGAAGAAGCTTCGGATGAGGGTGTCTGAGGCGCAGATTCTTTTGCAAAATGAGCTCCGCGCTTCAATTCTTCCTGCGGCATCGCTCAGTCCTCTCTCGTAATCGCGGCAACCGTCGCCCCGCAAAATGCAATTAAATCATCGGGTGCAAGCTCGAGCTGATAACCACGCTTGCCTCCCGAAATAAAAATGGTATCCCAAAGGACACACGTCTCATCAATAAGCGTCCGGTAGCGTTTTTTCATACCGACTGGGCTGCAGCCGCCGCGAACGTAGCCAGTCGCTGCAAGCAAATCCTTCACATGCATCATGGCCAAGGACTTCTCCCCCGCGGCACGCGCGGCGGACTTTAAATCGAGCTCGTCGGCAACAGGGATGCAGCACACGACATAGTCGTTGGACGGTGTCACACAGACCAAAGTCTTAAATCCTTGACCGGGCTCCTCGCCAAGCTGCTCCGAAATCGCGACTCCCAGGCCCACCGACTCATCGCCATTGTCTTCGTACGTATGTAGAACATAGGAAATGCCGGCGCTTTCCAGCTCGCGCATCGCATTGGTTTTTGGCGTCTTTACAGCCTTTGCCATGACATATCCTTTCCCTCGCATTCGGACGCAAGGATTAAGTATATGTCCAATTCGGCTGCATACGTCACTTCGGCACAGCAAGCGCCATCGAATCACAAGGAGTCGATGGCGCCCATAAACTGAATCGCCTATTTATTGAGCATCAAGTTGAGCCTGACGCTCCCGGTCACGTCTGAGCAACGGCGCCAAAAACTTGCCCGTATAACTCTGCGGACAGTCCGCAACCTGCTCCGGTGTGCCCGAAACCACGACGGTTCCGCCGCCGTTACCGCCCTCGGGACCCATATCGATCAGGCGGTCGGCAACCTTGATGACATCAAGGTTGTGTTCAATCACTAGCACCGTGTTGCCCGCATCGACCAAGCGCTGCAGCACATCGAGCAGCTGGCGGACGTCCTCAAAATGAAGGCCGGTCGTCGGCTCGTCCAAAATATAGAACGTCTTGCCCGTCTGGCGTCGATGAAGCTCCTTGGCGAGTTTCACACGCTGCGCCTCGCCGCCCGAAAGCGTCGTGGCGGGCTGGCCCAGGCTCACGTAGCCCAAGCCCACATCGTACAGCGTCTGGAGCTTGCGCTTAATCTGCGGGATATTCCCAAAGAAGGCCAGCGCCTCGGTGACGCTCATGTCGAGCACGTCAGAGATGGTCTTACCACGGTAGGTGACCTCAAGCGTCTCGCGGTTATAGCGTTTGCCGCCGCAGACCTCACAGGGGACATAGATATCGGGAAGGAAGTGCATCTCGATCTTAATTTGTCCGTCGCCCTTGCATGCTTCGCAGCGACCGCCGCTCACGTTAAAGGAGAAACGTCCCGGCGAGTAGCCGCGCGCCTTCGACTCCGGCGTACTCGCAAACAGCGCGCGAAGATCATCCCACAGGCCAATGTACGTAGCGGGGTTGGAACGCGGCGTGCGGCCAATCGGCGACTGGTCGATATCGATAACCTTATCGATACACTCGATGCCCTCGATTTTCTTATACGGACCCACAGGGCGCGTCGAACGGTGAATGGCATTCGTAAGGGCAGGTGCGATGGTGTCGGTAACCAGGGAGCTCTTACCCGATCCCGACACGCCGGTAACAACCGTAAGCGTACCAAACTCGATCTTGGCGGTAACGTTTTTGAGGTTGTTGGCGCGGGCGCCCGTGATCTTAAGGCAGCCGCGACCGGGCTTGCGGCGTTCATCGGGAACCCGAATCATTCGCCTGCCGGTCAGGTAGGCACCCGTCATCGAATCGGGGCACGCCATGATATCGGCAGGCGTTCCCGCGGCGACCACGTGTCCGCCGTTCACGCCCGCGCCGGGGCCCATGTCGATCACATAGTCGGCAGCACGAATCGTATCCTCATCATGCTCGACGACGATGACGGTATTGCCGATATCGCGTAGGCGCTCAAGCGTCTTGATCAGGCGCTCGTTATCGCGCTGATGGAGGCCGATCGATGGCTCGTCCAAAATGTACAGGACACCCATGAGGCCGGCGCCGATCTGCGTTGCCAGGCGAATGCGCTGGGCCTCGCCTCCGGAAAGCGTCGCCGAGGCACGGTCGAGGGTCAGATAGTCGAGTCCGACATCGACCAGAAAGCGCAGGCGCTCCAGGATTTCCTTAACGATGCGCCCGCCGATAAATTGTTGGCGCTCGGTAAGCTCCAAGCCCTCAAAAAACTCGAGCGACTCGCGGCACGATAGGCAGCAGACCTCGTAAATGGACTTACCGCCTACGGTAACGGCGAGCATCTCGGGGCGCAAACGAGCACCATGGCAACTCGAGCACGGCTCCTCGCGGATGTACTTCTCCAAGCGCGCCTTGGTGTTCTCATTCGTCGTCTCGGTATAGCGCTCGTACAGGATATTGCGCACGCCCGAGAACTTGGTGTCCCACTGGCTGCGGCGCCCATCGAGCTTTTGATAGTCGACCGAAATCTTCTGGTCGCCCATGCCGTCTAAAAACGCACGACGCACCCGCGGAGGCAGATCCTCCCACGGCGTATCGACGCTCACCTTAAAGTGTTTGCAGACCGCAGCGAAAATCTGCGGATAGTAGTTAGAGTTGCCAAACAGGCTGCCAAAGACCCCGTCGGCGATCGACTTCGAGGGGTCTTCGATTAGGGCCTCGGCATCGACCGTCTTCTTAAAGCCCAGGCCATCGCACTCGGGGCACGCGCCATAGGGCGCGTTGAACGAGAAATCACGCGGCTGAAGATCGTCAATGGAGTGTCCATGCTCCGGGCACGCCAGGGCCAACGAATACTCCAGCAGCTCGCCCTCGGTCCCCTCGGGAGCATCACGATCGGGCAGCATGTACACGTTTACATTGCCATGAGCCAGCGCAGTCGCTTGTTCAACGGACTCGGCAATACGGCCCAGCGAGTTCTCGCGAATCACGATGCGGTCGACCACGACCTCGATATCGTGCTTGAATTTCTTATCCAAATCGATAGGGTCATCAAGCGAGCGAACCTCGCCGTCGACACGCACGCGGCTAAAGCCCTCGGCGCGAAGGTCCTCAAACAGTTTGGTGTACTCGCCTTTTCGCCCGCGTACCACCGGTGCCAGCACAAACGCACGACGACCCTCTCCCGCCGCCAGGACCTTATCGGCGACCTGGTCGGTGGTTTGGCGCTCGATAACCCGACCGCACTCGGGGCAGTGCGGCGTACCGACGCGAGCAAACAGCAGTCGCAGGTAGTCATAAATCTCGGTTACGGTGCCCACCGTCGAGCGCGGGTTCTTGGATGTCGTCTTTTGATCAATTGAGACAGCCGGCGAAAGGCCGTCGATTGAATCCAAGTCGGGTTTGTCCATCTGGCCCAAGAACTGGCGCGCATAGCTCGAAAGGCTCTCGACGTATCGACGCTGGCCCTCGGCATAGATAGTGTCAAATGCCAGCGAACTCTTGCCCGAGCCAGAAAGACCGGTAATGACCACGAGTTGGTCACGCGGAATGGAAACATCGATATCACGGAGGTTGTGCTCACGAGCGCCGCGAATAACGATAGAAGAATCAGACATGGAAGCTCCTTGCCTCCTATTGCATCGAATCATACTGTCGATGAGTTTAGCGCACTCGACGCGCACAGATGTTCGTAATACAAGATTCGCAGACCTTTAGCTTTGCGTATCGGGTGCTTTGTTTCTCGAAATACCGTGGAGAGGTTACAGTAATCTAATACTGAACTTAATTTGCTGTAACAGAGGAACGTCCATGACCGAAGATATCCCCCTTGAAATCACTTCGAGCGACATGGCCAATCTGCCCATATTCATCGCCGTCCTTATCGTGGCCACCGTCGTCGTGCGCGTGTATTTTTCAATCAAACACAATGAAAAGCCGCCCATTGCCCGCGTCTTTTGGTGCGCGACGCTCCTCATCCCGCTCGGCGTGGTAGCTTCATGGATTACGAATCAATTGCTCGTAAATGAGGACAGTTCCCTATGGGTCCTTTCTTATTCGGCGCTCGGTGCTGCCGCCGTCATACTTCTTGTCGAACCCTT
Organism: uncultured Collinsella sp.; assembly: GCA_902489955.1. GTDB lineage: Bacteria > Actinomycetota > Coriobacteriia > Coriobacteriales > Coriobacteriaceae > Collinsella. Next base: position 857 of record CABUBY010000010.1, on the reverse strand, counting down.
GGTTTCGGGACTTATCGACCAAACCGATCTTGCGACGGGAACGGTTGCCTGTATTTGCCGTGACATCCTTGTCATCGCCGCTGTTTCAGCGCTCTCGTTCGTTTCACTCGAAATTGCCTGTAACGAAACGTTCTATCGCATTCCCGCCAACTCATTCGGGTTTTCCGTCGGGCTGCTCGCGACGGTTCTGCTCTCCCTTTATTTGCTGGGACAGCGTCATGGAGGCGTCATGGCCCTCGTGCCCGTCGCCTGTTGCATCCTTGGCATTGCCGAGCACTTCGTCATAACGTTTAAAGGCGAGGCCATCCTGCCAAGCGATATCTTGGCCCTTGGCACCGCAATGGAAGTGAGCGAGGGATACGAGTTTACCTTTACCGCCGGAATCGTAACCTCTCTCGCCCTGCTGGAGATTTCCCTGGGGCTTCTTTCGCTTATCCGACCGAGAAAGCTCCGTACGCCCACCCATGTCTTCCCCGCAATCGCCGCCAACCTCTGCGCTTTTCTGCTAGTGACCGTTGTGGGGCTCTCGGGCTTTTCCAGCATCGACTTGGAGCAGGCGCTGAATTTTGGATTTGACCGTTGGCAGCCCATCACCACGTATGCGTCTCAGGGTTTTATCACTTCGTTCACCGAAATGGTCAACGAGTTGCCCATTGAGAAACCCGAAGACTATACGCCCGATGAGGCGCAGAGCATCGAGCAGGAGCTCGCCGCCACCTACGACAGCACGTATGGCTCGAGCGAGCAGCGCGCGGCGGCCGTTGCCCAGTTCAATGAAATCAAGCCGACGATTGTTGCCGTCATGAACGAGAGTTTTAGCGACCTTTCGTGCTTTGAGCAGCTCCAGGCGGCCGGGT